>DATBDM010000232.1:0-23358 GCA_036269915.1 Solirubrobacteraceae bacterium | reverse complement strand
GTATCGCCGATGGTGAGGCTCATGGGATCTCCTGGGTCGCTGCCTACGAGTGATACCAGACGGATGTCCGTAAAACCGGTCGGGTTTAGGAGGATGTTTCGTCGAGGTGCTGGAGCAGCTCGTAGGCGGCCCGCTCGATCTCCTTGTGGCGCCATTCCGCCGCGCGGTACAGGCACGCGATGAGCCCCATCCGGTGCACCCGCCGGAAGTCGCCGTAGACGAACGCGTAGCGCGCCTTCGTGCGATCCGTCGCGCCCTCGGTCAGCCCGAGATGCCAGGCGGCGTACTGATCCCAGGAGCGCTTCTCCAGGAACGCGTTCTGCTCGGCGGCGCGCGGCTGGATCTGCCCCCAGTCGCTCTCGAGCACGTACTGGCGCGCGTCGATGAGCTCGCGCGCGTGCTCGACGCCCAGCGGGTTGACCGCATAGGAGGCCACGGAGGAACATTGTGCCCTCTGACCCTCGAAGGAGGTCTCGTGGAGCCTTCGTCACCCAAGCGGGTGCTGGTTGTGGCCAACCGCACCGTGTCGACCCCACGGCTGCTGAGCGAGGTCGCGCGCCGCGCCAAGGCGGAGCCGACGACGTTCACCCTCCTGATCCCCGACGTGCAGGACCGCAAGGCCGCCGACTGGACGCTCGAGGGCGCGCTCCCGCTGCTGCAGCGCGCCGCCCGGGGTCCCGTCGATCACCTGGTCGGCGGTCCCGACCCGTTCACGGCCGTCGAGGCGGCGGTGCGCGAGCACCACTTCGACGAGATCCTGATCTCGACGCTCCCGAAGGGCGTCTCGAAGTGGCTGCGCCGCGACCTGATCCACCGCGTCGAGCGCCTCGGCCCGCCGGTCACGGCGATCGTGCCGCGGCAGAAGTCGCTCGTCGACACCGTCGAGGACAGCGACGACTTCACCCGCAACCTGATCGGCGGTTTCTGAGCCCCGGGCCGGCGTTTCGCCGCCGCGGGTGATCCGGGGGAGCCTCGGGGTACGCAATCCGAGCGTGTTGTCTCCGCCCCCTTCCCGTTGACCCTCGCGCAGCGCCTGCGCCTGCTCGGCGGCGTCCTGGCCGCGGCGGCGGCGACCTGGCTGTCGTGGCGGATCGCTTCGGGCACCCGCATCCGCGGCGAGCCCGAGACGCTGCTGCGCGCGGTCTCGGCGTGGTGGGTCGTCTTCGCGGTCGGCGCCGCCTGCGTGCTCGGCGTGCCGCGCCGCCCCGCCGTCGGCCTGATCGTCGCCGGGGCGATCGCCATGCGCGTCGTGGCGCTCGCAGGCGTCCCTGCGCTCTCGAACGACGTCGACCGCTACGCCTGGGACGGGCACGTGCAGGCCGCGGGCGTCGACCCGTACCGCTACCCGCCGAACGCGCCGCAGCTCGAGCGGCTGCGCCTGCGCTGGCTGTTCCCCGACGCGGCGACGTGCCGCTCGCTGAACCGCGACCCCGGCTGCATCCGCATCAACCGCCCGTGGGACCGCACGATCTACCCGCCGGTCGCCGAGGCCTGGTTCGTCGGCGTGCACGCGGTCGCGGGCGACGGTGGGGAGGACCGCACCTGGCAGATCGCGGCGCTCGTCGCCGATCTCGCGACGCTCGCGGTCATGCTCGCGCTGCTGCGCTCCTGGGGCCGCGATCCGCGCTGGCTCGTCCTCTACGCGTGGTGCCCGGTGGCGGTGCTCGAGGCGGTGCAGAACGGGCACGTCGACGGGCTCGCGACGCTCATGATCCTCGGTGCGCTGTGGGCCGCGCGGCGCCGTCCGGCCGTGGCCGGCGCGCTGCTGGCGATGGCGACGCTCGTCAAGCTCTACCCGGCGCTGCTGATGGCGGCGCTGCTGCTGCGCCGTGGCTGGCAGCGCGCGGTCGCGGCCTTCGCGGCGGTGATCCTGCTCGGCTATGCGCCCCACGTCCTCGCCGTCGGCCCGAAGGTGCTCGGCTACCTGCCGGGCTACCTGCGCGAGGAGAACTACGCGGGCGGCAAGCGGTTCCTGCTGCTCGACGCCGTCGGGTTGACCGGCACGCTCGCGCAGGTCGTCGCGGTCGGGATCGTGCTCGGGACGGCGGGATGGGTGGTCGCGCAGCACGAGCGGCTGACGGTCGACGTCGCCATGCGGCGCCTGCTCGGCGCGCTGCTGCTCGCCGCGACCACCGTGCAGCCCTGGTACGCCGTGCCGCTGGCCGCTCTCGCCGCGCTCGAGGGCGCGTGGTGGTGGCTCGCGGTCGCCGCCGCGGGCTACCCGCTGTTCTTCCGCACGCTCGAGAAGGTGCCGCTGCCGGAGTGGCCCGCCTACCAGGTCGGCCAGCTCGCCTACGGCACGGCGCTGGCGGTCGTGCTCATGAGCGGGCTGCTCGCCGCGCACCGGCGCCGCGCGCGGGTCGGGGTACCCTCGATCCGATGAGCGCGAGCGCGGTCCGGGTCGACGTCCATCTCGGTGCGGGAGAGGAGCGTTCGCTGGCCTACGACGCCCTCGACGGGCTGACCCGCCCGTTCAAGGAGCTCTCGCCGAAGCACCTCTACGACACCGAGGGCTCGCGGCTGTTCGACGAGATCTGCCGGCAGCCCGAGTACTACCCGACGCGGGCCGAGCGCTCGATCCTCGAGGCGCACGGCGCGGAGCTGGTCGCGTCCACCGGGGCCGCCGAGCTGGTAGAGCTCGGCTCGGGCGTGCCGGACAAGACACGCGTGCTGCTCGACGCGATGCACGCGGCCGGGACGCTCGACCGCTACGTCCCGTTCGACGTCTCCGAGGCGGTGCTCCGGGCGAGCGCGGACCAGCTCGTCGAGGAGTACCCGGGACTGCGGGTGCACGGGATCCTCGGCGACTTCGAGCGCCACCTCGGCAAGATCCCGCCGGCCGAGGGCCCGCGGCTCGTCGCCTTCCTCGGCGGCACGATCGGCAACCTCCTGCCCGGCCAGCGCCGGCGCTTCCTGCGCGCGCTCGGCGGCCTGCTGCGCGAGCAGGACCGGCTGCTGCTGGGGACGGATCTCGTCAAGGACCCGGGGGTGCTGGAGGCCGCGTACAACGACGCCGCCGGAGTGACCGCGGCGTTCAACCGCAACCTCCTGGCCGTGCTCAACCGCGAGCTCGGCGCCGATTTCGACCTCGACGCCTTCGAGCACGTCGCCTTCTACGACCGCGTGCACGAATGGATCGAGATGCGCCTGCGCGCGCTGACACCGCAGGTGGTGCGGCTCGACGCGCTCGACCTGACGGTGCATTTCGCCCATCGTGAGGAGCTGCGTACCGAGGTGTCGGCGAAGTTCACGCGCGAGCGGCTCGAGACCGACCTCGCGGCGGGTGGGCTGGAGCTCGAGTCGTTCCTGACCGACGACGAGTCGCGCTTCGCCCTGTCGGTCATCCGCCCGGTGTGAAGACCACCTTGCCGAACACCTCGCCCGCGTCCAGCGCGGCGAAGCCCTCGCGCGCGTCGGCGAGCGGGAGGACGCGGTCGATGACCGGGCGGATGCCGGAGCTCGCGAGCAGCTGCACCAGCTGGGCGAGCTCGGCGGTGGTGCCCATCGTCGATCCGACCACCGACAGCTGCAGGAAGAACACGCGGTTGAGCTCGGCGCTCGGCGCCTGCCCGCTGGTCGCGCCGCAGACGACGACCGTGCCGCCCGGCTTGAGCGACTTCAGCGAGTGCGACCAGGTCGCCTCGCCGACGGTCTCCAGCACCGCATCGACGCGCTCGGGCAGCCGGGCGCCGGTCTCGAACGCGGCATCGGCGCCGAGCTCGAGCGCCCGCTCGCGCTTCTCCGCCGAGCGCGACGTCGCCCAGACGCGCACCCCCGCCGCGCGCCCGAGCGCGATCGCCGCCGTCGCCACGCCGCCCCCGGCGCCCTGGACGAGGACGGTCATCCCCGGCTTGACCGCCCCGCGGCTGAACAGCATCCGGTAGGCGGTCAGCCAGGCCGTCGGCAGGCACGCGGCCTCCTCGAAGCTCAGTCCCTCGGGCTTGGGGACGAGGTTGCGGCGGGGGACCGCGACGTGCTCGGCCAGAGCGCCCGGGTGGCGCTCGGAGAGCAGCGTGCGCCGCGGGTCGAGCGTCTCGTCTCCCGTCCAGCCGGGGCTCGTGATGACGCCGTGCACGACGACGTCGTTGCCGTCCTCGTCGACGCCCGCCGCGTCGGTGCCGAGGATCATCGGCAGCTGCTCCTCCTTGAGCCCGACGCCGCGCAGCGACCACAGGTCGTGGTGGTTGAGCGACGCCGCCCTGACCGTCACCCGCGCCCAGCCGTCGGGCGTCTCGGGCTCGGGCCGCTCGCCGAGCTCGAGGCCCGAGAGCGGGTCGTCGGTGCTGAAGGCGGTGGCGGTGGCGGCGAGCATGGCCCGCGATCCTAGGGATCGCGTCCGCGCGCCGGCTCAGCCGAGCCGCTCGGCGATCTCCGCCTCGAGCCGCTCGCCACAGGCCTCGGCGGAGTCCTTCGCACCCGCCCACGCCTCGCGCGCGTCGGTGAGCGCCGGGTTGCTCTCCGGGAGGCCGGTCTCGACGTCGGGATGCGGCGTGTTGGCATCGACGAACTCGCGCAGTGCGCTCGTGGCGAAGTCGCCCTCGCCGAGGTCGACGAAGCGCCGGCCCTCCGAGAAGAACTGCTCCTGCCAGATGTGGTTCGAGCGCGGCTCCCACCACGAGAGGTAGCCGCCCTCGAGCACCTCGCGCGGGCGGGTGATGGCGCCGGTGAACGAGTAGCGCGCGCCCACGGTCCGGCGCGGGTCGTAGAAGGGCGGCGTCAGGAAGTCCGACACCAGCACGCCGTTGATCGTGTAGGCGAAGGCGGCGGCCTCGCAGGGGTCGCACGCCTCGACGAGGAACTCGACCTGGCCCTGGCCGAACTTCGGCGAGCGCCCGGCGGCGGTGCGCCGGCCGAACGGGTCGACGAGCATCTCGAGCGCCTCGTGGCTGGCCGTCAGCGACCAGCTGTCGCTGTACTCGACCAGCGCGTAGGGACGCCCGTTGCGATCGAGGTGGAAGCCGGCCGCGCCCTCGACGCGGTCCACAACGATGATCGGCCAGTAGCCGGCAGGCACCGAGCGCAGCGACGGGAACGCGTCGACCGTCGCGGTGATCGCCCACAGCGGGGCGAGGTCGCGGGCGGCCTGCTTGGAGAGCGCGGCCGCGACATGCGCGACGTCGGCCGGGTTCGTCCGCCGCGTGTTCGAGACGAGTGCGACCTGGACCGGGAGCATCGACTCAGAAGGTAATGGTCCGGGGGACTCCGGGGCGCGGTGTGTCGCGGCGCGGACCTCAGGGCACGAGCGCGAGCTTCCCGCGCACGTGGCCCGCCTCGGAGACCCGCTGGGCCTCCGCGGCGTCGGCGAAGGAGAACGTCCGCTCGACGGGTAGCGAGAAGCGTCCCTCCTGCGCGTAGCGCGCGGCGTCCGCAAGCGCGTAGTACGCACGCTCGGTGCCGCCGCCGGCGGACACGCGCACGCCGAGCTTCGGCGCGCTGTAGTCGGCGATCGTGACGACGTTCCCCGCGTCCCCGGTCAGCTCGATCAGGTCCGGCAGCGCGCCGCGGCCGGCGGTGTCGAGCGCGCGGTCGATGCCGTCGGGCGCCAGCTCGCGGACGCGCTCGACGAGGCCGTCGCCGTAGGTGGTCGGCTCGGCGCCGAGCGAGCGCAGGAAGTCGTGATTGCGCTCGCTCGCGGTCCCGATGACGCGCGCGCCGCGCAGCCGTGCGAGCTGGACCGCCGCGGTCCCAACGCCGCCCGCGGCACCGGTGATCAGCACGGTCTGACCCTCCCCGACGCCCAGCGCGTCGAGCGCGCGCGCCGCGGTCTCGACCGCGACGGGGAACCCGCCGGCCTCCTCCCACGAGAGCTCGGGCGGCTTGCGCGCGTAGTGCGCGAGCAGCGTGTGCTCGGCGGCGCCACCGCCGATCGCGAAGCCGAACACGTCGTCGCCGACGGCCACGTCGTCGACCCCCTCGCCGACCTCGTCGACCACCCCGGCCACGTCCGAGCCCGGCGTCGTCGGCGTCGCGAGGGGACGCTCGGCCAACATCCCCGAGCGGACCTTCCAGTCGATGGGGTTCACGCCGGCGGCGCGCACCGCGATGCGGATCTGGCCCGGGCCGGCGTGCGGCTCGTCGACCTCGGCGACGTGCAGCACCTCGGGGTCGCCGTACTCGCTGAACTGGACTGCCTTCATGGACCTTGGTCTAGCACCCGCGCGCGCTTCGCGGGTAGCGTCGGCTGATGGACACCGAGCTGAGAACGCGCCACCGCGCGATGTGGGCCTCGGGCGACTACCCGGGGATGGTCGAGACCTTCCTGCTGCCGCTCGGGCCCCGGCTGGTCGAGGCCTGCGCCATCGAGCCCGGCATGCTCGTGCTCGACGTCGCCGCCGGCAGCGGGAACGCCTCGATCCCCGCCGCCGAGCGCGGCGCGCGGGTGACCGCGAGCGACCTCGCGCCGGAGCTCTTCGACGCGGGCCGCGCCCGCGCCGAGGCCGCGGGCGTCGAGCTGACGTGGATCGAGGCGGACGCGGAGGACCTGCCGTTCGAGGACGCTGCCTTCGACGTCGTCATGTCCTCGATCGGGGCCATGTTCGCGCCGCATCACCAGGCGGTCGCCGACGAGCTCGTGCGCGTGCTGCGCCCGGGCGGGACGCTCGGGCTGCTGAGCTGGACCCCCGAGGGCCTGGTCGGCGCGCTGTTCAGGACCATGAAGCCGTTCGCGCCCCCACCGCCGCCGGGCGCCCAGCCGCCGCCGCTGTGGGGCGGCCAGGACCATCTGCGCGAGCTGCTCGGCGACCGGGTGGAGCTCGGCATGCTCGAGCGAGGCGTCCTCGAGGTCACGGCGTTCGCGCGCGCGACCGACTTCGGCGACCACTTCAAGGAGCGCTACGGGCCGACGATCGCCGCGCTGGGCAACGCGAGCCGCGACGGCCGCGAGCAGGAGCTGCGCGACGAGATCGACCGCTTCAGCCGCGACTGGAACCTGGGCTCCGAGGACGACGCGCGCTTCGAGATGGAGTACCTGCTGGCGGTGGGGAGGAAGGCCTAGCTCCGCAGGGCGATCTCGAAGCGCGCCGGCCGCGGCCGGACCAGGCGCAGCCGCCCGCCGTCGGCCTCCACCAGCGCCCGGGCGAGGTGCAGGCCGACGCCGGTGCCGCCGGCCGGCGAGCCGCCGCGCTCGAAGATCGCCCGCTCGGCGCCGGCCGGGACGCCGTCGCCCTCGTCGGCGACCGCGATCACCGCCCGCCCGTCGCGATCCTCGACGCTCACCGTGACCGCGCCGCCGCCGTGCTGCAGCGCGTTCTCGATCAGCACGTCGACGGCCTGGCCGACCGCACCGGCCGAGGCGCCCGCGCTCGCCCCCGCGGCCGCCTCGACCGCGAGCGGGCGCCCGGCGCGCGCGTACAGCGGCCGCCAGCGCTCGGCGTGCGCGCGGACGAGCTCGGCGACGTCGAGCGGCCCGGCGTCGCCCGCACGGCCGTTCTCGGCGTGGGCGAGCAGGTCGGCGATCGTCGCCTGGAGCCGGTCGACCTCGTGCAGCGCCGGCGCCGTCTCGGCCGCGACGTCGGCACCGCCCAGCGCCTCGATCTCCTCCAGGCGCAGCCGCAGCGCCGTCAGCGGCGTGCGCAACTGGTGCGCCGCGTTGGCGGCGAACTCCCGCTCGCGACCGAGCAGCCGCGCGATGCGGATCGCGGTCGAGTCGAGGGCGGCCGCGACCGCGTCGATCTCAGGGATCGCCGAGCGCTCGGCGCGCGTCGAGAAGTCCCCCTCGCCGAGCCGCGTCGAGGTGCGCGCGAGCCGCTCGAGTGGACGCGCGAGCCGGCGGCCCTGGAGTGCGCCGAGTGCCACGGCGGCGGTGATGCCCGCGAGCGAGAGCAGGCCGATCAGCGCCCAGCGCCGCTCGACGCGCGCCGTGACCTCGGAGCTCGGGGCGCTCGCCGTCACGCGCGCCGAGTCGGCGGCGCCCGAGCCGACGGTGATGCGGTCGCCGCGGATCGGCCCGCCGACGCGGACGATCGCGCCGCGCCGCGGACGGATCGTGACCTCGTGACCGGGACGGATGCGTACGCGCAGCGCGGCGACGTCCAGCGGACGGCCCGCCTCGATGCGGTCGTCGACGGCGGCGGCGACCGCGTCGGCCTCGCGCTCGAGCTGGGTCTCGGCGTCGGCGCGCTCTCGGTGGGCCTCGACGATCGCCAGCGGCAGGCCGAGAACGAGCACCGCAGCGAGCGCGATCATCGCGTTGGTGGCCAGCAGCCGGCGGCGCACCGCTCAGGACTCGAAGCGGAAGCCGACCCCGCGCACCGTGGTGATCGGGCCTTCGCCGCCGTCGTCGCCGGTGAGCTTGCGTCGCAGCGAGGACATGTGGACGTCGAGTGTCTTCGTGGACCCGAACCAGTTCTCGTCCCAGACCTCGGACATCAGCCGCTCGCGGCGGACGACCGTGCCGGCGTTGGCCAGCAGCAGCGCGAGCAGGTCGAACTCCTTCGGCGTGAGCGCGAGCTCCTCGTCGTGGCGGTAGGCGCGGCGCGACTCGGGCTCGAGCCGGATCGCCTGCGCCTGCAGCTCGGCCGGCGTCGTCCGGCGCAGCAGGGCGCGCACGCGGGCGAGCAGCTCCGCGAGCCGGAACGGCTTGGGCACGTAGTCGTCGGCACCCGCGTCGAGGCCCTCGACGACGTCGAGCTCACCGCTCTGGGCGGTCAGGATCAGGATCGGCACGCGCGGGTGGGCGGCACGCACGCGGCGGCAGACCTCGAGCCCGTCGACGCCCGGCAGGCCGAGGTCGAGCACCAGCAGGTCGAAGGACCCCTCGACGCCGCGCCGCGCGGCCTCGGCGCCGTCCGCGACCGCCTCCACCTCGTAGGACTCGCGGCGCAGCGCGCGCGTGAGCGGCTCGCGGATGCCCTCGTCGTCCTCGGCGAGCAGGAGCCGGTGCACCTCGGGGAGGGTAGGCGGCGTCACGACGGGACGGCGTAGATGCTCCCGCCCTCCTCGACGACGCGCTTGACCGCGAGCGGCTGCGTCGCCGGCCCCTGGCGGACGGCGCCGGTGCGGCTGTCGAAGATCGAGCCGTGGCACGGGCACAGCAGCGCGCCGGCCTGGTACTCGACCCGGCAGCCCGCGTGGGTGCAGATCGCCGAGCAGGCGCTGAGGCTCCCATCGGCGTGGCGGACGACGATGTCCGCCTGGCCGTCGGCAGGGTCGCGGTAGAGCGCGCCGCTGTCGCGCGCGAGCCGGTTCGACGAGGCCAGCCGCACGCCGCCGCTCGGCGGCCCGGAGGCGCGCCGGTGGCGTCGATGCCGGTGACGCGGCCGCGGCGCCGCCGCTGCCGGACCCCGGGCGGCGGCCCGCGTCGGCGGCGCGCCGCGCAACGCGACCGCCACGCCGGCGATCAGCGCGACCGCGCCCGCCGCGCCGCCCCAGGCCGCGCCCAGGAATTCGCGCCGCGAGCTACTCGCCCCCTCCGCGGAGCGCTCGAGCGCCGGCTGCCCGGCGCTGCCCGCGAGCACGAACGGCAGCCACGCGAAGACGAAGACGATGTCGGAGCCGAGGAAGTACGGCGACGTGTGCCAGCTCGCCGTCAGGAACAGCACGAGGTTCAGGCCGAGGCCGACCAGCGCGGCCGCGCGCGTCGCGAGGCCCAGCAGCATCAGCACGCCGACCGCGATCTCGACCACCGCGACGCCGACGCCGGCGAGGCCCGGGTGGGGGAGCGCGAAGGTCCGCAGCAGCCAGCCTCCGGGCGTGCCCTGGGCGAAGCCATGCAGCTGCGTGCCGATGTAGGTCGGGGCACCTGGGGCCAGGAAGCCGGGATCGGAGAGCTTCTGCACGCCGGCGTAGGCGAACGTGGCGCCGAGGAAGACGCGCAGCGGGAGCAGCGCGGCGGCGGGGGAGAGCGGGCGAGGGGCGCGCATACCGGCCAGGATCGGCCTGCGAGCGTCACCGTTCGGTGAGAGCCACGTCAAGAGATGGCAAAGCCGCGGCGTCTTTGCCGAATCCTTGCCCCCGCCGGACCGGGCGCTTGCCGCCGCCGTCCAGACTGGCCGCGATGCCGCATCTCTCCGAGCTCCACGGGGCGGCGACGCACCTCGCCGTCATCGCGATCCCGGTCTACGTGCTGGTGCTGCTCGCGCGACGGGTCGGATGGGGCGGTGAGTGGCTGCGCCACGCGGAGCCGTGGGTCGTCGGCGCCGCGCTCGCCGGGACGCTCCTGGCCGGCGCGACCGGGCTGCTCGTCTGGGGCCAGGCGCAGCGGACGCTGCGCGGCTCCTCGTTGCGCGTCGGCACGGTGCACTTCTGGCTCGGCATCGCGGTGACCCTGATGACCGTCGTGCTCGTCGCCTGGCGGTTCCGGCGCGCGCAGACCGATCGCCACACGCACTCGGCCGAGCTGCTGGCCGGCGGCGTGATCGCGCTCGTCGCGGTGTTCGCGCAGGGCTACCTCGGCGGGCGCATGACCTACAACAGCGCGGTCGGGGTCGCGAGCGGAGGCCAGCTGGCACAGAGCGCGTCCGGTGCCAAGCAGCTCGACGTCGCGCTCGCCAAGGGCATGCCGCCCGCACAGGCGGGGAAGCTCGCGTTCTCGCAGAGCGGGCTCGGCTGCGCGAGCTGCCACGGGGCACTCGCGCAGGGCGACCGCGGGCCGAGCCTCGCCGGGGGCCGCGACCTGGAGGAGTTCCGGCGCGTGCACGAGGACGGCCTGTTCCCGCCGCGGATCGTCTCCGATCGCGACTTCGCCGCGATCGACGCCTACCTGCGAACGCTCCGAGGCTGACGCGCGTATGCCGCCCAATGAGCCAGCCCGCACCTGATCTCGAACGGCTCGCGCGCGACATCGCCGCGCGCGCGATCGCCGCCGTCGGCCTCGCCGGCATCGCCCTCATCCACCTGCTCGACTCGATCGACACCTACGCCGAGACGCGCTACCTGTTCTGGATGTACGTGGCGCTGATGGTCACCTCCCTGGCCCTCGCGGCGCTGGTCCTGCGCGGCGCCGGCCGTGCCGTCTGGCTCGCCGTCGGCGGCCTCGCCGGACTCGTCATCGCCGGCTACATCCTCAGCCGGACCACCGGCCTGCCGAGCGCCGACGACGACATCGGCAACTGGACCGACCCGCTCGGCCTGGCGTCGCTGTTCGTCGAGGGTTGCGTCGTCGCGGTCAGCGCCTACGGGTTCACCGCGCTGGCACGATCGGCCGCTACGGCGCCGCAGCGTGCCCGGACGGCGGCGGCGCGCGTCGCCGCGTCGGCGGGCTCGGCCAGCGCCGGAGGCTGATCGAGCGCGGCGCCCGCCGGAGCGGCTTCGAACCCGCAGATTCGTGACCATTGCGTGATCGTCGCGATGAGTTCCGCCGCCGGACGCGGTCTACTCGTTCATCAGGCAGGCGGACGAGGAGCAGAGCGTGGACGACGGGATCGCCGTATCGGCGGAGGAACTGGTCAAGCACTACAAGAGCCGGGCGGGCGTGATCGAGGCCGTGCGCGGCGTCGACCTGCGGGTCGAGTCCGGCGAGGTCTTCGGGTTCCTCGGACCCAACGGGGCCGGGAAGTCGACGACCGTGCGCATGCTGACGACGTTGCTGTCGATCACCTCGGGCAGCGCGCATGTCGGCGGCGTCGACGTCGCCCGCGACCCGGACGCCGCGCGCCGGATGATGGGCGTCGCGCTGCAGGAGGCCGGGCTGGACCCGCGCCAGACCGGGCGCGAGCTGCTCGTCCTCCAGGGGCGGCTCTTCGGCATGTCCCAGCACGCTGCCGCCGAGCGCACCGACGAGCTGCTCGCGCTGGTCGAGCTCGAGGACGCCGCCGACCGGCGGATCAAGGGCTACTCGGGCGGCATGAAGCGCCGCCTCGACCTCGCGTCGGCGCTCGTGCACGAGCCGCAGATCCTCTTCCTCGACGAGCCGACGACCGGCCTCGATCCCGCCAGCCGCCTGACCGTGTGGGACGAGGTCCGGCGCATCAACGGCCGCGGCACCACGGTCTTCCTCACCACGCAGTACCTCGAGGAGGCCGACCAGCTCTGCGACCGGCTGGCGATCATCGACGGCGGCCGGATCGTGCGCGAGGGCACGCCCGACCAGCTCAAGGCCGAGCTGCGCGAGCGGCTCGGGCTGACCGCGGACCCGACCCTCGACGACGTGTTCCTCGACGCCACCGGCCGCACCCGCAGCCGCGAAGAGGGCGACGTGCAGGAGGTGACGGCATGACCCAGGCCCTGGTGCTCGGGCGGCGCGCGCTGCTCGAGGCGTGGCGGACGCCCGAGGCGCTCGTCCCGACCCTGTTCATCCCGCTGTTCTTCCTCGTGGTCAACGTCGGGCAGGCCGGCAAGATCTTCCCGTCGCAGTCGACGGAGTTCCTGCACGGCCAGGGCTACGGCGCCTTCCAGCTGCCGAGCTCACTGCTGCTCGCGGGCTCCTTCGGCACCGCCGCGCTGTTCCTCGTCGAGGACATCGAGGGCGGCTACTTCGACAAGCTCCGCGCGACGCCGATCCCACGGACGGCGATCGTCCTCGGCCGGCTGATCGCCGAGCTCGCCAAGGGAGTGCTGATCGCCGTCGCGGTCACCGTGCTGGGGCTGATCTTCGGCATCACGATCGCCAGCGGCGTGCTCGGCTTCGTCCTGCTCGTGCTGCTCACCGCGCTGTGGTCGGTCGTCTTCGTCGGCTTCATGCAGCTGATCGCGCTCAAGACCCGCAGTGCGGCGGCGACGAACTCCGGCGGGCTGATCTTCTTCCCGCTGCTGTTCCTGACGCCGAACTTCGTGCCGCGCGACATGCTGACCCGGCCGATGGAGATCGCGGCGACCATCAACCCCGTCACCTACGTGATGGAGTCGCTGCGGTCGCTGATCCTCGTCGACCTCGACTGGCGCCACATCTGGCCGGGCTTCCTCGTCGTGGCCGTGCTGGGCGCGATCATGCTGGCCTTGAACGTGCGGATCATCAAGCGCTACGACTGAGCGCGTGTACACGCTGCGCAGGGACCGGCTGGCGGACGGCGCGGAGACGACGGTCTACGTCGTGCGCCATCCGCTGGGCGGCCTGCGGCCGCGCGTGCAGCTGTTCCGGCAGCCGCGGAGGCTCGACCACTGGTGCTCACGCGCGCAGGTGCAAGAGGCGATCGTCGGCGGCTTCTACCTGCGCGACCCGTTCCGGCCGCTCGGCGAGATCCGCATCGCCGGCGAGGCGGTCGCGCACGAGCCGTTCCCGGACCCGCGTCGCGCGCTGCGCCCGGCGCTGCATGTCAGCGACGACGGGATCGTCATGGCCCGCCGGGGCGAGCTCCCGGACGCCCCGGGCGGCGACCTGCTGCAGGCCGGCCCGCTGCTCGTCCAGGACGGTGAGGTCGTCTTCGACCGCACCGAGGACGTCGAGGGCTTCAGCGCCGCGTCGGACCAGTTCGACTCCGACATCACCGACGGGCGGCACCCGCGGGCGGCGATCGGAATCGGCGACGGGCACGTCACGGTCGTCGTCTGCGACGGCCGCCGCAGCCGCATCGACGACGGGCTGAGCCTGGCCGAGACCGGCGCGGTGATGCGCGACCTCGGCTGCCATGTGGCGATGAACCTCGACGGCGGCGGCTCGACGACCCTCGTCCACCGCGGGCATCTGCTCAACCGGCCCTACAGCGAGCAGGACCAGCCGGCGCCGGCTTCGCGCCCGATCGTCACCGCGCTGCTGCTCGGTTGAGCTTCGCGACCTGGCCGAAGAGGTCGCCCTCGCGGTAGAAGTCGACGGCCACGATGTTCGGCAGCATCGTGCGCTCGCGCTCGCAGCGCGCGAGCCGGTTGCCGAGGAAGCCGGCGGCGTTGACACGCTCGGCCAGCGTCGGCCGCGGCGCCGGGCTGGTGTCGACCCAGTGGTTGACGAGCAGCAGCGAGCCGCGCGTGCCGCCGCGGTTGGGGCGGCAGCTGTCGGGCGCGCGCAGCTCGGCGGCGGTCTCGAAGCGGTAGGGCGTCTCCTGGGCGATCTCGTCCTGGCGGTGCATCCACGGCTCCCCGCCGGCGTGGTTCTCCACGAGGACGAGCACGCGCTGGTTGCGCTCGACCATCTCGCCGAGCGTCGGCCACGGCGGCGTCACCCGGCCGCGGTAGACCTCGCGGTCGAGCCCGCTCGCGTGGATCGCGGCGGCCGTCGCCTGCGCCGAGGTGTCGTCCTCGATCGAGAGGATCAGGACCTCGCCGGGGTGGGCGACGAGGAAGCGGTGCACCTGCGTCAGCGCCGCGACCGCGCCCGTCGCGCCGACCTCGCAGAACGCGTGGCAGAGGAAGACCGCCGGCGTGCCGCCGCCGCGGTAGCCGAGCGTCTTGCGCAGGCGCTCGGCGGTGCGCACGAAGGTGTCGCCGACCTGGTTGGCGATCTTCGCGCGGCTCTTGGAGCCCGGGCCGAGCACGCTCGCCACGCCGCGCGGCGTCTGCACGCCGTAGTGGGTGTCGATCAGCAGCGCGCGGATGCCGTCGCGCAGCTGCGCCGGGATGCCGGCCTCCTGCGCGGCGAACAGCCATCCGGGCTCGCCGGCGGCCGACATCGAGTTGTGCGTGCCCGCGAACGCCACGTCGTCGAGCGGGCGCGAGCAGAGCGCGCGCGAGCCGTTGCAGGCCGTGGGCGGCGTCGCGTCCGGCCCGTCCCCGGAGGCGATCGCCGCCGCGCCCGCGGCGCCGAGGACGAGCACGACGGCCGCGGCGCCGACCCGCAGGACGGTGCGGCGTCGCGCGCGCGGAGCGGCTGCCGCGGCGGGCGGCCGCGCGGCGAGCGCCATCAGCTCGGCCGCGCCGGCGAGCACGAGCAGCGCGCCGGCGGCGACCGCGACGACGGCGACCGCGGTGCCCGGCCACAGCACCACGGCCACGCCGAGCGCGACCATCGCGACGCCGCGGACCGCGCGCAGGGCCGGTCGCGCGGGGCGCGTCGCCGCGGCGCGCCAGGCGCGTCCCAACAGCGGGGCCGGGGAGACGGGGCGCACGACCGACGCCGCGGCGATCGCGACGACCGCGGCGGCGAGCCCCAGCGCGAGCGACCAGTCGCGCAGCGGCTCCAGCCACACGGCGGCGATCGCGCGGACCGCGTCGCGATCGGCCGGCGGCGCGCGCGTCGCGGCGAGCCGCGGGACCACGAGCGTGGCGAGCGCGAGCAGGGCGGCGACGGCGGCGAGCGCGGCTCCGACACGGATCACGCCGGCGCGCCGCGGGCGCGAGAGGGCGATCGCCGCGGCTGCGAGGAGGGCGGCGGCGAGCAGCGTGAGCGGCCAGAGGCGGCGGACCGTGTCGGCCCGCTCGGTCACCCGCAGCGCCGCGCCGTCGAAGCCTCCGCGCACGGAGGCGAGCCGCGCATCGAAGTCGTCCGGCAGCCGCTTGGCCAGATCCGGGCTCAGGTGGCTCGCGGCCTCGGAGACGAGGATCCCGGCGTCGGTCACCGCGAGCGTCACCGAGCTCGCGTCGCGATCGAAGGCCGCGCGGTGCACGTCGCGGGCGGCCGCGACGGCGAGTGAGCGGAACGCCGGCGTGCCCGTGACCGCCGCGGCGGCGCTCTCCAGCAGCGGCTGCACGGCGACGAGGTCGGGCTTGGCGCGGACCGCGGCGCCCGCGATCCGTCGCGCCGCGGCCTCGCGGACCGCGTCGGAGCGCAGCGCCGCATCGGTGCGCGCCGCGAAGCCGCCCTCGTCGAACACCGAGCGCTGCGCGTACAGGAGCGCGAGCCCGGCGGCGGCGAGCAGCGCGGCGAGGATCGCGAGCAGCGTGCGCACGTCCGCGGACCTTCCCAGCGCGAAGGTCTCCTGTCGACCCGCCGCGAACCCCTCCGGGGTCCCCAAGCTGACCCGTCGCGGCGCTCGGGTCGCCGCGCCCCGGCCATCCGGCCAGTGCCGCGCTGCCCCCGGCGTGCCGCGGGCGTACGATCGTCGCGATGCGCTCGCCGCCCGCCTACGTGCTGGGCAGCGACGAGGCGGAGGTCGCGCGCCTCGACGCGCAGGCCGCCTCGATCGCGCCCGCCACCGCGCTTCTCCTCCGGGCCGCAGGAATCGGCCCGGGGATGCGGGTGCTCGATCTCGGCACCGGGCTCGGGCACGTCGCCTTCGCGCTCGCGGAGCTCGTCGGCTCGAGCGGCGCGGTCGTCGGGATCGACCTCGCGACGCCGCTGCTCGATCACGCCGAGCGGCGTCGCGCGGCGGGCGGGCTCGACCAGGTCCGCTTGCTCGAAGCCGACGCGCGCAGCTACCGCTCGGCGGAGCCGTTCGACGCCGTCGTCGCCCGGCTGCTGCTGTTTCACCTGCCCGACGCCGTCGACATCGTGCGCCACCACGCCGAGGCCCTGCGCCCCGGCGGCCGCTTCGTGGCGTTGGACTTCGACCTCGGCACGGTGCGCGGCGAGCCGCCCCTGGCCCTTCTCGCCCAGGCGCTGGGCTGGGTCGAGGCGGCGTTCCGCGCCGCGGGCGCCGATCCGCGGATCGGCACGCGGCTACAGCGGATCCTCGCCGAGGCGGGTCTCGCCGAGACGGAGTCGCTCGGCCTGCAGCGCTACTACGACCCGCACGATCCGACCGCGGCGCGACTGCTGACCGCCGTCGTGCGCACGCTCGCCCGGCCGATCGTCGCCGCGGGCATCGCCACGGAGGACGAGATGCGCCTCGACACCCTGGAGCAGCGCCTCACCGAGGAGAGCGTCGCGATGGATGCGACGCTGTTGCTGCCCGCCGTCGTCGGCGCCTGGGGGCTGCGCGGCTAGTCCTCGCCGCGCAGCTCGCGTGCGTAGTTGCCCAGCGAGCGCTGGTAGCGCGGCAGGTGCGGCGCGAGCGCCTCGAGCGCCAGCGACGCCGCCTCGCGCTCGTCGCCGGTCTCCACGAGCGCCAGCGCCAGGAACGCGCTGACCGCGTCGTCGAGGTGGTCCGAGCCGGCCTCGCGCTCGGCACGGAGCAGCCGGACGCTCTCCTCGGCGCGGCCGAGGTTGCGCAGCGAGCTGGCCAGCTGGATCACGGCGCGGCGGCGGCGCTCGCCGCTCAGCCCGAGGGCGAGCGCGCGCTCGTAGCGCGGCACCGCCTCGTCGGAGTGCCCGGTCGAGTCGCGCGCGGCGCCCTGCTCGAAGATCGCGTCGGGGTCGTCGCCGCGCAGCGCGGCGAGCTCGTCGACCGCGGCGACGAAGTCGGCCGGCTCGCGCTCGTCGATGGTGGCCCACACGCCGGCCATGCGGTGCTCCCAGTCGTCAGGCATGGCGAGAGCCTAGACGCGCGTGCTGGGGGCGAACACGACGACGGTCGCGTCGTCCTCGAGGGGCTCCGACGAGGCGTCGTGGATCGCGTCCTCGATCGCGCGGACGGTCGACGGCGCGCTCATGTCCCGGGCACGTGCGACCGCGCCCCGGATCCCGTCGAGGCCGATCGTGCCGCCTCCCGAGGTGCGCCGGTCCAGCGCGCCGTCCGAGAGCAGCAGCAGGCGCTCGCCGGGCTGGAGCCGGCGGTGGCTGACGGCGAACTCGCGGTCCGCGACGCCGAGGCCCAGCCCCTCGTGGTCGGGGTCGGACAGCTGCTCGAGCTCGCCGTCAGGCGAGATCAGCAGCGGCGCCTGGTGGCCGCAGGTGATCCACGAGAGACGGCTGGACGGGCCGTGCCAGCGGGCGAGGACGACGTTGACGAAGGCACCCTCGACGTCGAGCTCGACGAGCGTCTCGTGGATCGCGGCGGCGACGGCGGCGAGGTCCGGGCTGATCTTGCGCTTGGCGCGAAAGGCGCCGAGCGCGATCGCGCTGAGCGACGCGGCGGTGGTGCCTGTGCCCCTGCTGTCGGCGATCCCCAGCCACGCGCCGTCGCGGTTCTCGATGTAGTCGAACCAGTCGCCGCCGATCTCGTAGCTCGGCAGCACGTTGCCGGCGAGCACGCCGCCGGCGATGCGGGCGATCCGCGGCGGCAGCAGGTTCTGCTGGATCTCGGCTGCCGCGCTCGTCTCCTTGCGTCGCCGCGTCTGATCGATCACGTCGGTGTAGTCGGACGCCAGCGCCAGCGAGGCGGCGGCCTGCCGCGCGAGCGCGACCAGCGGCGCCTCGCCCGTGCCGACCGCGAGGAGCACGCCGAGCGCACGGCCACGGAGGAACATCGGTGCCATCACGGTGCCCGGCAGCTCCTCCGCGAGCACGCGGCGCAGCAGCTCGACGCTTTCGCGCGAGATCTCCGGGCCGACGGCGAGCGGCGCCTCGAGGCTCTCGGGGAAGTTGGCCGGCCCCGCCAGCCGCCAGAGCCGCGACCCGTCGATGTCGACGAGGTAGAGGGCGACCGAGCTGACGCCGGTGAGCCGCTGGGCCTCGGCCACGATCTGCTCGCCGAGCAGGTGCGGCGGGACCTTGTTGAGCACGTCGGCGACGTCGAGTGGCGTCGGGCCGCCCGCGAGCTCGCCGGGCGGGCGCAGCGCGTCCTGTTCGTTGGCGTCGGTCGATCGCCGGGCGCGCTCCCGTGCCGCCTCGACCAGCTCGACGCGCGAGCGGAAGTGCCGGTAGACCGTCGCGCGCGAGACGCCGGCGGCGTCGGCGACGTCCTCGATGCTCGCGTCGGGCTCCGAGCGCAGGAGCTCGATCGCCGCGTTCAGCACCCGCTCGGCGTTGACCTCCGCGTCCGCGCGGCGGCGACGCGCGGTGTGAGCTGGCGAGGAAATGGGACGCTGTGTCTCAGTTAGATGGTGAGAAATCGAACATGACCGCAAGACGCGGTGTCTCACTTGTCCGGATCGCGTTTCGGATACTAGACGGCTGGCGAAGCCCGGGTGGCAATCACGACCTGAAAGGACCCATCCATGTCCTCGCTGCTCGCCGCCGTGAACGTCGGCGACTCGCTCCAGCAGGGGCTCGACAGCCTGATCGGCTTCCTGCCGCGGCTGCTCGGCTTCCTGATCATCCTCTTCATCGGCTGGCTCGTCGCCAAGGTCGTCAAGACCGCGCTGACGAAGGTGCTGCAGAAGGTCGGCGTCGACCGCGCACTGCATTCCGGCCATGCAGGCCAGTACGTCGATCGCGTCGCGCCCGACACGAGTCCGTCGAGCCTGATCGGCTCGGTCGCGTTCTGGTTCATCTTCCTCGGCGCCCTCGCGATCGCGGTCTCCCAGCTCGGCATCTCCGCGCTGAACACCTTCGTGGCCTCGATCGGCGCCTACCTGCCCAACGTCGTCGCCGCGATCCTGATCTTCGTCGTGGCCGGCGCCATCGCCGCCGCCGTGGGCGGCCTCGTCGCCCGCACGATGGGCGACACGCCGACCGGCAAGGTCGTCGGCTCGGTCGTCCCGGTGCTGGTCATGGCGATCGCGACGTTCATGATCCTCAACCAGCTCCAGATCGCCACGGAGATCGTCACGATCACCTACGCCGCGCTGATCGGCGGCGTGTTCCTCGCGATGGCGCTCGCCTTCGGCCTCGGCGGCCGTGACGTCGCCGGCCGCATGCTCGCGGACGCCTACGACAAGGGCCAGGAGCAGCGCGGCCAGGTGCGCCGCGACATGGAGGTCGGCAAGGAGCGCGGCCGCCAGGACGCCGAGCGCGCCCGTGACGACGCCAACCGCCGCGTCTCGCGCGGCAACGGCGACGACACGCGGCCGTTCGACACCCCCGGCTCGACCCGCGCCGGAGGCTGACGCGGCTAGGCGAGCGACTCGAGCGTCGCGCGCGCGCCCCGCTCTCGCAGCGAGGCGCGCGCGTCGCGGTAGGCCGCCGCGAAGCGCTCGTCCTCCGCGAGCTCCCCGAACAGCTCCCGGTCGCGGATGAAGGCATCCGGGTCCGGGTCGCGCGCGAGCTCGCCGAGGCGCCCGGCGAGCCGGTCGACCACCTCGATCGGCTCGCCGTGCTCGTCGACGCCCTCGGCGTAGCGCGCCCAGCTCGCGACCACCGCGGCGGACCGGCGGATCTCGCCGCCGTCCTCGAGCCGGCGGCGGATGACCGGCAGCAGCCACTTCGGGATGCGATCCGAGCTCTCGGCCGCGAGCCGCGGGATCGTGTCGCGCACGCCCGGGTTGGAGAAGCGCTCGATCAGCGTGGTCCGGTAGTCGGCGACGTCGACGCCGGGCACGGGTGGCAGCGTCGGCGTGGCCTCCTGTTCCATGTAGCCGAGCAGGAAGCGCCGGAACGCCGGGTCCTGCGCGGCGTCGTGGACGAGCGCGTAGCCGGCCAGGTGCCCGAAGTAGGCCAGCGCCTGGTGGGAGGCGTTGAGCAGCCGCAGCTTCATCAGCTCGTACGGCTCGACGTCGTCGACGACCTGCACGCCGACGTCATCGTAGGGCGGGCGGCCGTCGGCGAACGAGTCCTCGAGCACCCACTGGATGAAGGGCTCGCAGACCACCGGCCAGGCGTCGTCGACGCCGAAGCGCGCCTCGATCTCGCGGCGGTCGTCGTCCGTGGTGACGGGGGTGATGCGGTCGACCATCGAGCAGGGGAAGGCGACGTGCTCGCCGATCCAATCGCCGAGTCCCGCGTCCTCGCGGGCGGCGAAGGTCGTGAACGCCCGCCGCGCGCGCTGCCCGTTGCCCTCGAGGTTGTCACAGGACATGATCGTGAACGGAGCTTCGTCGCGGTCGCGGCGCCGCCGCAGCGCCTCGGTCACGAGCTCGTAGGCGGTCGTCGGCGCGCCGTCGAGGTCGTATCCGCCCTCGGTGATGGTCAGGGACACGATCTTCGTGCGCTCGCCGGCGAGCACCTCGATCGCGGCCTCCCGGTCGGCGGGCGCGAAGCGGTGCGCGACGATCGAGCCGATCACGCGCCCGTCCCACTCGCCGTCGGCATGCTTCTCGACGAGCGTGTAGAGGCCGTCCTGCGCCTCGAGCACGTCCTGGATGCGCCGGTCGGCGTCGAGCACGCTCATGCCGCAGAGCCCCCACGCGGTCTCGCCGCGCTCCAGCAGGCGGTCGTGGAACAGCGCCTGATGCGCGCGATGGAAGCCGCCGACGCCGATGTGCACGACGCCCGGCGTGACCTGCGCGCGGTCGTAGGGTGGGGCCGGCAGTCGTCCAAGGATCATGGAGAGGACGTACCCGTCAGCCGAGGATGTTCACGGCCCGGGCGACGATCACGCCCGTGGTCACCAGCCCCGCAACGCCCTGGACGCCCATCAACAGCTTCAGCCGGATGGTCAGCGGCATCGTGTCCGTCGGGCTGAAGGCGGTCTGGTTGGTGAGCGACACGTAGAGGTAGTCGACGAACGTCGGCATCCAGCCCCGCGGGGCGAACCCCGGATCGGACATCTGCGGGAAGAGCAGGTCGGGCGCGGGCTTGGTCCCGGCCGGGCGCACGGGGCCGCCGCGGTCGATCTCCCAGTAGAGGACGCCGAACAGCAGCCAGTTCGTGGTCCAGATCAGCACGCCCCCGCCGATCAGGTTCGAGCCGCTCGCGCGGCCGCCGGCGATCAGGTAGTGGGTGAGCAGCCCGAGCGCGGTCAGGTTGGCGACGACCGCGAGGCTCACGAGCCCGATCGCCAGGCCACGCCGGCGCGCCTCCGTGCGGCCTGCGCGGGTGGCGAGGACGAGCGCGACGAGCCCGGCGCCTTCGGCCAGGGGGATGATCCAGTTCGGGCCGAGCGTCAGCTGGACGGGCAGCGCCAGGTAGAGGAGGAGCGCGACGAGCGTGGCCAGTTGGCCGGGCCACAGCGGATCGGCGCGGCCGAGGTCCTCGACGTCCGCCGCGAGGTGGCGGTCGCGCATCCAGCTCGGCATGGGGCGCTCGGGCACGCGCCCACGCTACGCAGTCAGGGCCGCGCGCACGAACGCGACGCTCGCGTCGACCTCATCTTCGGCGAGCCCGTGCAGCACCAGCGGCCCGTCGAAGCCCGCGCTGCGCAGCCCGGCGACGTAGGCCGGGTAGTCGACCGCGCCGCGGCCGGCGGCGACGACGGTCCCGTCGGGGCGGACGTCCTTGGCGTGCGCGAGCACGAGCGCGGGGCCGAGGAGCTCGAGCGCCTCGCCGAGGACCCTCGCCTGGTCGGGCAGGCGCTCGGGCGGCAGCAGGTTGGCGGCGTCGAGCACGATCCGCAGCGCCGGCGAGCGGACCTGGTCGAGCAGCCGCCGCGCGGCGGGCGCGTCGCGGACGACGTTGCCGGGCTCGGGCTCGACCGCGACGGCGACGCCCGCGCGCTCGGCGGCCTCGACCGCCGCCGTGACGGAGGCGAGCATGTCCGCCCACGCGTCCGGCGCCGCGTTGCCGGGATGCGCGCGCCACATGTCGTCGGGATCGCGCGTGCCGGCGCAGAGCGTGACCACGCCCGTGCCGAGCCCGGGCGCGGCGGCGATCAGCGCGGCCAGCCGGCGCGCGCCGTCGGCTCGGCGAACGGGATCCGGATGGGCCATGTTGTAGGTCCCGGAGACGGCGACCATCGCGATCCCGCGCGCGCCGTGCGCGGCGGCGACGCGCTCGCGATCGGCCGCGGAGAGCGACGGCGGCAGCGACGGCCCGCCGAGCAGCACGGGGTTGAACTGCGCCGCGTCGAGCCCGTGCGCGACGACCGCGTCGAGCGCGGCCTCGAGCGTGTCGCGCGCGAACGTGCGGGCGAAGATCCCGAGGCGCATCAGGCGCTGACGCCAACCGGCGCGCCCGTCGCGACCGAGCGCTCGATCGCCTCCATGACGCGCAGCGCCGCGAGCCCGTCGGCGGCCGTCGCGCCCTCGGGAGGCGTGCCGTCGAGGACCGTGCGCGCGAACCCCTCGACCTGCCGGCGGAAGAAGTGCCCGTCCTCGCCGAGCGGGCGGCGATAGGTCTGATCGGTCCCCGAGAAGCACTCGACCTCGCTCGCGTGCAGGTACCAGGGCTGGAAGCTGCGGCCGAGGACGCTGCCGCGGTCGCCGTAGACCTGGAAGCCCTCGTGCCAGTCCATCCGCACGCTCATCGTCAGGTCGAGGTGGCCCGCCGCCCCGTTCGCGAAGTCGCAGGCGACGAACCAGCAGTGGATGCCCGCCTTCTCCACGAGTCGCGCGGAGACGCGCACGATGTCGCCGGCCAAGAAGCGCGCGGTGTCGACGAGGTGGCTGCCGTGGCCGAGCATCAGGTAGCGGCGGCGGTCGCGCTTCGGGTCGCCGGGAGGGCGCCGCGCCGCCGCGCTGCGCTCGATCACCGGTTGCAGCGAGTCGGTCATCGTGTAGCGGTAGGCCGAGTCGCAGTACCAGGCCTTGAGCGCGATCAGCTCCCCGAGCTGTTCGCGGATGAACTCCCGCGCGTAGGCGATCCCGGGGTCGAAGCGCCGCATCGTGCCGACCTGCAACGCCAGCCCGCTCGCCTCGACCTCGCGCAGCAGCGGCTCGCACTCGGCGGCCGAGACGCCCAGCGGCTTCTCGACGAGCACGGGCTTGCCGGCGGCGAGCGCCAGGCGCGCGGCCTGGACGTGGAACTGGTCGGCGATCGCGACGATCACCGCGTCGACGTCCGGGTCGGCGAGCATCGCCTCGTAGCTCGTGAACGTGCGC
>DATBDM010000231.1:0-2883 GCA_036269915.1 Solirubrobacteraceae bacterium | reverse complement strand
CCGGGCCGCGCCACCGGAAGAGGTGTTCGCCGCGGTCACCGCCGAGGTGGGTCAGGTGCTCTCCGTCGCCTTCACGGTCTTGAGCAGGTACGAGACGGACGGTGCGGCCACGGTCCTCGGCACCTGGACCAGCGCTGGCGGCGCCTTTCCGGTCTCAATCGGCACCCGGGTGGAGCTCGGTGGCCGGGACGTGCACACCCTCGTGTCGCGGACCTGCCGGCCTGCGCGGTTGGAGCACTACGACCAGGATGTGGGCGCCGCAACCGCCACCGTGCTGACCGCTGGGGTGCGGGCCTCGGTCGGCGCGCCGATCAGCGTCGGGGGCCGACTGTGGGGCGTCGTGATCGTGGCACCCGAGACCGACCAGCTGCTGTCGCCGGACACGGAGACGCGGCTGGCCGGCTTCACCGAGCTGATCGCCACGGCTCTCGCCAACACCGAGGCGCAGGCTGCGCTGTCAGCGTCGCGGGTGCGGCTGGTGGCCGCCGCCGACGCCGCCCGCCGCCGGATCGAACGCGACCTGCACGACGGGGCGCAGCAGCAGCTCACCTCGCTCGCGCTGGAGGTGCGGGCACTGCGGGCCGCAGTGCCGCACGAGGCGGACGAGCTGGCCGCGCAGGTGGACGGGGTCGCCACGGAGCTCACCGGGGTGCTCGCCGACCTGAGCGAGATCGCCCGCGGCCTGCATCCCGCCGCTCTCGCCGAGGGAGGTGTGCGGTCGGCTCTGAAGGCGCTGGCCCGCCGCTCGGCCGTCCCGGTCCGCCTCGACCTGCGGGCCGAGGGGCGTTATCGAGATCAGGTCGAGATCGCGGTCTACTACGTGGTCGCCGAGGCACTGACCAACGTGGCCAAGCACGTGCCGGGCGCCCGGGCGACCGTCCGCGTGTGGCGCGTTCACGACGTGCTGCATGCCGAGGTGCGCGACGACGGCCCCGGCGGCGCCGTCACGCTGGGGAGCGGCCTGACCGGGCTGCGCCATCGCGTCGAGGCGCTCGACGGCCGCCTGACCGTGGACAGCCCGACCGGCGGCGGGACGATCGTCGAGGCGGAGCTGCCATGCGAGTCGTGATCGCCGAGGATCAGGCGCTGCTGCGCGAGGGGCTCGTCGCCCTGCTCGCCGACCACGACATCGAGGTCGTCGCCCAGGTCGAGGACGGCCCCGGCCTCGTCCGCGTCGTCGCCGGCCACAAGCCCGACGCGGCGATCGTCGACGTGCGGCTCCCCCCGACGTTCACCGACGAGGGCCTGCGCGCGGCGATCGAAGCGCGCAAGCGGGTGCCGGGGATGGGTGTGCTGATCCTCTCCCAGTACGTCGAGCCGGCGTACACCGGCGAGCTGCTCGCCTCCGGCGGCGGCGGGGTCGGCTATCTGCTCAAGGAGCGAGTCGGCGACGCGCGGGCGTTCGTCGACGCGCTGCGCAGCGTGGCGGCGGGCGGCACCGCGCTCGACCGCGAGGTCGTCGCCGAGCTCGTCCGCGACCGCCGCGACGCCGGCCGCGGCGGCGACGCGCTCGGCGAGCTGACCCCGCGGGAGCGCGAGGTGATCGGGCTGATGGCCGAGGGCCGCACGAACGCGGGCATCGCCAAGACCCTCGTCGTCACGCCCGGCGCCGTCGAGAAGCACGTCACGAGCATCTTCGGGAAGCTGCGCCTCGCCGCGGGCGACGACGACCACCGCCGCGTGCTGGCGGTGCTCGCTTACCTGCGCGCCGAGGACGGCTAGGCGCCGCGGGCGCTCGCGCCGAAGCTCTGGGTGCCGGGGACGCCTTCGCCGGCCTCGGCGGCGCTGGCGGGCGTCTCGGACTCCCACGCCGCGGCGTGGCCGAGCCCGGCGCTCTTGAGCACCTTCAGCGAGAGCAGCGCGCACTTCATGCGCGTCGCCGAGATGTCGATCCCGAGCAGCTCGAGGATGAACTCGCGGTCGAGCCGCAGGAGGTCGTCGACGGGCATGCCGACGACCTCGTCGGAGGCCATCGACGCCGCGGCCTGCGAGATCGCGCAGCCGTGCCCGGAGAACGCGACGTCGGCGACGCGGCCGTCGTCGTCGATGCGCAGCTGGACCTTCAGCTCGTCGCCGCAGAGCGGGTTGTAGTCCTCGGCCTCGAGGTCGGCGTCCGGCCACTCGCCCCAGTGGTGCGGGCGCTTGTAGTGCTGCAGGATGTTCTCGCGATACAGATCGTCCATCAGTGCACTCGCTCCCGACCTCGACGCATTCCGGCGCGTCCGGGCCACCGCGCCAGGGCCGGGCGATGCGCCGATCTCGTGAGCGCGCGCACTAGGCGAACACCTCCTGGACGGCGGCCAGCCCGTCGATCAGCTGGTCGACCTCGTCGCGGGTGGAATGGACCGCGAACGAGGCGCGGGTCGTCGCCGGCGCGCCGAGGCGGCGCATCAGCGGCTGGGCGCAGTGGTGGCCGGCGCGCACGCAGACCCCGCGGCGGCCGAGGATCTCGGCGACGTCGTGCGGGTGGATGCCGTCGAGCGTGAACGAGCAGACGGCGCCGCGCTGGTCGATGTCGCGCGGCCCGTGCAGCGTCAGCCCTTCGACCTCGAGCAGCCGGTCGACGGCGTAGCCGACGACGTCGCGGGCGTGCTCGCGCACGTGCTCCATGCCGATGCCCGACAGGAACTCGACGGCGGCGCCGAGCCCGATCGCCTCGGCGATCGGCATGGTGCCGGCCTCGAACTTGGCGGGCGCGTCGGCCCACGTGGAGTCGAAGTCGTTCACCTTGGAGATCATGTGGCCGCCGCCGAGCAGCGGCTCGGTGACCGCCAGCAGCTCGCGGCGCCCGTGCAGCACGCCGACGCCGGTCGGCCCGTAGGCCTTGTGGCCGGTCCAGGCGTAGAAGTCCGCGCCGAGCGCGCCGACGTCGACCGGCAGGTG
>DATBDM010000230.1:0-7836 GCA_036269915.1 Solirubrobacteraceae bacterium | reverse complement strand
GACGATGCGCGTCAACGGCCGCGAGCTGACGTGGTGGTCGTTTCTGATGTCGAGCGCGCACGGGGCCGGGCTGATGGTCGCGCCGGTGATCCTCGGGACGGGCGCGGGGACGGCCGCCGCGTCCGATCACGCGCTCGAGGCGGTCCACAACGGGGAGATGTCGCTCCCGGCCAGCGGCGTCGCCTTCGTACTGCACGTGGGCGCCATCATCGTGGTCATGGGAGCGATCGCGGTGCTCGTCTACGACCGCTACGGGGTCGGCATCCTGCGCAAGGCGTGGACCAACCTCGACGGCGTGTGGGCGGCGGCGTTCGTCGTGGCCGGCGTGCTCACGTTCATCACCTGATGGCGCGGTTGCCCGACGGCGATCCCCCGCCGCCCGACGGGCGGCTGCCCGCCGGGCGCTCGTCGCGCCCGCTCGGCGTCTACGTGCACGTGCCCTACTGCGCGGCGCGCTGCGGCTACTGCGACTTCAACACCTATGTCGCCGGCGCCGAGGAGCGTTCCACGTGGAGCGCGGCCGCCGTGGCGGAGGTCGCGCTCGCGGCCCGCGTGCTCGGCGACGGGCCGCCCGTGGAGACCGTGTTCTTCGGCGGAGGGACGCCGACGCTGCTCGCACCGGAGGACCTCCTCGCCGTGCTCGACGCGGTCCGCGAGCGGCTCGGGCTCGCCGAGAACGCCGAGGTGACGGTCGAGGCCAACCCCGAGAGCGTCTCCCCCACCTCGCTCGCGGCGCTGCGCGCCGGCGGGATGACCCGGATCTCGCTCGGGATGCAGAGCGCGGCGCCGCACGTCCTTGCCACCCTCGACCGCCGGCACACGCCGGGCCGCGCCGTCGCCGCTGCCCGCGAGGCGCGCGAGGCCGGCTTCGCGCACGTCTCGCTCGACCTGATGTTCGGCACGCCGGGCGAGTCCGACGCCGACTGGGACGCGTCGCTGGACGCCGCGCTGTCGGCCGCGCCCGACCACGTCTCGCTCTACGGGCTGATCCTCGAGCCCGGCACGCGGCTCACCGCGCAGGTACGGCGCGGAGCCGTCGCCGACCTCGACGACGGCGCCATGGAGCGCCGCTACGCCCGCGCCGACGAGCGCCTGCGCGCCGCCGGCTTCGCCTGGTACGAGCTGGCCAACTGGGCGCGCGAGCCGGCCGCGCGCTGCCGCCACAACCTCGGCTACTGGCGCGGCGACGACTGGTGGGGCATCGGCCCCGGCGCGCACTCGCACGTCGGCGGCGTCCGCTGGTGGAACCGGCTGCGCCCGCAGGCCTGGCGCGACGCGCTCGCGGCGGGCCGGTCGCCCGCCGCGGGGCGCGAGCTGCTCGGCGACGCCGCGCAGCGCCTGGAGACGGTGATGCTCGGCGTGCGCATGGCGGACGGCGTCGCGCTGCGTGACGGCGAGCTCGCCTCCGCGGACGAGCTGGCACGGCGCGGGCTGCTCGACACGGGCGCGCTGGCGCGGGGCCGCGCGGTGCTGACGCTTCCCGGCCGGCTGATGGCCGACGCGGTCACCCGCGAGCTCGTCTAGACGTCGGCGGCGGTCAGCTGGCCGTCGTAGCCGGCGCGGCCGCTCATCTTCGCCGCGCCGGCCCGCGCCGCCACGTGCAGCGCATCGTCGAGCTCGCGGCCGTCGCCGAGCGCCCAGGTCAGCGCGCCCGCGAACGAGTCCCCGGCGCCGTAGGCGTCGCCGCGCGGGCCGGGGAGCTCGACGGTGTGCCAGCTCCCCTGCTCGTGCGCCGTGCCGGTCCAGGTGCCGCCGTCGCCACCCGAGGTGGACACGATCCGGCGCGGCGGCGGGTCGAGGTCCTCGCCCGCGTGGCACTCGCCGGGATCAAGGGCCGACCGCACGAGCACGTCGAGCTCGACGCCCTCGCGCAGCGCGTCCCCGGCGCGCGGGGTCGCGACGACGCGGCGCGCGGCCCGGGCGGCGCGCAGCGCGTCCGCGTCGCCGCCGGTGAAGTACACGGCGTCGGCGTCGCGCAGGCGCTCCCACGGCAGCGGATCGGCGCCCCTCGGGACCGTGCGCTCGCCGAGGATCGTGATCGTCCGCTCGCCGCCGTCGTCGAGGAACACCCAGCCGCGCCGCTGCGTGCCGCGGGTGACGGCGTGCACGTGCAGGCCAAGCGCCTCGTAGCGCTCGCGGGCGTGGCGGCCGCGCTCGTCGTCGCCGACCGCGGTGAAGAAGTCCACCTCGGCGCCGAGCCGCAGCGCCTGGACCGCGGCGAGCGCGGCGCCACCCGCCGCCTCCTCCCAGAACTCGGTCGCGTCGGCGATCTCGCCGCGCCCGGGCAGCCGCGGCACGCGGGCGAACTCGATCCACTCGGTGTGACCGACGACCGCGACGCGCATCACTAGGCCCTCAACGGTGCCGAGGCGAACGCGCGCATCCCGGCCTCGAAGTCCTCGCGCGCGCGGAACCCGAGCCGCTCGGCGGCGAGCCCCGCGGACGCGAACACGTGGCGGACGTCGCCGGCGCGCCACTCGCCGGTCACCCGCGGCGGGTGCTCGTCGCCGAACGCCCGCGACAGCGCCTGCGCCATGTCGAGCACGGAGCGCGGCGTGCCGCTGGCGACGTTGAACGCGCCGGGGACCGGCTCCGGCGCGGTGAGCGCGAGCACGTTGGCCTCGGCGACGTCGCGCACGTGGACGAAGTCGCGTCGCTGGCCGCCGTCCTCGAACACGCTCGGCGCGCGGCCGGCCGCGTAGGCGGAGCGGAAGATGCTCGCCACGCCGGCGTAGGGCGTGTTGCGCGGCATCCGCGGCCCGTAGACGTTGTGGTAGCGCAGCGCGGTGACGGGGACGCCGGTCTCGCGCGAGTAGGCGGCGCACAGGTGCTCCTGCGCGAGCTTGGTCGCGGCGTACACGTTGCGCGGATCGAGCGGGGCATCCTCCGGGACGGTCTCGGGCACGAGCGCGCGTCCGCAGAACGGGCACGGCGGCTCGAAGCTCCCCGCGTCGAGGGCCGCCGGGCGTCGCGGCGCCGGCCGCACGATGCCGTGCTCCGGGCACGCGTAGCGGCCCTCGCCGTAGACCACCATGCTCGACGCCAGCACGATCCGCCCGCCGAACCCGCGCGCGGCCAGCGCGCGCAGCAGGACCGCCGTGCCCAGGTCGTTGTGGCCGACGTAGTCCGCGATGTCGCCGATGTCGACCCCGAGACCCACCATCGCCGCCTGGTGGCAGACGGCATCGACGCCGTCGACCGCGCGGGCGACGGTCGCCGCGTCGCGCACGTCGCCCTCGATCAGCTCCGCGCCAGGGTCGAGGTAGTCCGGGCGCTCGCGGTGCGCCGCCTCGAGCAGCAGGTCGAGCACGCGCACCTCGTGGCCGCGATCGAGCAGCGCGTCGACGACGTGGGAGCCGACGAAGCCGGCGCCGCCGGTCACGAGGATGCATCCGTCCATGCCAGGGCACCGTATACAAGGAGATGCCTGACGTCGTCCTCCCGGCCCTCAACGAGCGCGGTGCCATCCCCTGGGTCCTCGAGCGCATGCCGGCCGGCTACGAGCCGATCGTGGTCGACAACGGCTCGACCGACGGGACCGCCGAGGCCGCCCGCGCGCTCGGCGCACGCGTCGTGGACGAGCCGCGGCCCGGGTTCGGCGCCGCCTGCTACGCCGGGCTCGCCGCGAGCGAGGCCGAGATCGTGTGCTTCATGGACTGCGACGCCTCCTTCGACCCCGGCGAGCTGCCGCTCGTCGCCGGGCCGGTGGCGGCCGGCGATGCCGACCTCGTCCTCGGCGCGCGCCGGCGCACCGCCGGCAGCGCCTGGCCGCTGCACGCCCGGGCCGCGAACGCGGTGCTCGCGTTCGAGCTTCGCCGCCGCACCGGCCAGCGCGTGACCGACCTGGGCCCGATGCGCGCCGCGCGCCGGCGGGACCTGCTCGAGCTCGGCATCGAGGACCGGCGCTTCGGCTGGCCGCTGGAGATGGTGGTCCGCGCCGGGCGCGCGCGCTGGCGCATCCGCGAGGTGCCCGTCGCCTACCTCCCGCGGGAGGGACGTTCGAAGGTCACCGGAACGGTGTGGGGCACCGTGCGCGCCGTTCGCGACATGGCCGCCGTGCTCCGGTGAACCGGACGGCTGCGCGCCACGCATGAGTTGACATGGTCCCGTCGCTCATCGTGATCGCCAAGCAGCCGGTCCCCGGGCGCGTGAAGACGCGCCTGACGCCGCCCTGCACGCCGGCACAGGCGGCGCGGCTGGCCGCGGCGGCGATCGAGGACACCTTCGCGGCGGCGCTCGCCGCGCGCGGCGCCGGCCGCCGGATCGTCGTCCTCGACGGCGAGTCCGGCCCGTGGATCCCCCCGGAGCTCGAGGTCATCGCGCAGCGCGGTGACGGGCTCGCCGAGCGCCTCGCCGCCGCGTTCGCCGACGCCGGCGGCCCCGCCTTGCTGATCGGGATGGACACGCCGCAGGTCACGCCCGAGCTCCTCGACAGCGGCCTCGGGGCGCTCGAGCGCTTCGACTCCGTCTTCGGCGCCGCGCTCGACGGCGGTTACTGGGGCATCGGGCTACGCGCGGCGGACGACGCGGTGTTCGCCGGCGTCCCGATGAGCGAGACCATCACCGGCGCGGTCCAGCACGCGCGGCTGGCGACGCTCGGCCACCGCACCGCGGTGCTGCCACCCCTGCTCGACGTCGACACGATCGCCGACGCCCACGCGGTCGCCGCCGCGGCGCCGGACGGGGCGTTCGCCCGCGCGTTCGCCGCGATCGCTCCGGCGCAGGTGGCGGCGTGACCGCCCTGCGTGAGGAGACGCTCCCCGCGGATCAGCTCTACGGGCGCCTGCTGGCCACGGTGGTCGAGCATGTCCTCGGCCACGGCCCACCGCCGCCGCGCGCCCGGGTGCGCTGCTTCGACGGCACGAGCACGCCGCTGCCGCTCGAGCGGTGGGTCGCCGCGGCCGACCGGGTCGACACCGAGCTGCTGGCCGGGCTCGACGGCCCCGTGCTCGACATCGGCTGCGGGCCCGGCCGCCACGTCGCCGCGCTCGCCGCCGCCGGGACCGACAGCCTCGGCCTGGACCTCTCCCCCGTCGCCGTGCAGGTCGCCCGCGGCCGCGGCGGCGAGGCGATCCCCGGCTCGATCTTCGCCGACGTCCCTCGCTCCGGCCGCTGGCGGACCGCGTTGCTGCTCGACGGCAACATCGGCATCGGCGGCGATCCCGCCTCGCTGCTGCGGCGCACCCGCGAGCTGCTCGCGCGCGGCGGCACCGCGATCGTCGAGCTCGACCCGCCCGGCGCGCCGACCGAGCGCACCCGCGTGCGCCTCGAGGCGCCCGGCCTGGTCTCGGAGTGGTTCGCCTGGGCGCGCGTCGGCGCCGACGGCATCGCGCCGCTCGCCCGCGCCGCCGGTCTGGTCGCCGGGCCCGGTCAGCAGGCCGGCGGACGCTGGTTCGCACGACTGCGGCGGCCATGAGACCCGTGTGGCGCTCGCCGCTGCGAGGGCCGTGGCTGACGAGCGCGCTCGGCACGATCCTCGGGCTGCTGCTGATCGTCGTCGTCGTCACGGGCTTCCTCTCGCACGTCGCCTACCAGTCCGACCTCGCCGGCAACCGCATCGTCCCGGCCGACCTGTCGCTGTCGTTCTCCTGGCCCGCCGCACCGGCCTGGCTCTACGCCTTCACCCAGGGCCTGCACGTGAACCTCGGCATCGCCGCCGTGCCGTTCGTGATCGCGAAGCTCTGGAGCGTGATCCCGCGGCTGTTCGTGATGCCGCCGGTGTCGTCGATCGCGCAGGCGATCGAGCGGGCGTCGATCGCGCTGCTGGTCGCGAGCATCGTCTTCCAGCTCGCCACGGGGATCGCCAACGCGCAGTACTGGTACCCGTTCGGGTTCAACTTCGTCGTCGCGCACTACTACGGCGCCGTCGTCTTCACCGCGGCGTTCGTCATCCACCTGGTCGTCAAGGTCCCGGTCGCGGCGCGCGCCTACCGCGCGCGCGGCTGGCTGCGGCCGCTGCGCGACGACGTGCTCCACACGCGGCCCGAGCCACGCGAGGAGGAGGCGACGCTGGTCGCGGCCGAACCGGCCGCGCCGACGATCTCGCGCCGCGGGGTGCTCGGCTTCGCCGGCGCCGGCGCGCTGCTGCTGCTCGTCGCCAACGCGGGCCAGTCGCTCGGCGGCCCGTTCCGGCGCGTCGCCTTCCTGGCGCCGCGGCGGCAGCCGACCGGTTCGGGCTCGGCGGACTTCCCGGTCAACAAGACCGCCGCGTCGGCGGGCGTGACGCGGGAGATGACCGGTCCCGGCTGGCGGCTGGAGCTGCGCTCCGGCGCTCGCACGGTGCGGCTCGACCGGGCCGAGCTGCTCGCGCTGCCGCAGCGCACGGCCCGGCTGCCGATCGCCTGCGTCGAGGGCTGGTCGACCGAGCAGGAGTGGAGCGGCGTGCCGCTCGCCGCGCTCGCCCGCGCCGCCGGGGCAGGCCCCGGCGCAGGCGCGTACGTGCGCTCGCTGCAGCCCGGCGGCGTGTTCGCGCACGCCTCGCTCAACGCCGCGCAGGTGCACGCCGACGACGCGCTCCTGGCCTTGCGCGTCAACGCCGCCGACCTGCCGCTCGAACATGGCTACCCGGCGCGCGTGATCGTCCCCGCGCTGCCCGGCGTGCACAACACCAAGTGGGTCGCACGGATCGACTTCGCATGAGCCGCTTCGCCCGCTCCTACGGCGCCGGCCCGGTGCACCTGATCGCCCACCTCGCGCTGCTCCCGCTCGCCGCCTGGGCGCTGCTGCAGATCCTCGCGGTCGACAACACCGGCCGCATCCTGCTCTGGCTCGCGGGTGCGGTGATCGCCCACGACCTGATCCTGCTCCCGCTCTACTCCGTGCTCGACCGCGCCGCCGAGCGTGTCCTGCCCGGCACCGCGGTCAACTACGTCCGGATCCCGCTCGGCCTCGCGCTGCTGCTCGCGCTCGTCTACCTGCCGCAGATCGCCGGCAAGGGCGATGCGCAGTTCCGGCGCGCGTCGGGCCAGAGCTTCGACGCGCCCGTCGAGCGCTGGCTGCTGGCCACGGCGGCGCTGTTCGCGATCTCGGGCGTCGTGCTGGTCGTGCGCCGGCGCCCGACGACGTCGTGACTAGCCGCCCTGGGCGAGCTCGGCGACCGGCTGCCACTCGCGCCAGGTGGCCAGCCGGCCCTCGTAGTCGCGCTCGGCGATGCCGATGGGCGTCCTGCCGAAGAACGTCCGCAGCGGGGGCTCGTCCGCGTCGACGACGCGCATGATCGCCTCGGCCGACGCGACGGGATCGCCCGGCGTGTTCCCGGCGCGGCGCCGGCGGGAGGCCTCGTGCATCGGCTCGTAGGCGTCGAGCGGCTCCGCGTGCTTGGCCGATGCGCCGCCCCAGTCGGTCGAGAAGCCGCCCGGCTCGATCAGCGTCACGTGGATGCCGAAGCCGTCGACCTCCTGGGCGAGCGCCTGGCTGAGCCCTTCGAGCGCCCACTTGGACGCGTGGTACATGCCGATGCCGGGGAAGGCCGAGATGCCGCCGATCGAGGACACCTGGATGAGGTGGCCGGAGCCCTGCTCGCGCAGGATCGGCAGCGCGGCCTGCGTGACCCAGAGGGCGCCGAAGAGGTTGGTCTCGATCTGGTCGCGGGCGTCGGCCTCGCTGAGCTCCTCGACCATCCCGAACTGGCCGTAGCCGGCGTTGTTGACGACGATGTCGAGGCGGCCGAAGCGCTCGTGCGCCCGGCGCACCGACGCGAAGGCCGCGTCGCGGTCGGTCACGTCGAGCGCCAGCGGCAGCAGCGCGTCGCCGTGCTCGGCGGCGAGGTCGTCGAGCGTGGTCGTGTCGCGCGCCGTGGCGGCCACGCGATCACCGCGCTCGAGCGCGGCCTTCGTC
>DATBDM010000229.1:0-3511 GCA_036269915.1 Solirubrobacteraceae bacterium | reverse complement strand
CGGCGATTGCGCTCGGCCAGCACGCGGTCCTCGCCGCCGGGCGGGACCTGGCGCAGCTCGCGCTCGCGCGGCGACCACACGCGGCCGTCGCGGGTGACCGCGGTGCCGGCGAAGGCGGGAGCGACCGCGGACGGGTCCTCGACGACCCAGACGTCGGCCAGCAGCGCCTCGCCGAGGGCGCGCGCGGCGTCCTCGCCGTCGACGCGGACGTGGTCGAGCAGCCGCTGGGCGCCGTGGGCAGGCGCGGTGGTCGGCGCGGGCGCGCCTTCGGGCGCGACCAGCGCGGCGGCGCCGTCGCGGCCGGCGCGGTCGAGCAGCGCGGCGGCCGCGCCGAGGTCGGCGGCCACGGCCGCGCGCAGGCGCGGCCCGAGCGCGGCGGCGAGCGCGAGCTCGTAGCCCGTCGCGGCGGACAGCGCGTCGGCCAGCGCGGTCGCGCCGCCGGGCGCGCCGGCGTGCGAGCGCAGGAACTGGTTGAGCTTGGCCAGCTCGGAGCCGATCCGGGCCGCCTCGCGGCGTGTGGCCTCGGCCTCGGACTCGACCGCGCGGCGGGCGCGGCGCGCCGCATCGGCCGCGGCGTCGGCGCGCGAGCGCCCCTCGCCCGCCTCCGCGGCGACGCCGGCGCGGCGCTCGAGCTCCTCGGCCGCGGCGGCGCGCCGGGTCTCGAGCTCGGCGAGCTCGCGTTCAAGGCGGACCTTGCGATCCTCGGCGAGCTGGGCGAGCTCGGTCTCGAGCGCGGCGATCCGCTCGGCGGCCCCGTCGTCGCCCGTGTCGGCGGCCGCCTCGGCCTCGAGTGCGGCGAGCACGTCGCGGCGGCGGGCCGAGCGGGCGGCGAGCGTCGCGGCCGACTGGCGCGCGGACTCCTGCCGGAGCCCGATCCGCTCGCCCGCCGAGCGGGCGGCGTAGAAGCGGTTGGCGATGCCCTCTCGCTCGGACCCGCGCGAGGCGAGCGCCTGCTCGGCCTCGTCGCGGCGCGCGCCCACCTCGGCGAGCTCGGTCTCGAGCTGCCGCGCGGCGGCGCGGACGGCGGCGACCTGTCGCTCGGCCTCTGCGCGGGCGGCGCCGGCGGCGCGCAGGTCCTCGCGGGCGAGCGCCCAGCGGGCCTCGTCGCTCTGGCGCTCGAGGCGCTCGTGCAGCTCCGCCGCCTCGGCCTGGCGCTTGAGCGGGCGCAGCCGGGTGCGGGCCTCGCGCTCGACGTCGAGCGCGCGGTCGAGGTTGACCTGCGTGCGCTCGAGCTTGAGCTGCGCGCGGCGGCGGCGCTTGCGGTGCTTGCCTAGGCCGGCCGCCTCCTCGATCAGCAGCCGGCGGTCGCGCGGCTTGGAGGTGACGATGCCCTCGACGCGGCCCTGGGAGACGACGGAGTGCATCTCCTTGCCCATGCCGGTGTCGGACATCAGCTCGATCACGTCGCCGAGCCGACAGCGCGCGCCGTTGATCCGGTACTCGCCGTCGCCCGCGCGGGTGAGCTTGCGCGTGACCGAGATCTCGCCGGCGGGCAGCGCGACCGAGCCGTCGGCGTTGTCGAGCACGATCTCGACCTCTGCTTCGACACGGGCCTGGACGCCGTGGGCGCCCGCGAAGATCACGTCCTGCATCGACTGCCCGCGGACGGCCACCGGCGACTGCTCGCCGAGCGCCCACAGGACCGCGTCCGTGATGTTCGACTTGCCCGAGCCGTTCGGGCCGACGATCACCGAGACGCCCGGGGTGAAGTCAAGCCGCGTGCGGTCGGGGAAGGACTTGAAGCCCTTCAGGCTGATCGATCTCAGATGCATGCTGCCTCGCTAGCGCTCCTCACCGCTTCGCTCGGGGATCCCGTCCAGCGCGGTCTCCGCCGCTGCCTGCTCGGCGTCCTTCTTCGAGCGCCCCGAGCCGCGCGCCAGCTCCGCGCCGTCGACGACGGCCGCCACCTCGAACCAGCGTCGGTGCGGTGGCCCCTCCTCCGCGACGACCACGTAGCCCACGACCGCCCCGCGACGCGCCAGGCGCTCCTGCAGGGCCGACTTGAAGTCCGCCGGCCGTTCGAGCGCGAGCTCGATCTCCGGCTGGAAGGCCTCGATCACCGCGGGCCTGACCGTCTCGAAGCCATAGGTCAGGTAGCTGGCGCCGATCACCGCCTCGAGCATCTCGGCGAGCGCGCGCTCGGTCGACAGCAGCGACTCGACCGCCGCACCCGTGACCTCCGACGGCGCCGCATTGCGCACGGCCTCCGGCAGCCCGAGCCGTTGCGCGACCGCCTTGCAGGATCGCCCCGAGACCGCCTGCGCGCGGATCTTCGTCAGCCGGCCTGCGCCGTACAGATCGGCCTCCAGCCGTGGATACAGATGCGTGGTCACGGCGAGCGCGAGCACCGAGTCGCCCAGGAAGGCCAGCCGCTCGTAGGAGTCCGCCCGGCGCTCGACCCAGGACGAGTGCGTGACCGCCTGCCGGGCGAGGTCGTCCGGGAGCCTCTCCCACAGGTCGTGCAGCGCCTGCAGCGGTCAGGATCCCGGCTCGCGGTCGGACGGCGCGGCCGCCTGGGTCGCGGCCGGATGGGCGACGACGAAGTCGACGGCCTGGGCGACGGTCTGGATCCCCGCCGCCTGCTCGTCGGTCATCGTCAAGCCGTAGGTGTCCTCGAGCTCCTGGACCAGCGAGTAGAGGTCGAGCGAGTCCGCGTCGAGGTCGTCGCGCAGGTGCGTCTGCTCGGTGATGCGATCCGGGTCGACCTCGAGCTCGTCGGCCAGGTGGTCGCGGATCAGCTGGAAGACCTCGTCTCGAGTCATGGCTGGTCGGGGACCGTAGCGGCCGCCTCGGATGGCTCCGGCGGGCGGGCCCGCAGCGCTCCCGCGGCGGCCAGGTGCTCGTTGGTGCGACCCAGCAGGTCGTCCTGCACGCCGCGGGCGGCGACCGCGATCGCCGCCGCGAAGCCGCGATCGCTGAAGGAGCCGTGCGGGACGACCGTGAGGTGGCGTAGGCCGAGCAGCACGGCGCCGCCGACGGACTGCGGGTCGAGCTCGTCGCGCAGCTCGCGCAGCGACGGGCGCAGCAGCAGGCCGCCGAGCTTGCCGCGCGTGGAGGACGTGGCGGCGGTGCGGATCGCGCCGATCAGGGCGGTCATGGTCCCCTCCATCACCTTCAGCGTCACGTTGCCTGCGAAGCCGTCGGCGACGATCACGTCGGCCGCGCCGGCGCCGACCGCGAAGCCCTCGACGTTGCCGACGAAGTTCAGGCCCTCGCCCTGGTGCTCGGCGAGCAGCGCGTGGGCGGCGACGACGTCCTTGGTGCCCTTGCCGGGCTCCTCGCCGTTGGAGAGCAGCGCGACCCGCGGGCGCGGCATGCCCATGACGACCTCCATGAACGCGGCGCCCATGTGCGCGAACTGGACCAGGTGCTCCGGGCGGACCTCGGCGTTGGCGCCGGCGTCGAGCAGCAAAAACGGCGCGCCGGGCGCGGGGACGACGACGGCGAGCGCGGGCCGGTGGACGCCGCGGGCGCGCTTGAAGCCGAACAGCGAGGCGGCGAGGGCGGCGCC
>DATBDM010000228.1:0-11036 GCA_036269915.1 Solirubrobacteraceae bacterium | reverse complement strand
GGACGGGCGTCGATGCGGCGCAACAGCCAGGACCGGCTCACCGAGGTCGCCCGCGCCGGGGAGCCGGAGACCTTCGCCCGGGCGCTGCACGCCGCCGAGGCGGCGGTCATCGACGCCGGGCAGGTGGCCGAGATCCAGCTCGGGGGCGCCAGCGCGCTGGCCGCGCCGCTCGGGGCGCCGGAGGAGGGCGGCCGCGTGGTCGGCATCGTCTCCGTCGCGCGCCAGGACGAGCCGTTCACCGCCGGCGAGCGCGAGCTGTTCTCCTACCTCACCAATCAGGCCGCGGTCTCCGTCGAGAACGTCGACCTGCACGAGACGGTCACCCGCCAGGCGGTCACCGACGAGCTCACCGGCCTGTTCAACCACCGCCGCTTCCAGGAGGTCATGACGGCGGAGGTCGAGCGCGCCCGCCGCTACCACCACGAGCTCGGGCTGATCATGCTCGACATCGACAACTTCAAGCAGGTCAACGACACCTACGGCCACCTGCAGGGCGACATGGTGCTGCGCGAGGTCGCCCGCGTGTTGCGCCAGTCCTCCCGCGACGTCGACGAGCCCGCCCGGTACGGCGGCGAGGAGATGGCTGTCGCGCTGCCGCAGACCGACCTCGAAGGCGCCTTCCAGTTTGCCGAGCGCGTCCGGCGGCGGATCGAGGCGCTCGAGCTGCCGCTGCCCGACGGCCACGAGGGCGTCCTGCGCGTGACCGCCTCCTTCGGAGCGGCCTCGCTGGCCGGGACCGGCAACGCCGACAAGGACACGCTCGTCGCGGCCGCGGATGCCGCGCTGTACAAGGCGAAGCGCTCGGGCAAGAACCGCACCCAGCGGGCCGCGGACGCCCGCCAGGCGCACGGCGTCACGGGAGGGGAGTAGCCTTTCGGGCGAGGCATGGGACTGCTTGACGACGCCATCCGCGAGCACCTCGAGCTCAAGCGCCAGCACGGCGGCGACCCCAGCGAGATCGAGCGCCAGGAGAACGAGGCGTTCGGCGCCGCGGCGCGCCGCGAGGAGGACGAGGCGGCTGCGGCCGCCGCCGCGACCGACACCGGTGAGCACGTCTTCGACGACGAGGCCGAGGCCGCCGCACCCGACGTCGGACCGGCGACCGAGGAGCACCCGCCGCCCGACGCGCCGGGCCCGGAGGACTTCGCCGCCGACGCGCCGACGACGGCCTACACGCCCGCCGAGCGCGAGGACGCCACCGCGCCGGACGAGATGGAGCCGCCCGCCGGCGAGGAGGAGGTGCCGAGCGCGGGCCACGAGGCCGATGCGCCCGGCTACGACGAGGATCCCTGGCTCGACGAGCCCGAGCCCGAGCAGGAGCGGCCCGCGCCTGCCTCCCAGGAGGACGACGTGCTCGAGGAGACGCCGGAGTTCCTGCAGGAGACGCCCGAGCACGATCGCCTCTGGTTCGAGCAGAAGCCGCCGCGCGGCTTCGACTGGGACCGCTGAACCGGACGTCCGTCCAGCGGCATCCCGCCGCTGTCAGGTCCCGCACCGCCGCGGCCGACACTGCCTGTGAGGTCACCGGTCGCTCTTTCCAAGGGGGGCGGGCGGCGAGCTCAAGCCGGACGCTCGGCGGGGCGCTTCAACCTGCCCCGGACTGACGTCTCGCCGTCCGGCACGGCTCGCTCGACACGGGCCGCGCGGTTGCCGCCGCGCGGCCCGGAGCCAGCCCCGAGCGACGATGAGGCGGCTTCGATGGAGGCGGGGGGAATCGAACCCCCAACTTCGGCTTGCAAAGCCGATGTGTTCCCGTTAGCACCACGCCCCCGGGCCGCGCTCTAGCTTAGGCGGCTCGCGACGGCGGCCGCCGTGGCGGCGTTGATGTCGACCGTGTCGCGCACGTCCTCGGCGTAGCCGCCGGCGAGCACGACGCACACCGCGGCGCCCGTGGCGCGCAGCCGGTCGAGCACCAGCTCGTCGCGCTCGAGCAGCCCGCGCTTGGTCAGCGCGAGCCGCCCGAGGCGGTCGCCCTCCCACGGGTCGGCGCCCGCCAGGTAGAACGCCACGTCGGCCTCCGCCCGCGGGATCGCGTGCTCCAGGGCGGCGTCGAGCGCCGTCAGGTAGCCGTCGTCGCCCATCCCGGTCTCGAGGTCGACGTCGAGGTCCGACGGGATCCGCTGGAACGGGTAGTTGCGCGCGCCGTGGAGCGAGAGCGTGAACGCGTCGGGGTCGGGGCCGAGCAGGTCGGCCGTGCCGTCGCCCTGGTGGACGTCGCAGTCGACGACGAGCGCGCGGGCGGCGAGGCCGTCGGCGCGCAGGCACTCCAGCGCGACACCGACGTCGTTGAACAGGCAGAACCCGCGTCCCCACGCGCGGCCGGCGTGGTGCGTGCCGCCGCCGAGGTTCATCGCGATGCCGTGGCGCAGCGCATAGCGGGCGGCGAGCACCGTGCCGGCGGTGGCGCGGCGCCCGCGCTCGACGAGCGCGGGCGACCACGGCAGCCCGAGCCCGCGTTGCTCGCGGACGCTCAGCTCGCCCGCGCGCAGCCGGCGGACCCAGCCGCGCTCGTGGACCGCCTCGATGCGGCTCCAGGCGACCGGCTCGGGCTCGTGCACCTCGGCGACGGAGGCGATCCCGTCCGCCACGACCCGCTCGCGCAGCAGCCCGTACTTGTCGATCGGGAAGCGGTGGCCCGGCGGGAGGGGGAAGCGGAACCGGTCGTGGGTCCACACGTGCATGGGTCCATCATGGGGCCTTGACGAGCTTCATCGTGAACTGCGAGTTGACACGCCCGACGCCTGGCAGCTCGGCGAGCTCGTTCATGTAGAAGGCCTCGTAGGCGTCGACGTCGGCCACCGCGACGCGGATGATGTAGTCCGGGAGGCCGAACATGCGGCGGCATTCGAGCACCGCGTCCATCGCGGCGATCTTGTCCTCGAACTCCTGCACGGTCGCGCGGTCCTTCTGGTGGAGCTCGACGAGCACGGCGACCTCGAGGCCGCGGTCGAGCGCCGCGGGGTCGATCTCCGCGTGATAGCCGCGGATGACCCCCGCCTCCTCGAGCGCCCGCACCCGGCGCAGGCACGGCGAGGGCGAGAGGTTGATGCGCGCGGCGAGCTCGACGTTCGAGAGACGGCCGTCCTCGCGCAGCTGGTCGATGATGGCGCGATCGATCCGGTCCACGACAGGATCTTGCCCGATATCCGAGCGGAGTGGAGCACAACGCAAGAAAACTTCCGCTCGAATGCTCGATCATGTCGTGTCCATGCGCAGTTCTCGCATCATCCGCGACGCGGCGTCGATCGGCGTCGCCACCGGCATCTACGCGGTGTCGTTCGGCGTCCTGTCGGTCGCGGCCGGGTTCAGCGTCGCGCAGACCTGCGTGATGTCGCTCGTCGCCTTCACGGGAGCGTCCCAGTTCACGTTCGTCTCGGTGATCGGCGCCGGGGGCGGCGTCGCGGCCGCGCTGCCGCCGGCGCTGCTGCTCGCGGGCCGCAACGCGATCTACGCGCTGAGCCTGCGCGAGGTCCTCGCCGGCGGCCGGCGGCGGCAGGCGGTCGCCGCGCACCTGGTCATCGACGAGTCCACGGCGATGGCGCACGCGCAGCCTGCCGCCCCGGACAAGCGGCGCGCGTTCCTCGCGACCGGTCTGGCGATCCTCGCCTGCTGGAACGCCGGCACGCTCGCCGGAGCCCTGGCGGGCGGCGCGCTGACGGATCCGCGCAGCCTCGGGCTCGACGCGATCTTCCCCGCCGTCTTCCTCGCGCTGCTGGTCCCGCAGCTCGGCGGCCGGCGCGCGGCCGGCGCGGCGCTGCTGGGCGCGGCGACGGCGCTCGTGCTCGTGCCGATCGCGCCGGCCGGGGTGCCGGTGATGGCGTCGGTGCTCGCGTGCGTGCCGTTCCTGCGCCGGAGGACGCCGTGAGCTGGTGGGCGGTCCTCGCGCTGTGCGGCTGCGCGTACGGGCTCAAGGCGGTGGGGCTCGCCCTCGCCGACCGCGTGCCGCAGGGCGGCGGCCTCGGCGGCTCGCTCGAGCTCGTCGTCGTCCCGGTGATCGCCGCGCTGATCGTCGTCCAGACGGTCGGCGGCGATCGCGAGGTGGTGGTCGATGCGCGCCTGCCGGCCGTCCTCGTCGCCGCGGTGCTCGTCTGGCGCCGCGCCCCGATCCTCGTCATCGTCCTCGCCGCGGGCGCGACCGCCGCGCTGCTGCGTCACTCGTAGACGACGACGTCCGGCGGCGGCTTGAGCCGGAGGACCTGGCGCGGGGTCATCATCCCCACGTCCTCCTTGTAGAAGAGCTTGAAGCCCTGCTCGAAGCCGGGCGCCTGGCGGGTGAAGCGCTTGTACTTGGAGACCTTCACCGGGCGCGTGCCGAAGCCGTCGGCATTGAGCACGATCGCCTCGCCCGCGCGCGCCTGGAGCGCGGTCTCGTCGACCATGTCGTCGGTGAACTGGTGGATGATCACGAGCTTCTGCGGCAACCGGTTGCGGGTGATCAGCTGCGAGAGCCAGGCCGTCGTCGCGTCGAGCTCGCGCGAATCGACGCGGCCGATGACCTGCCCGGGGACCTGCGAGTCGGTGACGCGCCACTCGGGGTCGAGCGCAAGCCCCACGTCGGGCTGGCGCAGCCACTTGCGCAGCCGCGTCGCCTCCGTGAAGAAGTCCGAGCGGCCCGGCTGGATGTCGAGCACCAGCAGTGCCTTCGCGCGCCGCGCGGCCGCGAGGTAGCGGCGGATGACCGAGTCGGGCTGGCGCAGGTTGTAGCGACCGCCGCCGCCGGGGTCGTGCGCGGCGACGACCGCGATCAGCTCGAGCACGGGCATCACCGGCCGCCCGCCGGCGGCGTAGGGCTTGGCCTGCTTCTCCAGCCGGGCGACCGCCTGGTCCGGCCTGCCGATGCCAAGCGCGCCGAGCTCGACGTCCTGGGGCGCGCCGTAGTACGCGACGACCCGGTAGCGCGGGAGGATCTCGCGGCCGCCGCGGGGGAGCTGCGGCGGCGGGGGCGGCAGCTTGGGCGACTCCCGCGCGGCCTGCGACGACGAACCGCCGCCGCCCGACAGCAGGGCGGTGACCGCCACGACGACGACGACCGCGCCGAGCAGCGCACCGAGGGCGACGAGTCGCCGCCGCCGATAGACCTCCGCGGGCTCGGCCACGGACGCTCCTTACCCGCGTTCAGCGGTGGTGACGCAGCGCCGCGAAGCCCTTGTCGAGCAGCCGGCGGGCCTGGTCGCCGGTGTTGACCGAGTCGAGCAGCACGACGCCGAGCCGCCGGCCGCCGTGCGCGGCGGTGGCGACGAGGCACGGGCCGGCGGCGAGCGTGTAGCCGGTCTTGACCCCGGTCGTGCCCGGATAGGCCGCGCGCAGCAGCGGGTTGTTGTTGTAGAGGTAGAGCTTGCCGCCCTTGATCGGGAAGGGCAGCTCGGCCGACCTGGCGCCGACGATCGGCGCCAGGCGCGGCTCGCGCAGCACGGCACGGGCGATCGCGGCGAGGTCGGCCGCGCACGAGTGGTTGCCGCGGTCGCGGAAGCCGCTCGGAGAGGTGAAGTGCGTGCAGAGCAGGCCCATCGCGCGGGCCCGCGCGTTCATCAGCGCGACGAAGCGCCGGACGGTGCCGCCGGCGCGCTGTGCGAGCGCGATCGCTGCGTCGTTGCCCGAGGGCAGGAGCAGGCCGTAGAGCATCGTGCGCAGCTGGATCGCCTTGCCCCGCGGCAGCAACCCGACGCCCGAGCCCCGGTAGGCGAGCGCCTGCCGCGTGACCGGGACGCGCGCGCGGGCGGGCAGCTGATCGGTCACCACGAGCGCGGTCATCATCTTGGTCAGCGACGCGATCGGCGCCACCTTCGTGGGCTTGTAGCGCCACAGCACGCGGCCGCTGTCGAGGTCGAACAGCAGACCGGCGCGCGGCGCCTTGCCGAATGGCTTGCGGAAGCGCTGGTGCACCGCGTCGACGCCGCCCTGGAGCTTCACCGCCAGCGGTGACGGGGTCGTCCCGCCGCCCGCCAGCGGCGCCGTCCCCGCATCGAGCGCGACCGCGGACTGCTCGGAGATCAGGTGCCGGTGCGGGGCGGCGTGGGAGTGCTCGCCGGTCGAGTCGGTCATCAGCCACAGGCCGGCGCCGGCCAGCAGGATGATCAGCATCGGGGGCAGCAGCCGCGATACCAGCAGCCGGCCGCGGCGGCTCCGTCGACGCCGCATCGTCCCGCCCTGGAGCAGCTGGTAGGGCATCAGCGGCGCCTCGGCGGCGGCTGGCGGAGCGCTCCGAAGATCCCGAAACCGAGGATCGCCAGCACGAGCAGCGACAGCAGCGTGAGGATGTCCGGGCCGAGGATCACGGCCGCGCAGATCGTCAGCACGGCGAGCAGGACCACGAGGCCGAGGGCGAGGCCGGCGATGACCCGCGAGCTCATGCGAGCCCCGCGCGCTGGAGCTGGCGCTGTCTTCGCGCCTCGGACGCGAACAGCTTGATCGCGGCGAGTCCGAAGGCGAAGCCGCCGATGTGGGCGAAGTACGCCACGCCTCCGCCGCCGCCCGCGGGCTGGGTGAGGCCCAGGTAGCCGAACAGCGCCTGCTCGGCGATCCAGATGCCCAGGAACAGGATCGCCGGCAGCTCGACGATCGTGAAGAAGAACACGATGAAGACGAACGTCACCACGCGGGCGCGCGGGAACAGCACGAGGTAGCCGCCGAGCACCGCCGCGATCGCGCCGGACGCGCCGATGTTCGGCACGGCCGAGTTCGGCGACACGATGACCTGCAGCGCCGTCGCCGCCAGGCCGCCGAGGATGTAGAAGGCGAAGTAGCGCACCGGCCCCATCGAGTCCTCGACGTTGTTGCCGAAGATCCACAGGAACAGCATGTTGCCGCCGAGGTGCAGCAGGCCGCCGTGCATGAACATCGACAGGAATGGCTCCGCCCAGGTCGGGGCGTAGCCCGCCGGGTTCGGCACCTTCCCGCACGCGATGTTCTGCCCCTGGATGACGCAGTGCTGGCCCCAGTGGGTGAGCTCGTAGGGGATCGTCGCGTTCTCGACGAGGTTGCGCAGGTAGGCCTCGTTGCTCGGATCCCCGAGCGTGATCGTCCCGTGCTGGAAGAAGAAGTACGCCAGCACGTTCGCGACGATCAGGATGATCGTGACGATCGGAAGCCGCTCGGTCGGGATGTTGTCGCGGAGCGGGAACACGGGTTGCGCGGAACCGTACCCGCCCCGCCGGGCGGCAGTCCCGGGGTCAGATCAGGCCGCGGCGAGCGGGCCGGTGCCCGCGAGATCCTGCTTGACGTGCTCGTCGGCGTGGTAGCTGGAGCGCACGAGCGGCCCCGCGGCGATGTGCTCGAAGCCGAGGTCGTAGGCGGCCCGTTCGAGCGCCTTGAACTCGTCGGGATGCCAGTAGCGGACGACCGGCAGGTGGCGCTCGGTCGGGCGCAGGTACTGGCCGACGGTGAGCACCTGCACGCCCTGCTCGCGCAAATGGCCGAAGGCCTCGACCATCTCGTCGTGCGTCTCGCCGAGGCCGACCATCAGGCCGGACTTGGTCGTGACCTCGTCGCCGCCCATCTCCTTGGCGTTGCGCAGGACGCGCAGCGAGCGCTCCCATCGCGAGCCGCGGCGGGCGACCGGGTACAGCCGCGGCACGACCTCGACGTTGTGGTTGAAGACGTCGGGGCGCTCGGCGATGACCTTCGCGAGCGGCATCTCCTCGCCGCGGAAGTCCGGGGTCAGGCACTCGACCTTGCACCACGGCGCCTGCATGCGGATCGAGCGGATCACGCCGCACCAGACCTGCGCGCCGTAGTCGGGCAGGTCGTCGCGGTCGACCGAGGTGATGACCGCGTGGCGCAGGCCCATCTTCGCCACCGAGCGCGCGACGCGCAGCGGCTCGAGCGGATCGTTCCAGGTCGGCTTGCCGGTCTTGACGTTGCAGAAGCCGCAGCGCCGCGTGCAGGTGTCGCCGAGGATCATGAACGTGGCCGTGCCGCGGGTCCAGCACTCGCCGACGTTCGGGCAGGCCGCCTCCTGGCAGACCGTGTGGAGGTTCTCCTCCTGGATCAGCTTGGTGAGGTCGCGGTACTTCTCGCCGCCGGGCGGCGGGACCTTGAACCACGGCGGCTTGCGGCCGCGGAAGGGCTCGAACTCCGTCCCCAGCACCTTCGTCACGTCCATCCCGCCGGGGTTGGAGCGCGAGCGCGTCTGGTGGATCCGGAGCGGCGTTGCGGTCACGCCAGTGAGGGTATCGACGCGAGGCGCGCCGCCGCGACGAGACGCTGCCGGCGGCCGAACGCGGTCGCGAAGGCGTGGCCCATGCGCTTGCGGAAGCAGTCCACCGAGTCGGTCCCGCCCTCGGCGCGGATCGAGGTCATCCGCACGTCCGGCAGGCCGCAGGCGATCACCTGGCCGAACGGCGTCAGGTCGTTGTCGACGTTGACCGCGAACCCGTGTGTCGACACCCCGTGCGAGAGGTGCACGCCGATCGAGGCGATCTTGCGGTCCTGCACCCATACGCCGGTGTAGTCGCGGCCCTCGGCCTCGCGCGAACGGGCCTCGATCCCGGCCTCGCCGAGAGCGGCGACGATCGCCCGCTCCATCGTGCGCAGGAAGGCGATCACGTCGTCGACGTGCATGATCGGGTAACCGACGAGCTGGCCGGGACCGTGGTAGGTGAGCTTGCCGCCGCGGTCGGTGCGCACGACGTCGATGCCCCGCTCGCGGTAGGCCTCCTCGGCCAACGGCAGGTCGGCGGCGCCGGAGCGGCGACCGAGCGTGTAGACCGCCGGGTGCTCGAGCTCGAGCAGCAGGTCGGGCAGCTCGCCGGCCACGACCCGCTCGCGCAGCCGCTCCTGCAGCTCGGCGGCCTCGCGGTACGGGACCGTCCCCAGATGGCTCGTCCACAGCTCGCCCATCGCCCTCCATCCTACGCCGCGGACGCGTAGCCTCCCCCGAGTGATCGACGACCTGCTCGACGCCCGCGACGACCTCGAGCGGCTGCTCGACCAGGCGCTGCCCGCGCTCGAGGCGCGGCCGGCGTCCGAAGGCGCCGAGGTGCTGGCGGTGCTGCTGACCGCGCCGCACCGGCGGACCGGGCCGGACACGCGGCTGCGCCGGCTCGTCGTGCGGCGCCTCGAGCAGCGCGCCACGCCCGCGGCGGCCGCGGTGCTCGAGGCCATCGCCGCGCTCGCCGACCCCGACACCGCGCGCCGCGGCGCCGAGGCGCTGGAGCGACTCGCGCAGGCCGGCGTCACGCCCGCGATCGCCGGCATCGGCCAGACGGAGCTCGCCGACGGCGTCCGCGCCCGGCACGACGTCGCCGAAGGCCTCGCGGTCCGCGTCCACCGCCCGACGGAGCCCGGCGACCGGCTGCTGAAGCTCTGGCTCGAACCCGGCGACCCCGGCCCGCCCGCCCAGCGCGGCATGCTCGCCGGCGGCTGGACCGATCCGCTCGACGCCAGGCGCGTCGGCAAGGACCGTGAGCGCTTCCTGCGCAACGCGAAGGTCACCGAGCCGGACCAGCTCGGCGCGGAGGAGACACCGCAGGCGCTCGACGCGCTCGTCCGCCGCGCGGGCGAGCTCGACGTCGCGCTGTCGGAGGGCGTCGCCCTCGTGCTCCCTCAGCTCAGGCGCGCGGCCGGCGGTCCGGAGTGGCCGGACTTCGACGTCGTGCTCGGGCCCCCCGGATGAGGGTCTGCCCGCCCGGGACAGGGAGGATCTCCCCCTGCCCCGGACGGGTGTCCGTCAGACGCCACCCACGGTCATCGGCCACGCCTCCAGCTTCTTGCGCAAGCTGTTGAGGAACTGCGCGGCGATCGCGCCGTCGAGCGCGCGATGGTCCCACGACATGCACAGGTAGGTCATCGAGCGCACGACGATCGCGTCGTTGCCGAGCTCGTCGGTGACCACCACCGGCCGCTTGACGACGGCCTCGGTGTCGAGGATCGCGACCTGCGGCTGGTTGATCACCGGCGTGGCCATGATCGAGCCGTAGCCGCCCGGGTTGGTGATCGTGAACGAGCCGCCGCGGACCTCGTCCGGCGTCAGCTCGTTGGAACGCGCGCGGCGCGCGAGATCCTTGATGCGCTTGGCCAGCCCCTCGACCGAGAGGTCCTGCGCATCGCGGATCACCGGGACGATCAGGCCGCCCTCGCCGAGGGAGACCGCGATGCCGAGATGCACGCCGTCGTAGGTCGTGACCGTGCCGTCCTCGAGCGTCGCGTTGAGCGCCGGGTACTCGGCGAGCACGTCGATCACCGCGCGGGCGACGTACGGGAGCGAGGTCAGCCCCGCCTCGCGGCGGGCGGCCTCGATCCGCGTCATGTCGGCCTCGGCGATCGTGGTGCACGTCGCCGCGGTGCGCAGCGAGTGCAGCATGTGCTCGCCGATCGACGCCCGCATGCGCGAGAGCGGCGCGGCGTGCTCGCCGCCCGCGCTCGCGGGCGCGGCCTCCCGGCCGAAGCGCGGCTTGCGCGTCTTCGCGCGGGCGGGCTCGTCCGGGCGATAGGGGCTCTCGATGTGCATCGGCGGCTCGGCGGGCGCCGCGCCGGACTCGACGAACGCGAGGACGTCCTGCTTGCGCACCCGGCCGTCGCGGCCGGTCCCCTCGACCTGCTCGAGGTCGACGCCGTGCTCCGACGCGATCCGCATGACCACCGGTGAGTAGCGGCGCGGGCCCCGCGCGGGGCGCGGCGCGGAGGGCTCGGCCTCGGTCTCCGGCTCCGGCTCCAGCTCCGCGGCGACCGGCTCGCCGGCCGCAGGCGCGGATCCGTTCTCGCTGACGTGCGGCTCGCCGGGCTTGGCGTCGGTCGCGATGCGGGCGAGCACGGTGCCGACGTCGACGGTCGTGCCGACGTCGACCAGCACCTCCTGCACCCGCCCGGACGCGGGCGACTCGACGTCGGTGTCGATCTTGTCGGTCGAGATCGCGACGATCGTCTCGTCGGCCTCGACCCAGTCGCCGACCTGCTTCTTCCACTCGACGACGGTCCCCTCGGCGACGGAGACGCCCATCTGGGGCATCGTCACGTCGACGACGACCTCAGTACTCGAGGAGCTCACGGCACGCCTCCCTGACGTCGTCGACCTGGGGCAGGACCGCCTGCTCGAGCGT
>DATBDM010000227.1:0-13530 GCA_036269915.1 Solirubrobacteraceae bacterium | reverse complement strand
TGCGCGACCTTCTTGCCGACTCTGTAGGTCGGCGTGCGCTCGCCGAAGTCGCCCAGCTCGCAGGGGTTGCCGCCGGCCGACGCGGGCTTCGCGCAGATCCGGACCCGCCCGGCGGGGCCCAGCGTGACCTTCTGGTTGAGCGCGGCGGCGTAGCTCGCGCACAGGACGAGCGCCTGCGCGCCGGATCTCATCTCGCAGCCGATGCCCTGCAGCGGAGGGCCGGCGAAGAACTCGATCGTCGTCGGCTTCGGGGGCACGGCGGCGAGGTACCAGTAGTCGCCGGAGCGTTGCAGGCAGAGGTGCATGTCCGACGCCGGATGCGCGCGGACCTTCAGCTCGAAGCAGCGGTACACCTCGTGCCCCTTGAAGTGTCCGGGGTTGGACAGGGTCACGGTGGCGCGCCGCTTGATCCGCTTGCCGGACGCCTGGTCGGGGATGCCGTTGCTCGCGTTGCTGATGCCGGTGGCGCGCGCCACGCGAGTGCCCCATCCGCGCCAGTGCAGCTTCTCGACGTACCACGAGCCGTCGGCGAAGAGCCCGATCACGCGCGGTCGGATGACCCGGCGGTTCCCCGAGGGGATCTGCCCCTTGGGCACGCTGATCGCGGACGCGACGCTGGCCCAGAAGGAGATCGGCTGCGCGGGGCTCCGGGCGACCTCGGCTCGCGCCGGGATCGGCATCGCGAGCGTCACCGTCGCTGCGACCAGGATGACCAGGCCACGCATCCGCGACCGCCTCTCGTTCGGCGCGGTCCGGGTTTCGCGGAGGGCTCCGCGCCCGCCGCGCGCCCGCGAGACTACGCCTCGCTCGAGGGCCCGCCGGCGCGCGGCCTCGCCTTTCGGGGAGTCTGCGCCGAGCGTTCAGGAGACGCCGGACAGGGCGGCTGCCACCGCGAAGCCGAGGACGGTGACGAGGCCGGAGACGTCTCCGCCCTTACGGACCGCGTCGGGGATCATCGAGTCGATCAGCATCACCAGCAGCGCGCCGGCGGCGAACCCGTCGATCGCGGCGTTCACGTTGCCCGACACGTTGTCGGCGATCGCGTATCCGACCACGGTGGCCGCGGCGCAGATCAGCGCGACGAGCAGCCACAGCCGGCGGATCGTCGCGGGACGCCTGCCGGCGGCGCGCATCTCGGTCGACGATCCGATCGCCTCCGGGAGGTTGGAGACGAAGATGGCGATGAGGAGCGCGACGCTGACGCCCTGACCGGCGGCGATGCCGATGCCGAGGACGGTCTGCTCGGGGATGCCGTCCAGGAACGCGCCGAGCGCCAGCGCGGAGCCGGCGTTCGCGCTCGCTCCCCGGCGCCGCGCGTGCCGCGGGCGCGCCACGAGGCGATCGAGCGCGAAGTAGGTGATCGCACCGCCCGCAAGGCCGAGCCCCAGCCAACCGGGCTCTCCCACCTGCGCACCCTCCTCGGCGAGGTCGAAGCTGACGGCGCTGATCAACGCACCGGCGCCGAACGCCAGCACCAGCCCGACGAGCCGGTCGGGCCACGCCCGCAGCAACCCGAGCAACGCGCCGATGACCAGCGACGACGCCGCGAGCGCGCCCCAACCGACCGCGGCGGTCACGCGGCGGATCCTCGGCGATGGCAGCGCGCCGGCATCGTCCCCGGGACGCTATCGCGCACGCACGCCGTGGCCCGTTACAGGTTCACCGTGAGCGCGTGAAGAGCGCCGTGTCGCGCAGCGCGCCCTTGTAGGGGAAGTGCGCCGGAAGCACGCGCTCGAAGGCGAAGCCGCACCGCTCGGCGACGGCGCGCGATCCCCGGTTGTCCGGGTCGCAGGTGATCTGCAGGCGCTCGAGGCCGAGCTCGGCGAAGGCCCAGCCCGCGAGCAGCTCGACCGCATGGCTCGCGACGCCGCGACCCCGTGCCGCCGGCGCGAGCCAGTAGCCGATCGCCGCCCGGCCGCGGTCGCGCTCGACGTCGTAGAGCGAGACGCTGCCCAGCACCGGCAGCTCGGTGCGCGGCTCGACCAGCGCGGACGCCAGCTCGGCGCCGTGCGTGCGCGCCTGCTCCTGCGCGGCGAGCGCGCGGCGCGCGTCGGCCTCGCCGTAGCGCGAGGTGAACGGCCAGGAGAAGCGGTGGTTGAGCGGATCGGCGAACGCCTCGACCACAGCGGGCACGTCGGCCTCCTGCCACGGGCGCAGCCGCACGACGTCGTCGGCGAGCGGCGGCGCCGGGTGGACGAGCGCGCGCATCGCGGGCTCAGACGCTGTGGGTGAGGCCGCCATCGACGAGCAGCGTCGTGCCCGTGACGTAGCTCGCCGGCCCCGAGCACAGGAACGCGGCGGCGGCGGCGAGCTCCTCGACGGTGCCGAGACGCCCCGCGGGCACGTCCGCGCTCGCGGCGGCCTCGGCCTGCTCGCGCGAGCCGGCGTTGGCGAAGATGCGGTCGGTGGCGATCCGGCCCGGGAGCACCGAGTTGAACGTCACGCCCGCCGCGGCCTCCTGGCGCGCGAGCACCTTGAAGGCCGCGATAAGGCCCGGCCGGTGCGCGTTGGAGAGCTGGATCGCGGGGATCGGCTCGCGCACGGCCGAGGAGGAGACCGACACCACGCGGCCCCAGCCGCGCGAGCGCATCCCCGGCAGCACCCGGGTGATGATCGCCATCGGCGAGAGGAGCAGCGAGCGGTGCGCGGCGACCCACTGCTCGTGCGTGAAGCCGAGTGGATCCGGACCCGGCGGCGGGCCACCGGTGTTGGCGACGTAGATCTCGACCGGCCCGAGGTCGGCCTCGATCGCGTCGATCAGCGGGTCGACCGCGTCGAGGTCGTCGGAGTCGAAGACGTAGCCGCGCGCGCCGATCGCCGCCGCCGCCTCCTCGATCCGCTCGCGCGAGCGCGACGCGACCGCCACGCGCGTGCCCTCGGCGGCGAGCGCCGCCGCGATCCCGCGCCCGATCCCCTTCGAGCCGCCGGTGACGAGCGCGACGCGCCCCTCGATCCGCAGGTCCATCAGGCCACCGCCGGCACGCGGTCGTCCTCGCGGGCGCCGAGCCGCCCGCACCAGAGCGCGAAGAGCGCGATCGCCAGCGGCGCGCCCGCCCAGTGCGCCCCGAGCAGCACGGTGACCAGGCTCGGTACGCCGGCGATCGCGGCGCCGACCAGGACCCGCAGCGCGGGCAGGTGCAGCACGCGCGCCACGACGAGCGCGCACAGCGCCCACGTGCCGGGGCCCGCGAGCCAGCCCCAGTGGACGAAGAACGAGCGGTCGAGCGCGGCGCCGAGCACGAGCGCCGCGGCGGCGATGAGCAGCGCCTGCAGCACTCCCGCGCGCCAGAGGGTCGGGCGATCCATGCGGTTGATGTCTAGCATCGTCCGGCGGAGGGGCGGTTAGCTCAGCTGGTCAGAGCGCTTGCCTTACAAGCAAGAGGTCCCCGGTTCGAGCCCGGGACCGCCCACTCGCTGGGCTAGAGACGGTCCACGACGCTGAGCCCCCGCGTCGCGAAGCCGCCCATCGCGGCGAGCTCTGCGCCGACGTCGTCGAGCGCGAGCGTGCGGCCGACGAGCGCCGCGGGGTCGAGCGCGCCGCTCGCGACGGCGTCGAGCAGCCCCGGGTAGTGGCGCACGGCCATCCCGTGGACGCCGTGCAGCGTCAGCTCGCGCGAGATCACGCGCGCCATCGGCACCGGCGGCCGCTCGTCGCCGGCCAGCAGCAGGCCGACCTGGAGGTGGCGCCCGTGGCGGCGCAGGCCGAGCACCGAGGCGGCGAGCGTCTCGGGCGAGCCGAGCGCGTCGACCGCGACGTGCGCTCCACCGCCGGTCAGCGACTCGACGGCGGCGGCCGCGTCCTCGCGCGACGCGTCGGCCACCGCGGCGGCGCCCAGCTCCCGGGCCCGATCGAGCTTGGCCGGATCGATGTCGACGGCGACCACCCGGGCGCCCGCGGCGACGGCGATCATCACCGCCGAGAGCCCGACCCCGCCGCATCCGTGCACCGCGACCCACTCGCCCTCGGCGACGCGGCCGTGCACGCGCAGCGCCGCCCACGCCGTCATGAAGCGGCAGCCGAGCGCCGCCGCGGCGACGAAGCCGAGCCCCTCCGGCAGGCGCACGAGGTTGAGGTCCGCGCACGGGAGCGCGACGAGCTCGGCGAACGAGCCCCACAGCGTGAAGCCTGGCTGCAGGTCGCGCTCGCACACCTGCGTCTCGCCGCGTGTGCATGGCTCGCAGACGCCGCAGCCGCAGCAGAACGGCACGGTCACGCGGTCGCCGACCTGGACCGAGCGTACCTGCGGGCCGACCGCGACGACCTCGCCGGCGAGCTCGTGGCCGCCGACGTGCGGGAGCACGACCGACGCGTCGTGGCCCTGCCACGCGTGCCAGTCCGAGCGGCAGACGCCGGTCGCGCGGACGGCGACGACCGCGCCGTCGTCCGCGGGCGCCGGGTCCGGCACGTCCTCGACGGCGAGCGGCTCACCGAAGGCGTGCAGGACCGCGGCGCGCACGGGCTAGAGAATCGACCATCAGCGGATCGGCGCGCCCGAGATCGCCCGCGCGATCACGAGGCGCTGGATCTCCGAGGTGCCCTCGAAGATCGTGTAGATCTTCGCGTCGCGGTGCATGCGCTCGACCGGGAACTCGCGCGCGTAGCCGTTGCCGCCGAGGATCTGCATCGCGCGATCGGTCGCCCACACGGCGACCTCGCCGGCCTTGAGCTTGCTCATCGACCCCTCGGCGGAGGTGAACTCCTTGCCGCTGCGGGCCATCCACGACGCGCGCCACACGAGCAGGCGAGCGGCGTCGATCTCGAGCTTCATGTCGGCGAGCATGAACGCGATCGCCTGGTTCTCGATGATCGGCTTGCCGAACTGCTCGCGGTCCTTGGCGTAGGCGAGCGCGTACTCGTAGGCGGCGCGCGCGATGCCGACGGCCTGGGAGCCGACGGTCGGGCGCGTGCGCTCGAAGGTGCCCATCGCGGCCTGCGAGCGCGAGCGCTCGCCCTCGCGCGCGCGGGCGATTCGCTCGTCGAGCTTCTCCTTGCCGCCGAGCACGTTCTCGGCGGGGATCCGGCAGTCGTCGAGGAAGACGTCGGCGGTGTGCGAGGCGCGCAGGCCATGCTTCTTGACCTTGGTGCCCATCGTCAGGCCCGGGGTGTCGGGCCCGATGACGAACGCGGCCTGCCCGCGGGCCTTCAGCTCGGGGTCGACCGACGCGACGACGACATGAACGTCGGCGATGCCGCCGTTGGTCGCCCAGGCCTTCTGGCCGTTGAGCACCCACTCGTTCGTCGCCTCGTCGAACTTCGCGCGCGTGCGCATCGACGAGACGTCCGAGCCGGCGTTGGGCTCCGACGCGCAGAAGGCCGCAACCTTCGGCTCGGACTCCGTGCCGTAGCACTGCGGCACCCACTCGCCCATCTGCTCGCCGGTGCCCGACCCGAAGATCGACGCGACGGCGAGCGTCGTGCCCATGATCGCCATGCCGATGCCGGCATCGCCCCAGAACAGCTCCTCGTTGACGATCGGAAGCGTGATGCCGGACGGGTCGGCGTAGAACTGGGCGAGCGCCTCGAACCCGTACAGGCCGATCTTCGCCGCCTCCTGGATCACCGGCCACGGCGTCTCCTCGCGCTCGTCCCACTCGGCGGCGGCCGGGCGCACGACGCCCTCGGCGAACCCGCGGACCCAGTCGCGCACGTCGCGCTGGTCGTCGGTCAGCTCCATCGAGAAGCCGCCGGGCACGGGCTGGGCGTCGAGGTCGGGGAGGTCGGTGGTGCTCACGTCGTGGCTCCTGTCATCACTGGTGTCGCCGCGTGCGCGCGCATCAGCGCGCGCGTGCGCTCGTCGTCGATCGCGGCCGGCGCGGTGCCGGCGATGAAGTCGCCCAGCACGCCGGCGAACCGCGCCGGGTCGTCGTGGAAGGGGAAGTGGCCCGCCTGCTCGAACAGCTCGAGGCGGCTGCCGGGCATGGCCGCGTGCGCGGCGTGCGCGTGCGCGACCGGGATCATCGGGTCGCGCTCGCCCCAGACGATCAGCGTCGGCACCTCGGCGGCGAGGTAGAGCCGGTCGGAGGCGTTGACGCGCTGGCCGCCGGGGTCGATGACCGACTGCACGGTGGCGGTGAACGCGGCGCGCGCCTCACGCGAGCCGAGCGACGCGATGCCCTGTGCCATGCCCGACAGGTCCGAGCCCGCCTTCAGCCCGATCTTGCCGAGCCCGCGGGCGACGGCCGCGCCGGCGTCGCGCAGCCAGGGGGCGGCGACGAACGGGAGCACCTGAGCGGCGCCGGGCAGCGCGGCAACGCGCAGCAGCAGCCCGACCTCGCGCCCGAGCCCGCCGCTCGAGACAAGGGCCAGGCGTTCGACGCGCTGGGCGAACTGGTAGGCGAACTGCATCGCGATCCCGCCGCCGAGCGAGTGGCCGACGACGGTGGCGCGCTCCTCGCCGAGCGCGATCATCAGATCGCGCAGGCCGGCGGCGTGGGCACCGAGCGAGTAGTCACCGCGCGGCTTGGCCGAATCGCCGTGACCGAGCAGGTCCGGCACCAGCACGCGGTGATCGTGCGCCAGCAGCTCGGTCACCGGGTCCCACGCCGCGGCGGAGCCGGTGATGCCGTGCACGAGCAGCACGAGCGGCCCGTCCTCACCCGCGGTGCGGTAGCAGACCTCGTGACCGTGCAGGCGCAGCGAGTGCGTGACGATGGTGGGCCCCATCGGACCCAGGATATGTGTCCCACAGGCGGCACCCTGCGCAGATCAACGCGGGGGCGACCCGGCGGATTTATCACCTATGTGACAATTCGGGGGAAATGACCGCCGCCCGACTCCCCGCGCGCCCGTGGGAGGCGCTGCCCGAGTCCCTCGGCATCGCCCTGGCGCCCGGCGTGGACGCGCTCGGGGCCGAGATCGTGGCCGCGATCCGGGCCGGCGTCCCCGCCTACGGACGGCCGCTCGAGGGCGAGTTCGGGCGCGGCCTGCGCGATGGCGTGGCGGCTGCGCTGCGGCAGTTCGTCGGGCTGATCGGCGGCGCCGCGCAGCCCCCGCTCGACCCGACCCTCTATCGCGAGCTCGGGCGCAACGAGTTCCGCGAGGGGCGCACGCTCGACGGGCTGCTCGCGGCCTACCGGCTCGGCGCGCGGGTCGCCTGGCGCCAGGCGGCGGATCGCGCCCGCGCGACCGGCATGGATGGGGAGACGCTCGCGCTGCTGGCCGAGGCGGTGTTCGCCTACATCGACGAGCTCTCCGCGGCCTCGGCCGAGGGCTACGCCGCCGAGCAGGCGGCCGGGGTGCACGAGGCCGAGCGCCGCCGGCAGGCCCTGCTCGCGCTGCTGGTCCGCCACCCGGCGGCGGATCCGGTGGCGGTCGAGCTGGCCGCGGGCGGCGCGGGCTGGCCGCTGCCCGACCAGCTCGCCGCCATCGCCTGGGAGCCGGATGCCCCGCGCGCCCCGGTGCTGCCGCCCGACGCGCTGCGCGGCCGCGCCGGTGACATCGTCGTGGCCTTCGTCCCCGACCCCGGCGCGCCCGGCCGGCGCGCGCAGCTGGCGGCCGCGTTCGAGCGCGAGCGGGCGGTGCTCGGCCCGGTGCTCGGCTGGCGGGCGGCGGGGCTCAGCGCGCGCCGCGCGCGACAGGTCCTCGCGCTCACCGCACAAGGCGTCCTCGGCGAGCGCGGACTGCTCGACGCCGGCGAGCACCTCGCGACGCTACTCGTCCACGCCGAGCCGGGGCTCGCCGCGGAGCTCGCGGCCGGCCGGCTCGCCCCGCTCGCGGCGCTCCCGGGCTCGGGCCCGGAGCGAATGGCCCAGACGCTGCGCGCGTGGCTCGACCACCAGGGCAACGTCCCCGCGACGGCGCGGGCGCTCGGGATCCATCCGCAGACCGTGCGCTACAGGCTGCGGCGGCTGCGCTCGCTGCTCGGCGACGCGCTCGACGACCCGTCGGCGCGGTTCGAGCTGTCGCTGGCGCTGCGCTCGAGCTGATCGCCGGCCGGCGGCTGCCGGCGCGGCTCGCGCGGCGGCTTGCGCTCGGGGCTGTAGCGCGTGGCGATCGCGTAGAGCAGCGCGAGGACGCCGGTGACCATGAAGACCGCCGTCGGGGCGGTCTCGTTCGAGAAGCCGAACAGGAACGGCGACGCGATCAGCAGGACCGCGATGATCAGGTCGAAGATGGCGTGCGCGGAGGGCGGGATCGACTTGATCAGGCCCGTCGCCCAGGCGGTCGACGCCGCGAGCACGAGCACGAGCACGCCGGCGACGATGCCGGTCGCCGTCGCGGCGCCCGAGTCATAGGAGAACAGGAACGGCGAGAGGACGAGGAACGCGCCGAGGAGGTAGTCCACGGAGCCGTGGATCCACGGCGGGAGGGGGCCGCTCTTGAACATGCTCTCTGCCTACCCGTCCTAGCCGAAGAACACTTCGGCGGTCTCGTAGAGCTCGGGGTCGATCAGCTTGGGCGCGGCGAGCGCTTCGTCGAGCGGGACGGTCTCGATCGCCGTGCCGCGCAGCGCGACCATCATCCCGAACTTCCCCGCGGTCGCCGCGTCGACGGCGGCGACGCCGAAGCGGGTGCCGAGCACGCGGTCATAGGCGACCGGCGTCCCGCCGCGCTGCACGTGGCCGAGGATGGTCATGCGCGTCTCGTAGCCGGTGCGCGACTCGATCTCCTTCTCGAGCTGGACCGCGATCCCGCCGAGGCGGACATGGCCGAAGGCGTCGGTCGCCTCGTGGTCGGTGACCACGTCGCCGTCGACGGGCGTCGCGCCCTCCGCGACGACCACGATCGAGAACGAGCGCCCGGACTTGTGGCGGCTGCGCAGGTGCGCGCAGACCTCGTCGATGTCGAACGGGCGCTCAGGGACGAGGATCGCGTCGGCGCCGCCCGCGAGGCCGGAGTGCACCGCGATCCAGCCGGCGTGGCGGCCCATGACCTCGCAGACCATGACCCGGTTGTGCGACTCGGCCGTGGTGTGCAGCCGGTCGATCGCGTCGGTGGCGATCTGCACCGCGGTCTGGAACCCGAAGGTGACGTCGGTGCCGGCCAGGTCGTTGTCGATCGTCTTGGGGACGCCGACCACGTCGATGCCGTCGTCGGACAGGCGGCGGGCGACGCCGAGCGTGTCCTCGCCGCCGATCGGGATCAGCGCGTCGAGCCGGTAGCGCTCCATCGAGGCGCGCACGCGGTCGAGGCCCCCGTCCTCCTTGTACGGGTTCGTACGGGAGGACCCGAGGATCGTGCCGCCGCGGTGCAGGATCCCGCGCGTCGTCTCGAGCGTGAGCTCGATGGACTCGCCGCTGAGCACGCCGGCCCAGCCGTAGCGGAAGCCCACGAACTCGTGCCCGTGGAAGCTGATGCCCTTGCGGACGATGGCGCGGATGACCGCGTTGAGGCCGGGGCAGTCTCCGCCTCCGGTGAGGACGCCGATGCGCATGGCGCGGAAGTCAAGCGCAACGACGCGGCGCCCGCCATGAGGCGGGCGCCGCGGACCGACGATCGGGGGGAGCGGATGCCTAGACGGCGACCAGCTCGCGCTCCTCGGCGGGCTCCGGCTCGGGCTCCATCTCGACCGGCGCATCGTGGCGCACGCGCGGGATCCACTCGAGCCAGCTCGGGAGGTACCAGTTGCGCTCGCCGAGCAGCGTCATCGCCGCCGGCAGCAGGACCGCCCGCACGAGCGTCGCGTCGAGCAGGACCGCGACCGCCAGTCCGACTCCCATCTGCTTGAACTCGAGCGCCGACAGCGTCCCGAAGATCGAGAACACCGCGACCATCACGACGGCCGCGCTCGTGACGACGCCCGCCGTCGACTTGATGCCATGCGCGACCGCGCTGGGCGTGCTCATCCCGCGGTCGACCGCCTCGCGGATCCGGCTGAGGATGAACACGTGGTAGTCCATCGACAGGCCGAACAGGATCACGAAGAGGAACAGCGGCAGCCAGGACGTGATGCCGCCGATCGACTCAAAGCCGAGCGCCTTCTCGCCGTGGCCGTCCTGGAAGACCCAGGTCAGCACGCCGTAGGAGGCGCCGACCGACAGCAGGTTCAACACGATCGCCTTCAGCGGGACCACGACCGAGCGGAACGTGACCAGCAGGAGGATGAACGCGAGCCCGAGCACGAAGGCGAAGACGATCGGCAGGCGCGCCTGCATCACGTCGTTGAAGTCCTTCGAGCCGGCCGTGAGGCCGCTGACGCTCGCCTGCACGCCGTCGACCGCGCCGATCGTGGCGGGGATGACGGTGCCGCGCAGGCTGGCCAGCGCCTCCTCGGAGGCGCTGTCGGTGCCGTTGCCGGCGAGCGGGATCTGGACGATCTCGACCGACTTGTCGGGCGCGGTGGTCGTGGTGATCGGGCCGGACATGCCGGGCGAGCTCAGGGCGCGCTCGGTGAGCGACTTGACGCCCGCCTGGACCTGCGGGCTGGTCACGTCGTCGGCCTGGACGGCGACGACCGCGGGCAGCGCGCCGCCGGGGAAGGCGTCCTGGATCCGGTCGTAGGTCTGCATGATCGGCAGCGAGCGCGGCAGGCCCGCGACGCCTGCGTTGACCGGGTGCATGTTCAGCGCCGGGATGGCGAGCGCGATCAGGATCGCGGCGGCGGCGACGGCCGAGATGACCGGGCGGCGCAGGACGCGATCGATGATCCAGCCCCACACGCGCGACTCGCCGTGGCTGCGATGGCGCAGCTTGCCGAGGAACGGGACGCGCAGCCACTCGATCCGGCGACCGAGCAGCGAGATCATCGCGGGCAGGACCGTCAGCGAGCCGAGCATGGCGACGGCGACGACGAGGATCGTGCCGACGGCCATCGACTCGAACACGACGGAGCCGGCGAGGAACATGCCGGCCATGGCGATCATCACGGTGAGGCCGGAGATCAGGACGGCGCGGCCGGAGGTGGCGGCGGCGAACTCGAGTGCGGCCTCCTCGGAGCGCCCGGCGTCGACCTCCTCCATCTTGCGCCGCAGGTAGAACATCGAGTAGTCGACGCCGACGGCGAGGCCGATCAGCAGCACGACCGAGTTGACCGACTCGTCCATCGGGAAGATCTGCGAGATCGGCGCAAGCAGGCCGATGGTCGCGGCCACGGCTGTCAAGCCGAGCAGCAGCGGGACGCCGGCGGCGACAAGAGCGCCGAAGGCGACGATCAGGATCAGCAGCGTGATCGGCAGCGACAGCGTCTCGGCCTTCTGGAAGTCGTCGTCGAAGGACTTCGAGAGCGCCTTGTCGGCGGACGCGCCGCCGAACTGCTCGATGCGCAGCTGCGGATGCGCCTGCTGCGCCGCGACGGTGGTCGCGAGCGTCGCGCCGACGCGCTTCTCGGCGACGTCGCTGTCGCCGGGGATGCTGAACGTGACGAGCGCGGAGCGACCGTCCTTGGCGATCTGGCCCTGGTTGCCCTTGGCGTACGGCGATTCGACCTCGCTCACGTGAGGCGTGCGGCCGAGGCGGGCGGCTACGTCGGCGACGGCGGCCTTGAAGGCCGGATCATCGGCGCGGAGGCCGTCGCGGGACTGCACGAGCACCTGCTCGGAGTCCTTGTCGGGGAAGTTCGCCTTCGCGATCGCCTGGTCGGCGACCTTCGAGGAGCCGTTGCCCATGTCCTCGTCGGCGATCGACTTGGTGCCGACGGCGCCGCCGATGACGAAGGCGATGGCGACGAACGCCAGCCATCCGAAGATGGCTGTCTTGCGATGACGCGCGCTCCAGTGAGCGGCGCGGGCGGCGAGGCCCTGGGGTTGCATGGGGAGGATCCTCCGGGGAGAGCGGGGCATGTCGTGGCCCTCAGACTCCCATCCGGAGTGACTCCGCATACGGCGGGACGCAGGCGTCCGGCGCTCGTGCGAACAGGCTGACGGCCGGTACGGGTGCCCGCACCGGCCGCCGCCGTTCCTGGCCGTCTAGAAGACGATGACCAGGATGATGATGATCAGAAGCAGCGTGCCGAGACCGATGTACATGAGCCCTGCCTACCCAGACCTGGCGCGCTTGCATGCATAGGGGCTAGTTCGCTCCCGGCGCGGTGTCCTCCGGCGTGGGCTTCGTGCCCGGCGCCGCGCGGCGGACGACCTCGCAGTTCGTGTTCACGATGTCCTTGAAGTCCGCGCGCACGCGGTCGAAGCCAGGACCGCAGTCGACGACGTCCTGCTCGCCGTCGCGCACGAAGATCCGGTCGTTGCCCTCGTCGCCGTTGACGGCGTCGCCGGCCGTGTCGTCGGGGCCGTTGACGTCGATCCGCGCCAGCGCGAACAGCCGGTCGTTGCCGGCACCGCCGTTGGTGACGTCACGGCCGCCGTTGGCGAAGATCACGTCGTTGCCGACGCCGCCCTGCTGGTTGTCGTCGCCCGGCCCGCCGACGAGCAGGTCGGCGCCGCCCTGGCCATCGGACTGGTCGTTGCCGGGACCGCCGAGCAGTCGGTCGCGGCCGTCGCCGCCGAGGAGCTGGTCGTCGCCCTGGCCGCCGAAGAGGTGGTCGCGGCTGATCGGATCGCCGGCGTTCGGCACGTCGCCGGCCAGCGTGTCGTTGCCCTGGCCGCCGAACAGCCAGTCGGGACCGGCCTGTCCGTTGAGCGTGTCGTTGCCGGCGTTGCCCCAGAGGCGATCGGCGCCGGGCTGGCCGTCCAAGCGGTCGTCGCCGGCCCCGCCGAGGACGCGGTCGCGTCCGTCTCCGGCGAGCACGACGTCGTTGCCGGCGAGGGCGCGGACGCGGTCGTTGCCGCCCAGCGCGGCGATGGTGTCGGCGTTCGGGGTGCCGCGGAGGCGGTCAGGCCCCTGGGTGCCCGTGACGTCCTTCGCGACGGCCGCCGCGGCGGTCGTCGACAGCAGCGCGACTGCGACCGCGGGAGCGGCGAAGCGGCGCTTGGCAGAATGGAGCACAGGGCCCCACCTCCTGGACTGGATCGGTTGACGCCCCGGAGAACCCGGCCGCCCGACGCGAGTTGCGGTGACCGGTCCTTCTCCGGCTCCGGTTCGGGGAGTGGGGCCCGCTTTCCAGGCGTCCGAACACGGCGCGCGACGCGTGCCATACTGTCGCTCCGCGCCACGCGCAAGCGAGGTCGCGCGACACGCCCCGGGGGGCGTAGCTCAGTTGGTTAGAGCGCCGGCCTGTCACGCCGGAGGTCGCGGGTTCGAGTCCCGTCGCTCCCGTCGCCGAAAGCCGCTGCAATGCAGCGGCTTTTCTCGTTCTCGGGCGAGTGTTGCGAGGCGCCTTGGAGGCGAGGGGTACGGCGCGAGGTACCAAGCGCGCCGCGGTGGAAGTCGTCGCCTGCTGGGGACTCGTTCGACGTCAAGTGGGTCGTGAGCCAGGTCGACCACGCCGACTCGAAGATGACGCTCGACGTCTACGCGCAGCTCCAGCAACGCGTCGACCGGTCCCACGGAACGGCGTTCGACGCGCTCGTCCGCCGCGCCCGCAGCGATCGAGGCGACGACGAGGTCAGCCCAGTGTGAGCTCGAACTCGGCGCAGACCTGGGCGAGGGGCTGCAACTCGGGTGTCAGCTCGACGGGATCGCCGTCTGGCACGAGCTCCGCACGGCCTTCGAAGATGGCGATGCAGCGCTCGTCGTCGAGGTTCGAGCCGAACGCC
>DATBDM010000226.1:0-4336 GCA_036269915.1 Solirubrobacteraceae bacterium | reverse complement strand
GCCTCGACCAGGTTGCGGTCGACCCCGCCGCGGATCAGCGCCGGGATCGCCAGGACCGGCAGCGCGGTGACGAACGCGAAGGCGAGGAGGTTCGCGGCGGTCAGCCCGGACACCGCGCGCGAGCGGTCGACCCCGTCCTCGACCAGCATCCGGTACTGCAGCGCGGCGCCCGTCGCGCCACCGCCGGGGGCCACCTTCGAGAGCGCGTTGCCCGCGAGCTGCGACGCGATCACCGGCCGCCAGCGGCGGAGGTGCAGCGCGATCCTCTGCAGCGCCCAGAGGCAGAACAGCACCGCGCCCTGCAACACCGCCATGGCGATGAGCCAGCCGGGGGAGAACTTCGTGATGTCCCGCCAGGAGCCGAAGACCTCGACGAGGCTGGGGAACACGAGGTAGAGCGAGACGCCGGTCAGCCCGAGCCAGATCAGGTTGCGCCGCAGCCGGCCTGGGGCGGGCGCTTCGGCCTGGCCGCGCTCGATCTCCGCCGCGACGTCGGTGCGCGACTCGACCGCGTGCTCGAGGCGGTCGCCGATCTTGACGCGGTCGCGATCCGGCACGCTCATCCGACCTCGACGCTCTCGCCGGGCGACAGCAGCGCGACGCGGACGTCCGGCGCCCGCGTGCGCATCGCCGCGGTGAACCGCTCGCCCGGCTCGCGCAGCAGCGCGTGGCCCGCGCCGTAGTGAAACGGCAGATACGTGGCCCAGTGGATCGGGACGACGAGCCGCGGGCCGATCAGCGCGACGACCTCCGCCGCTCCCTCGGGGTCGAGGTGACCGGGCCCGAGCGACGGCCCCCAGCCCCAGATCGGCACCAGCGCCGCGTCGAGCGGCCCGAGCTCGCTCATGGCGTCGAAGCGGTCGGTGTCGCCGGCGAAGTAGACCCGGCGGCCGTCCTGCTCGACCACGAAGCCCAGCGCGGGCGCCTGCGGGTGCAGCGGGCTGCGGCGCCCGTCGTGCTCGGCGGGCACCGCGAGCACCGTGGCCGTGCCGACCGGGACGCGCTCCCCCGCCCGCATCCCGACGACCTCGCGCACGCCCAGCCGGCGGACGTTCCGCGCAGCGGCGGCGGGCGCCAGCACCGGCGTCGCGGGGGAGAGCAGGCGCAGCGACGGGCGGTCGGCGTGGTCGCGGTGCAGGTGCGAGAGCAGCACGGCGTCGAGGTCGGCCGGCACCGCCGGGACGGGCGCGTGCCGGCGCAGGTGCGCCACGCGATCGCGCAGCAGGGGATCGGTGAGCACGCGGACGCCGTCCATCTCGACGAGCACGGTCGCGTGCCCCAGCCACGTGATCCGGCCGGCCATGGCCGCATCCTCCCCGGCGCGAGGGTCGCTCGGGTTCACCCGCTTGGGGTGATGCGTCCCCGCGCGCGCGGGGGTTGCATCGCGCCATGACCGAGCAAGCGCGCATCCTCGTCGTCGCCAACCGCACCGCCTCGACGCCGATGCTGCTCGAGGAGGTGCGCCGTCGCGCCGGCCTCGGCGCGCGCTTCGGGCTGATGGTCCCGCCATGCCACGAAGAGCATGCCGACTGGTCGGACGCCGAGGCGCTGGACCTGATGACGCGCTCGTGCCGCGCCTCGGTCGACGTCGTCGAACCGGGGGAGGATGCCGTCGCGACCGTCCACGCCAAGGTCGCCGACGGCACCTACGGCGAGGTCATCGTGTCGACGCCGCGCCAGCACCACCTGCACTGGCTGCGTCACGAGATGCCGGACAAGCTCCACGACCTGCAGTGCACCGTCATGGTCGTCCCGCCCGAGCCCGATGCCCCGGAGTTCTCGGAGGGCGCGCCCACCGAGTGGGGTCCGCACGTGATCAACCCGGGCGCGACCGCGGGGTTCGGGAACTACTGACCGGCATGCGGCTCGAGCCCGGTCGGAAGGTCCGCTGCGGCGGCGCGGCGCTCGGCGAGCTCGCCGACGTCGTCGTCGACCCGCGCACCCGGCGCATCACCCATGTCGTCGTGCGCCCGCATGCCGCGCCCGGGCTCGCGCGGCTGGCTCCGATCGACGCGATCGAGCCCGGCGAGGGCGACGTGCTCGTCCTGCGCGGGACGCCCGCGGCGTTCGAGCAGCTGCCGCAGGTGTCCGAGCTCGCCTATCTGCGGCTGGGGGAGCAGCCGGTCGACGACCCGGACTGGGAGATCGGCGTCACCACCGTCCTGGCCATGCCCACGCTCGCGTCGCCCGGGCTCGACGCCGACCTGCCCTTCGACGATCACATCCAGCTCGCCTACGACCGCGTGCCGCGCGGCACCGTCGAGCTGGCCCATGACGCCTCCGTCGTCGACGCCGACGGACGCCGGCTCGGCCGCGTCGAGGGCTTCGAGATCGCCGCCGACGGGCAGATCACGGACCTCGTCGTCCAGCACGGGCACTTCTGGCGCCGCCGGACCGTGACGATCCCCGTCGAGGCGATCGCCACGGTCGACAACGACCTCGTCAGGCTCGCGCGTACATCAGAGAGCCCGGGGTCGTGAGGTCCTCGCCGGTCTCGAGCAGCGTCTTGAGGCCGGAGAGGATCATCGGCCAGCCGCCGTAGAGCTCGTCGCTGGCGCCCTCGGGCAGCTGGTCGTGGATCACGGTCAGCCGGCACGAGTCCTCGACCCGCTCGATCTCCCACGTGACGCGCGAGGTGCCCGCGGCCTTGACGTGATCGCCCCAGAGCGCGTTGAACGACTGCACGAGCCGGTGCGGCGGGTCGACCTCCAGGTTCTCGCCCTCGGAGATCTCGATCCCGGCGCCGGGATGGGAGGCCTTGTAGTGCGAGCCGTTGGTCCAGTCCGAGCGGACGCCGACGCCGAAGCTGTAGCGGCTCCGCAGCTCCTCGTCGGTGATCGCCTGCCACAGCCGCTCGGGCGTGGTCTTGATGTAGATCTCGAACACCTTCTCCATGACGCGCTCCTCGAGGTTGCGCTTGAGGCCCGTCAGCGTCGCCGCCCAGGGCTCTGCGTACTTGCTCACCCACCGGTCGTGGACGAGCCGGATGGGGACGGGGTTCAGGAAGTGCAGCTTCTCGCGCCCGCGCCGGCGGGTGACGACGAGGCCGGCCTCCTCGAGCACCTTGAGGTGCTTCATGACGCCGAAGCGCGTCATCGGGAGGCGCTCCTCGAGCGCTCCGAGCGTCTGCCCGTCGGCCTTGAAGAGCTCGTCGAGCAGGCTGCGCCGCGTCGGGTCCGCCAGGGCCTTGAACACCGCGTCCGTGGGCGCCGACTATAGGTGACCATATGGTCACATGTCAAGCCGTGCCGTAGCCTGCGCCGATGCCGAGCGCCTCGCTGCTGGCCCACGAAGGCCTCCCGTTCGCCAACCCGCTGTCGGAGGAGGACGTCGACGCGTCGATCGCCGAGCTGGACCCCGGTGCGGGCGCGCGGGTGCTCGAGACCGGCTGCGGCACGGCCGAGCTGCTGCGCCGCGTCGTCGAGCGCCACCCGGACGCGACCGGCCTCGGCGTCGACCCGGACGCCGAGGCGATCGTGCTGGCGCGTCCGCGCGAGCGCGTCAAGCTCGTCGTCGCCACGGCCGAGGACGCGGACCTCGCTCCCGCGAGCTTCGACGTCGTCGTCAACGTCGCGTCCTCGCACGCCCACGGCGGCTTCCCGGCGGCGCTCGGGGCGCTGGCCGCGTTGACGCGGCCGGGCGGCGCGGTGCTCTACGGCGAGGGCTTCTGGGCGCGCGAGCCCACCGCGGAGTTCCTGGAGGCGCTCGGCGGGGCGACCCGCGACGAGCTCGGCGACCACGACGAGCTGCTCGCCGCCGCGCGCGCCGCCGGCCTCGAGCCGGTCTTCGAGCGCGTGGCGACCGCGGCGAGCTGGGCCCAGTACGAGGAGACGCTGGCGGCGAACGCCGAGCGCCGCGACGACCCGGAGTCGGCCGCCTACGCGCGCCGGATCCGCGAGCGGCGCGCGCTCCCCGGCGGGACGACCACGCTCGGCTTCGCCCTGCTCGTGCTGCGCCGTCAGCCGTAGGCCACGACCCGGCCGAGCGCGGGCACGACGAGCAGGCCGCCGCCCGCCGCGAGGCCGTTCGGGACCGGCTCGCCCCTGGCGCCGGGGATCGGCGGCCCCGGCCGGGTGCTCCAGACGCGCCGGCCGCTGCGCAGCGACACGCCGTAGACCCGCCCGCTGCCCGACCCCGCGTAGACGATCCCGCCGGCGATCAGCGGCGGCGCCTCGATGGAGCCGTCGCCGCGGAGGCGCCAGCGGACCCGGTCCGTGCGCACGTCGCGCGCCACCAGCGCGGCGCCGGCGCCGAACCGGGCGCGCGGCTTCGCCACGCACGTGTCGCCCTAACCCGCGAGCACCGCCGCGTAGGCGTCCGGGTCGGTCGGGCCCTC
>DATBDM010000225.1:0-8092 GCA_036269915.1 Solirubrobacteraceae bacterium | reverse complement strand
AGCACGAAGCCGCCGGCGTGCCTCCACCAGGCGTCGTCGCCCTCGACCGCCTCGAGCACCAGCCCCGCGATCAGCGTCAGCGCGACGCCGATCGGCAGCACCCACGTCTCGCCGAGCACGAGCTTGCGCAGCGCCTTCACGCGGCGAGCTCCCTGGGTCGCGCGAGCGTGGCGATCTGCGCCTGCGAGACCAGCAGCAGCGCGGCGACGATGTAGAGCAGCGCGAGATCCGCGCCGGGCCAGTGGACGCCGAGCCCCTCGCCGAGGAAGAACACGCCGAACGAGGAGAGCACGAGCCCGACCGCGTACTTGAGGTGCGACTCGGGCAGCCGCGCGAGCGGGCGGTGGACCGCGAAGCCGATCGCCAGCACGGCGACCACCGCGACCGCGGAGCCCGCGATGGCCGGGGCGAGCCCGTCCGGCCCCGCGCCGAGCGCGGCCACGATCAGCACGACCTCGAGCCCCTCGAGCAGCACGCCCTTGCCGGCGACGATCCGCGCCGCCCAGTCGGCGTGCCCCGGCAGCGGCGGCGGCTCGGCCTGCATCGCCTCGCGCTCCTCGAGGTATTCCTTGAGCGAGTCCGACGGCGCCCGCCGGCCGGCGAGCCGGAGCACGCCCTTGCGCAGCCACTCGAGGCCGAACAGCAGCAGCGCCGTCCCGATCACGACCTTGAGGACGTCGAGCGGCAGCGCGCCGAGCAACACCGGCCCGACGGCCACGACCGCGACGGCGAGCAGCACCACGGCCCCGGCGGCGCCGAGCAGCGCGTCGCGCCAGGAGCGCGTCGAGCCGACGGCCAGCACGATCGCCAGCGCCTCCAGCAGCTCGAGCCCGACGGCGAGCGCGGCCCCGATCGCGGTCAGCAGGAAGGCGGTGCTCACAGCGGCTTCTCTGCCCAGAAGGACGCGTGCGGATTCCCGTTGTAGTCGGGAATCTCATGGAAGCCGGCCGAGCGGTAGAGGCGCGGCAGCGTGCCGGTCGCGTCCAGTCGCAGGCGCTCGTAGCCGGCGTCGCGGGCGAGCGCCTCGAGCTCATCGAGCAGCCGCCGGGCGAGGCCCTCGCCGCGCCGGTCGGGCATGACGTACATCCGCTTGACCTCCGCGATCCGGCCGCCCAGCGGCCGCAGCCCGCCGCCTGCCACCGGGCGCTCGCCGTCGAGCAGCGCGACGTAGTGCGGGAGGTCCGAGGGGACGATCGACGCCGGGTCGCCGGGGATCGGCGGCCCGTAGACCGGTGTCCAGTCGGCCGTGATCCGCGCGAGCAGCTCGCGCGCGGCCGGATCTTCGCCGGTGGTCCACAGGACGTGGGTCGACCGCACCATGGCGGCTATTCTGCCGCGCCCATGGCCCGCGACTGGTACGACCTCTTCCTGACCGGCGATCACCGCACCGCGGCGGCCGCTCCCGAGCCCGAGCGCGAGGAGCAGCGGCGCGGCTTCTTCCGGCGGATGCGCGAGAACATGCGCAAGACGCGGGAGGCGCTGACGGCCGAGGTCCAGGCGACGCTGTTCGAGGGCGACCTCGACGAGGAGACCTGGGAGCGCCTGGAGGAGGCCCTGATCTACGCCGACGTCGGGGCGCGCACGACCGCACAGGTCGTCGAGCGACTCGAGCAGGAGGCCGAGGAGGGCCAGCTCGTCGGCGGCGAGGCGCTGACCGACCGCCTCGCCGAGCTGCTCGCCCAGCTCGCCCGCACCGGCGACGACACGATCGACCTGCGCGCCGACCCGGCCGTGATCCTCGTCGTCGGCGTCAACGGCACCGGCAAGACGACGACGATCGGCAAGCTCGCCTGGCACCTGCGCCAGACGCTCGGGCTGACCGTCGTGATCGGCGCGGCCGACACGTTCCGCGCCGCCGCCGTCGAGCAGCTCGAGCGCTGGGGCGAGCGGGCCGGCGTGGAGGTCGTCAAGGGCCGCGAGGGCTCCGATCCCGGCGCGGTCGCCTTCGACGCGGTCGCCCGCGGCCGCGAGCAGGGCGCCGACGTCGTGATCGTCGACACCGCAGGCCGGCTGCACACGCAGAACGAGCTGATGGCGGAGCTGACCAAGGTCCGGCGCGTGATCGCCAAGCAGATGCCCGACGCGCCGCACGAGACGCTGATGACCGTCGACGCCACGACGGGCCAGAACGGCGTCCGCCAGGCGAAGCTGTTCGGGGAGGCCGTCGACGTGACCGGGATCATCCTCACCAAGCTCGACGGGACGGCCAAGGGCGGCATCGCTCTGGCGATCGCCAACGAGCTCGGCATCCCGGTGAAGCTGATCGGCATCGGCGAGCAGCTCGAGGACCTGCGGCCGTTCGATCCGGACGACTTCGCCCGGGCCCTTCTGACTGCTTAACTACCGCAGAACCGGCGGCGCTACAGTCCGCTCCAGAAGATGGAATCCTGGCTCTTTTGGCTGATCGCGGCAGCGATCCTCGGGATCGGTGAGATCGCCACGACCGGGTTCTTCATGGCCCCGTTCGCGGCGGGCGCGCTGATCGCGGCGATCGCGAGCGCGGTCGGCGCCGGCTGGGCCATCTCGCTCGCTCTCTTCCTCGTCGTCTCGATCATCGCGCTCGCCGCGCTGCGGCCGATCGCCCGCGCCCACCTGCGCCAGCCGGCGCAGCTGCGGACGGGGACGGCGGCACTCGTCGGGCGCAATGCGACCGTCGTGGAGCGCATCGAGGCCGACTCGGGGTGCGTGCGCCTCGAGGGCGAGCTGTGGCGCGCGCGGGCCTACGATGAGGATGAAGTCTTCGAGCCCGGCACGCGCGTGCAGGTCCTAGAGATCCGCGGCGTGACCGCGCTGGTCGCCGAATAAGGAGTCGTCATGTCCGCCGCCATCATCGCCCTGATCGTCCTCGCGGTGTTCGTGTTCGTGATCGCGTTCAAGGCCGTCCGCATCGTGCCGCAGGCGCGCGCCGGCGTCGTGGAGCGCCTGGGCCGCTACGCACGCACGCTCGATCCGGGACTGACGCTGATCGTCCCCTTCGTCGATCGCGTCAAGCCGCTGATCGACCTGCGCGAGCAGGTGGTCGCGTTCCCGCCCCAGCCCGTGATCACCGAGGACAACCTCGTCGTCGGGATCGACACGGTCATCTACTTCACGGTCACCGACCCGAAGGCGATCACCTACGAGGTCGCCAACCCCCTGCAGGCGATCGAGCAGCTGACCGTGACCACGCTGCGCAACGTCGCGGGCGGCATGACGCTCGAGGACACCTTGACCTCGCGCGACAACATCAACAACCAGCTGCGCGCCAGCCTCGACGAGGCGACGGGCAAGTGGGGCATCCGCGTCAACCGCGTCGAGCTCAAGTCGATCGAGCCGCCGCGGACCGTGCAGGAGGCGATGGAGAAGCAGATGCGCGCCGAGCGCGACCGCCGCGCCACGATCCTCACGGCCGAGGGCGTCAAGCAGTCGCAGATCCTCACGGCCGAGGGCGAGAAGCAGTCGGCCGTGCTGCGCGCGGAGGGGCAGCGGACCTCCGCGATCCTCAAGTCCGAGGGTGAGGCGAAGGCGATCGAGACCGTCTTCCAGGCGATCCACGACGGCGCGCCCGACCGCGCGCTGCTGCAGTACCAGTACCTGCAGATGCTGCCGCAGCTCGCCCAGGGCGACGCGAACAAGATCTGGGTGATCCCCTCGGAGTTCTCCGGCGCGGCGGCTTCGCTGGCCGAGAAGCTCGGCGGGGCGCTCTCCAACGGCGTTGCGCCGCGGCAGCCCAGGGTTCCGTCCTCGTCTGAGCGGTCCGAGGCGAGCGAGCGGGCCGCGGCCGACGCGGCGGAGGCCGAGCGCTCCGCTCGCGACGCGGCCGCCGAGGCCAACTCGGCGGCGACGCCGGGCGCCGCGGCGGCGGTGATCCCGCCGGCGCCGGACATCCCGCCGGCACCCGCCGAGGACGCGCCGCCTAGGACTCCATCGCCCTGATCCGGTTGGCGGCGTCGAGCGCGGCCACCTTGTAGGACTCGGCGAACGTCGGGTAGTTGAAGACGGCCGTCACGAGGAAGTCGATACCGGTGTCGCCGCCCATCACGGCCTGGCCGATGTGGACGAGGTCGGTGGCGCCGGTGCCGATCACGTGGACGCCGAGCAGCTTGCCGTCGTCGGGCGAGACGAGCAGCTTGAGCATGCCCTCCTCGTCGCCGGTCATCAGCCCGCGGGCGAGCTCGGACCAGCGGGCGATCCCGACGACGTAGGGCACCGTCTCGTCGGTCAGCTGCTCCTCGGTGCGCCCGACCATCCCGATCTCCGGCACCGCGTAGACCCCCGTGGGGATCAGGTGCGCGAGCTCCTGGACGGGCTCGTCGAAGGCGTGCAGCGCGGCGATCCTGCCCTGCTCGGCGGCGGTGGCGGCGAGCCCGCCGCCCGCGACGTCGCCGACGGCGAAGATGTGCTCCACCGACGTGCGGTAGCTCGCGTCGACCTCGAGGCGCCCGCGCGCATCGGCCTCCAGCCCGGCCGCCTTCAGGCCGAGGCGCTCGGTGTCGCCCTGGCGGCCGACCGCGTAGAGCACGGTCTCCGACGCGATCTCCTTGCCCGAGGCGAGCGACAGCCGCGGCAGCTTGCCGTCCGTGCCCGCCGCGACGCTCGCGACCTCCTCGCGCAGCCGGAAGGTGACGTTGCGCCGGCGCAGCAGGTACTGGAAGGCCTCGCCGATCTCGCCGTCGAGGAACTGCAGGACACGGTCGCGCTTGTCGACGACGGTGACCTTCGTGCCGAGCGCGCCGAACATCGACGCGTACTCGACGCCGATCACGCCGGCGCCCACCACGGTCATCGTGCGCGGCACATGGTGCTCGAGCTTGAGCAGTCCGTCGGAGTCGATCACCGTGCGGTCGTCGAACTCGACGGAGGGCGGCCGCGCCGGGCGTGTGCCGCTGGCGATGATGATGCGGCGGGCGCGGATCGGCTCGTCCAAGCCCTCGATCCTGACCGTGTTGGCGTCCTCGAAGCGCGCCTGGCCGGCCAGCAGGCCGACGCGGTTGCGCCGGAACTGCTCGCGCACCACGGCGGTCTCGGCCGCCACGACGCGCGCGGTGCGATCCATCAGCTGCTCGAGCGTGCGCTCCTCGCTCTCCTCCACACGGGTGGGGTCGAGTACGTCGAGCGGGCGCTGCGCGACTTGCTCCAGGACCGCCTCGCGCAGCGTCTTGGACGGGATCGTGCCGGTGTGGATCGACACGCCGCCGATGCGCTCTCGGCGCTCGGCGACGGCGACGCGCTTGCCGAGTTTGGCGGCCTGGATCGCGGCCTTCTGGCCGCTCGGCCCGGACCCGATGACCAAGAGGTCGAGCTCCATAGCTGCGCACCGTACCCTGTGAGACGAATTGTTCGACTCCCTGTCAGAGAAACTCCAGGGCACCCTGGCGTCTGTGCGCCAGCGTGGGGCCCTGACCGAGGACGACATCAACAGCGCGATGCGGGAGATCCGCCTCGCGCTGCTCGAGGCGGACGTGAACTTCAAGGTCGTGAAGGACTTCGTCGCGCACGTGCGCGAGCGCGCGATGGGCGCCGACGTCGCGAAGTCCGTGACGCCGGGCCAGCAGGTCGTGAAGATCGTCCACGACGAGCTCGCCGCGCTGATGGGGACGGGCTCCTCCGGGATCGCCCTCGCACCGCGCGCGCCGACCGTGATCCTGATGGCGGGCCTCCAGGGCTCCGGCAAGACCACCGCCACCGCCAAGCTCGCGCGCTTCCTGCGCGAGGAGCACGGCTCGTCGGTCGGCGTCGCCGCCTGCGACGTCTACCGCCCCGCCGCCGTCGAGCAGCTGATCAAGGTCGGCACGCAGGCCGGCGCGACCGTCTACGAGCGCGGCACCGACGCCGACCCGGTCGAGATCGCCGCTTGGGCGCGCGACCAGGCGGAGCGCGACGGCAAGGACGTCCTCATCATCGACACCGCCGGCCGCCTCCACATCGACGAGGCGCTGATGGCGGAGCTGACCAAGATCAAGCAGACCGTCCGGCCCACCGACGTGCTGCTGGTCGTCGACGCGATGACCGGCCAGGACGCCGTCAACGTCGCCGAGCAGTTCGCCGAGGCCGCGCAGTTCGACGGGGTCATCCTCTCCAAGCTCGACGGCGACGCCCGCGGCGGCGCCGCGCTGTCGGTCAAGGCGGTCACCGGCAAGCCGATCCTGTTCGCCTCCACCGGCGAGAAGCTCGAGAACTTCGAGCGCTTCCACCCCGACCGGATGGCGCAGCGGATCCTCGGGATGGGCGACGTCCTCTCGTTCATCGAGAAGGCCGAGCAGCAGGTCGACGAGGAGGACGCGAAGGCGCTCGAGCGCAAGCTGCGGCGCAACGAGTTCACGCTCGACGACTTCCTTGACCAGCTCAGGAAGATCCGCAAGATGGGGCCGCTGACCTCACTGCTCGGCATGATGCCCGGCCTCGCCGGCCAGCAGCTCTCGAAGATGAACGTGGACGAGCGCGAGCTCGACCGCGTGCAGGCGATCATCACCTCGATGACGCCCTGGGAGCGGCGTCACCCGGAGTCGATCAAGGGCTCGCGCCGCCTGCGGATCGCCAAGGGCTCGGGCACCTCCGTCCAGCAGGTCAACCAGCTGGTCAAGCAGTTCGGGGAGATGCGCAAGCTGATGAGGGGCCTGTCGAGCGGGAAGATGCCCGATCTCGGCGCCCTGATGCGCCAGCGCTGAGCGCGAGCCCGGCGATCACCAGCACCGCGCCGAGCGCCTGCCACGGGCCGAACGGGTTGCCGAACGCGAGCACGCCCGCGGCCACCCCGACCACCGGCTCGAGGTTGACGAACGCGCCGGCGAGCTCCGCGTGCACGCGGGCCTGCCCGTAGGCGTAGAGCGCGAACGGGATCAGCGAGCCGACGCTGACCAGCGCGGCCATCGCGATCGCCTCAGGCAGCGCGGGCGCGCCCGCGGGCAGCGGCGTCGGCAGCGCGAACAGCAGCGAGAACGCCGCCGCGGCCGCCATCTGCACGGCGGTCACGGCGACCGGGTCGCGCCCCTCGAGCAGCTCGCCCTGGACGACGATCAGCGCCGAGCCCAGCACCGCCGAGGCGGCCACGAGCGCGTCGCCCGTCAGCGATGCCTCGCCCCCCGAGCCGGCCACCAGCGCCACGCCGGCCAGCGCGACGCCGAAGCCCGACCACGCCGCCGGCCCGGCGGCGGCCCGGCCCGCCAGGACGCTGCCCGCCGCGACGAAGACCGGCACGGCGCCGAAGATGATCGCCGCGTGCGTGACGCTCGTGCGCTCGACGCCGAGGTTCTGCAGCACGACCATCGCGCCGTAGCCCCCCGCCCCCCAGGCGGCCACGCGCGGGCTCAGCGCCGCGCGCAGCGACCGCCAGGCGACGGCCGCCAGCACCGGCGCGGCCAGCCCGAAGCGCGCGGCGGCGAGCCACGCGGGATCGAGCCACCCGAGGGCGACCTTGGAGAGCGGCACGGTGAGGCCGAACATGAGGCCGGCGGCCGTGAGCGCGAGGAGGGCGGAGCGGTTCATGTCCTCCACACAAGCACGCGCGGCCCACCGAACCCGCACATGCACGCTCCGACGAAATATTCTTCACAGTTATGGCACGAACACTTGACGAAACCGACGTCCTGCTCCTCAACGAGCTCCAGACCGACGCCGACCGGCCCAACGTCGAGCTCGCCCGCATCGCCGGCCTCAGCCCCGCCGCCACGCTCAACCGCGTGCGCCGGCTCAAGGACTCCGGCGTGATCGAGGGCATCCACGCCGCGCTCGACCGCGAGCAGGCCGGCTTCACGCTCTGCGTCTACGTCACGGTGACGCTGGGCCGCCACCAGGAGGCGGCCGAGCGGCGCTTCGCGCAGGTCGTCGGCGAGCTGCCGCAGGTGACCGCGGCGGCCTGGGTGGCGGGGGAGACCGACGCGCTGCTGACCGTCAACACGCGCGACCTCCGCGAGCTCCAGGACGTGCTCGGCGTGCTGTCCACCAAGGGAGGCGCCCAGCGGGTGACGACGCTGCTGCGGCTCGGCGAGCTCAAGCCCGACTCGCCGCTGCCGCTCGGCGCCCCGCGGCGGCTGCGCTAACCTCCTCGCGCGAAATGGCCGTGAGCATGCGACTCACCCGCGTGGGCGGGAAGAAGGACCCGGTGTGGCGCGTC
>DATBDM010000224.1:0-12741 GCA_036269915.1 Solirubrobacteraceae bacterium | reverse complement strand
GCGCGGCGGGATCCCGCGCAACTGGCGCGGCGCCCGGTGGGCTGCGGCGTTCCTGCAGCGCCACCGTGCCGACGTCGTCATGACGGTCCCGCCCCGGCCGGTGCAGTCGGCGCTCATCGCGCTGCTCGCCCCCCGGGGGTGATACCTTGGCGATCTTATAATTTCTAACCTCAGAGAAAGGACCCGACCCGTGTCCGCGACCGCCGAGACGCCCGCGCTGCGCCCGAACGACTTCCTCGCCATCGACACCCTGCTCGACGACGAGGAGCGGATGATCCGCGACACGGTGCGCTCCTTCGTGGCCGACCGGGTCACGCCGAACGTCGCGGACTGGTTCGAGGAGGCGACGATCCCCTCCGAGCTCGCTGCAGAGATCGGCCGGCTCGGCCTCTTCGGCATGCACCTCGAGGGCTACGGCTGCGCGGGCGCGAGCGCCACGGCCTACGGGCTCGCCTGCATGGAGCTCGAGGCCGGCGACTCGGGCGTGCGCAGCCTCGTCTCCGTCCAGGGCTCGCTGGCGATGTACGCGATCCACCGCTGGGGCTCGGAGGAGCAGAAGCAGCAGTGGCTGCCGCGGATGGCCGCCGGCGACGCGATCGGCTGCTTCGGGCTGACCGAGCCCGACTCCGGCTCGGACCCGGGCTCGATGCGCACCAAGGCGCGCCGCGACGGCGACGACTGGATCCTGCACGGCTCGAAGATGTGGATCACCAACGGCTCGATCGCCGACGTCGCGGTGGTCTGGGCGCGCACCGACGAGGGCGTGCGGGGCTTCCTCGTGCCGCGCGACACGCCGGGCTTCACCACCCAGGACATCCACCAGAAGCTGTCGCTGCGTGCGTCGGTCACCTCGGAGCTGCTGCTCGACGACGTGCGCCTGCCCGCCGACGCGATCCTGCCCGAGGCGACCTCCCTGCGCGGGCCGCTGTCGTGCCTCAACGAGGCGCGCTACGGGATCGTCTGGGGCGCCGCCGGCGCCGCGCGCGCGTGCTTTGAGGCCGCGCTCGACTACAGCAAGGAGCGCGTCCAGTTCGGTGAGCCGATCGCGGCGCGCCAGCTCGTCCAGTCGAAGCTCGCGAACATGGCGCTCGAGGTCAACCGCGCGTCGCTGCTCGCGCTGCACCTCGGCCGCATGAAGGACGAGGGGACGCTGCGCCCCGAGCACGTGAGCATGGGCAAGCTCGGCAACGTGAACGCCGCGCTCGACGTCGCGCGCACCGCACGCCAGGTGCTCGGCGCCAACGGCATCACGCTCGAGTACCCGGTGATCCGGCACATGAACAACCTCGAGTCGGTCGTGACCTACGAGGGCACGGCGGACATCCACGCGCTCGTCGTCGGCCAGGCGCTCACCGGCATCTCCGCGTTCCGGTGAGCACGGCGGCCCTGGGCACCGCGCAGCAGCACGCCCTCGACTGGCTGCGCCGGGCGATCGTCACCGGCGACCTGCGCCCGCGCCAGCGCGTCAACCAGGAGGACGTCGCCGAGCGCATGGGGCTGAGCGTGGCGCCGGTGCGCGAGGCGCTGCGCGCGCTCGAGCAGGAGGGGCAGGTCACCTACCTGCCGCGACGCGGCTACTTCGTGACCGAGCTGCGGATGGCCGACCTCGAGGAGATCTACGCGCTGCGGCGGGTGCTCGAGGGTCGCGCGGCACGCGAGGCGCTGCCGGCGATCGGGCCGGACGCGCTGGCGCGCATCGAGGCCGCTGCGGCGGACTGCGGCGCGGCCGCGGCCGCGGGTGACGTCGCCGGCGAGCTGGCCGCGAACCGGCGCTTTCACTTCGCGATCCTCGCGGCGCCGGCCAACCCGCACGCGATGCGGATGATCCGCATGCTGTGGGACTCCACCGAGGCCTACCGGGCGCTCTACTACAACTCGCCCGAGGAGCGCGACCGATCGCTCGAGGCGCACGAGCGGATCCTCGCCGCGCTGCGCGCGCGTGACGCCGACCGGCTCGTCGCGGAGCTCGACGCGCACCGCGATCGCGCGCTGGTGGTTCTGCGCGAGGTGCTCGCCGGCTACCAGAGCGTGTAGCCGCCGTCGACGACCAGCACCGAGCCGGTCATGAAGCTCGAGGCGTCGCTCGCCAGGTAGACGAGCGAGGGCCCGAGCTCCTCGGGCAGCGCGGCGCGGCCCATCGGCGCGTCGTCGATCCAGTGGCGCTTGAAGCGCGGCTCGTCGACCGGGGCCATCTCGGTCTTCACGTAGCCCGGCGCAAGGGCGTTGACGCGCACGCCGTCGGGCGCCCACTCGGCCGCGAGCGACTTCGTCAGCTGGTGGACCGCCGCCTTCGAAGCGTTGTAGGCCGGCTGCATCTGCGGGCGGTTGACGATCAGCGCGGAGATCGAGCCGACGTTGACGATCGCCCCGGTCCCGCGCTGCACCATCTGCGCGCCGACGATCCGGCTGCAGTGCCAGAGCCCGTCGACGTTGACGTCCCAGACGTGGCGCCACTCCTCGTCGGGGACCTCGAGCGCCGGGCGGTGATGGCAGACGCCCGCGTTGTTGACGAGCACGTCGACCGGTCCGAGCTCCTCGGTGACCGTCGCGAGCATCGCCCGCACGTCGGCGGGATCGGTGACGTCCGCCGGCACCGCGAGCGCCCCGAGCGCCTCCGCCACCGCGGCCGAGCGCTCGTGGTCGCGCGCAACGAGCGCGACGCGCGCGCCCGCCTCGCCGAGCGCGCGGGCGAAGGCCTCCCCCAGGCCGCGGTTGCCGCCCGTCACGACGGCGACGCGCCCGTCGAGCCGGAAGGCGTCCAGCGTGCTCACGGATGGACGACCGGCTTGACGCTGCCGGGGTCGTCGCGGCCGGCGCGCAGCGCCGTCTCGGTGTCCTCGAGGCCGAAGTGCCCCGTGATGATGGCGTCCAGGTCGACGCGCCCGGTCGCGGCGAGCGCGATCGCGGTCGGGTAGGTGTTGGCGTAGCGGAAGGTGCCGGTGACCCAGAGCTCGCGACCCTGGATCAGCGCGAGCGGGACCTCGCCGCTCTCCCCCGGCCCCATGCCGACGAGCACCGCGGTGCCGGCCGGGCGCAGCGCGGCGATGCCCGCCTGCAGGGCGCCGGGATGGCCGCTGCACTCGATCAGCGCGTCCGCCTCCGCGGGCTCGTCCTCGCCCGCGCGCAGCGCCCGCGTCGCGCCCGTCCGCCGTGCGAGCTCGAGCCGGCGCTCGTTGACGTCGGAGATCTCGACCTGGGTCGCGCCGAAGGCGAGCGCGACCTGCATCGCCAGCAGGCCGATCGGCCCGGCGCCGGTGACGAGCACGCGATCGCCGGCGCTGACGCCCGCCTTGCGGCAGGCCCAGATGCCGACCGACAGCGGCTCCATCAGCGCGCCGACGTCGTCCGACAGCGACTCGGGCAGCGCGAAGGCGAAGTCCTCGTGGATCGTGACGTAGCGGGCGAACGCGCCGTCGACCGGCGGCGTCCCGAAGAAGACGACGTCGGGGCAGAGGTTGTACCGGCCTGCCCGGCACTCCCGGCAGCGCCCGCAGGGGACGCCCGGCTCGAGCGTCACGCGGTCGCCCTCGGCGTGCTTGGACGCGCCCTCGCCGAGCGCGACGACGCGCCCCGCGGACTCGTGGCCGAGGACCAGCGGCGCGCGCACGACGTGGCTGCCGATGCGCCCGTGCTCGTAGTAGTGCACGTCGGAGCCGCAGACGCCGACCGAGGTGACCTCGACCAGCACCTCGCGCGGCCCGGGCTCGGGCATCGGGCGCTCCTCGATGCGGATGTCGCCGGGCTCGTGCAGGACCGCGGCGAGGTTGCTCACTCGCCGGTCACCGCCCCGAGCGTGAGCCCGGTGACGAGCCACTTCCGCACGACGAGCCCGACGAGGATCATCGGCGCGACGACGATCGTGCCGATCGCGGTCAGCTGCCCCCAGTCGATCTCGGTCTGGGTGACCAGCTGGGAGGCGGCCATCGGCAGCGTCTGCGAGTCGGGGCCCGAGAAGGTCGAGGCGAACGCGTAGTCGTTCCAGGAGAACACCAGGCAGAGGATGGCGGTCGTCGCCACGCCGGGCAGCACGAGCGGCAGCGCGATGCGGCGGAAGGCCGTCCAGCGCGTCGCGCCGTCGACCATCGCGGCCTCCTCCAGCGAGGGCGGCAGGTCGGCGAAGAACGCGTTCATGATCCAGATGGCGAACGGCAGGTTGAACGACAGGTAGGCGACGATCAGCCCGGTCGTCGTCCCCAGCAGATGCGTCGCCCGGAAGATCACGAACAACGGCAGCACAGCGGCGGCGATCGGCGCCATGCGCGTGGAGATGATCCAGAAGGCCACGTGGTCCTTGCCGCGGAACTCGCTGCGCGCGAGCCCGTAGCCGGCCAGCGAGCCGAGCGCGACCGCGATCAGCGTCGAGATGCCGGCCGAGAGGATCGAGTTGACCGCGTAGCCGCCGATGTCGTTGCCGCCCGAGAACAGCGCGCGGTAGTGCTCGAGCGTCGGCGTGAAGGTGAGCTCGGGCGTCGTCGCCGCCAGCGAGGAGGTCGGCTTGAACGACGACAGCAGCATCCACAGCAGCGGGACGAGCGTCCACAGCAGGACGACCGCGATCAGCGCGCGGATCCCGATCTTGCGGCCGTTCATCGCGCCAGCCCCTGCCGCTTGAGCGTGCGCAGGAAGAGGTTCGCGACGAGGATCGACGCCGCCAGCAGCGACAGGCCGATCGCCGCCGCGTAGCCGAGGTCGAAGAAGCGGAAGGCGGTCTCGTAGAGGCGGATCGGGACGATCTTCGTCGCGTCCGCCGGACCGCCGTTGGTCGTGTTGTAGATGATGTCGAAGTAGCGGATGGCGTCCATCGAGCGCACGAGCAGCGCGACCACGACGACGCCCGCGATCATCGGCAGCACGATGTGCCGGAGCCGCTTCCAGTAGCCCGCGCCGTCGATCGCCGCCGCCTCCATCACCGGCCCCGGCAGCGACGCCAGGCCGGCGAGCACGATCAGCGCGATCAGCGGCGTCCACTCCCACACGTCCATCAGCGTCACGGCGATGAACGCGGAGGTGGTGCTGCCGAGGATGTCGCCCGAGTAGATCCCGGTCTCGCGCAGCACCCACGCGTACAGGCCGAAGGTCGAGTCGGTCAAGAAGCGGCCGAGCAGCCCGACGATGACGGGGGCCATGAACATCGGCATGAGCAGCAGCGAGAGCACGAGGTTGCGTCCCCAGGCCAGCTCGTAGATCAGCAGCGCGATCCCGATGCCGAGCAGCATCTCCAGGCCGACGGTTGCCACGAAGTAGACGATCGAGCGCACCCAGGCGGCGCCGACCGAGGAGTCCGAGAACAGCCGCGACCAGTTGTCCAGGCCCGCCCAGTGCAGGCTGATGCCGCCGATCAGCCCCACCCGCGAGAGGCTCATCGCGATGATGTAGAGGAACGGCAGCAGCGAGAGCAGCGCGAGGATGATCAGCGCCGGGGCCATGAGCCGGCCCTCGAAGGACAGTCCGAAGCGGCGGCGCGTGCGCGAGCGTTCGCGGGCCTGGCTGCGGTGTTCTGCGGCGACGGCCATCAGGCCCTCCTCAGCGACTCGGCGTTGTCGATCGCCTGCACGAAGCCGTCCTTGGTGTTGCTCATGCACGAGTCGGGCGGCTGCTGGCCGGCGATCATCTTGGAGAGCTGGGTGAAGATCACCGTGTCGCACTCGTTCCAGGCGGCGATCTTCGGGCGTAGGCCGATGTTCTCGGGCTTCCAGGCCTCGAACACGGCGTCGGTGGTGAGGATGTTCGGCATCGACGACGGCTCGTGCTTGGCCTTCTGGACCTGCGGGAGCTTGTAGACCGAGTCGCGCGTGGGCGTGCCGCCGCCGACGTCGGACTTCAGGTTCGAGAGCTGCACGTCCTTGGACGTGGCCCAGTTGACGAACAGCCACGCGGCCTTCTGCTCGATCTCCGACGCGACCGCGTTGATGCCCAGCCCGGTGCCGCCGTACATGCATGCGCGGCGCTTCGGCCCACGCGGCAGCGCCGCGTAGCCGACCTTGCCCTTCGTCGCCTTCGACGCCTCGTTGGCGGCGGCGAACTCGTGCCAGTTCACACACATGGCGAGCTGGCCGGCGGAGAACGCGGCGCCGAGCCCGTCCCAGTCCCAGCCGCGGCTGCCGGGGTGCGCGATCGCGACGAGACGGTTGTAGACGTCGGCCGCGTGGACCGCCTCGGCGGAGTCGAGGATCGGGTCCCCCGGGTCGTTGGAGCCCATCCGCCCGACCGCGGTGCCGTTGCGGAAGTAGTCGCCGCCGTAGGCCCACAGCAGGTTGGAGAAGTCGTTCATCAGCGAGTCGTGCTGCTTGGCCTGGTTGCCGTGGCCGTAGGGCACGTCCTCGCGCGCGTTGTCGCGGAACCACTTCGAGGTCTTGTAGAACTGCTCCCAGGTCGAGCTGTCGGAGGGCATCGGGTCGAACCCGAGGTCCTGCTTCATACGGTCGCCGTGCTTCTGGAACAGGTCCTTGCGGTACTGCCAGATCATCGTCGGCGCGTCGTAGGGCAGCGCGTAGACCTTGCCCTTGTCGACGAAGCGACCGGCGGCGTCGAGCTGGACCGGGATGAAGTCGCCCTCGTCCTCGAGCTTGGGCAGGTTGTCGTCGTGCATGAACGTATTCAGGTCGGCGAGCGCCTCGTGGTAGGGCGCGAGGATCTGGTACGGGTCGGCGTAGATGACCTGGTAGGAGCCGAGCCCCGAGGCGAAGTCGAGCGCGACCTTCTGCACGAGCGCCGAGAGCTCGAGCTGGGTGATCGTCACGTCGATCCCCGTGAGCTTCCGGAACGGCTCGAGGTTGGCCGCGATCGCCGAGGTCGGCGCCGTGTTCTCCGAGATGAAGTTGAGCTTCGTCCCGGCGAACTGCTTCCACTGGTCGGCGTCCGGGTGGTGCTGCGCCGTCTCACCGCCGCAGGCCGCGAGCCAGCCCGGCAACGTGAGCGCCGCCGCTCCCGCCCCTGCCCTCGCCAGCACCTCCCGCCGCGTGAGCCCTCCCCGCATGTTGCCCGACTCCCACAGACCCGGGCGTGACAAACCCCAGTCACCTGACGGATGACCGCGAGCGTCCGAAGCCGTACCTTCAGAGGATGGCGACCGATCCCGACCAGAACGTCGAAGACCGCATCGAGCCGCTGATCGACCGCGAGCACGAGCTGCGCCGCCACGCCGAGGGGCGCGGGCTCAGCGAGGCCGAGCAGGCGGAGCTGCACCGCCTCGAGGTGCGCCTCGACCAGCTCTGGGACCTGTTGCGCCGGCGCCGCGCGATGCGCGCCGTCGGCCAGGACCCCGGCGCGGCCGATCTGCGCGACGAGGACACCGTCGAGCACTACCAGCAGTAGGAGCGACCATGCCCAGGATCTCCCGCGGCTTCCGCGGGCGCCGCGAGCCCGAGGCCGACCAGTCCCGGCTTCCACCCGGCCAGTACCTCACCCGGGACTTCCCCGTCCTCTCGGCCGGCCCGACGCCGCGCACCGATCTCTCCGCCTGGACGTTCGCCCTCGAGGGCAACGTCGGCGCGAGCCGCAGCTGGAGCTGGGAGGAGTTCCTCGCGCTGCCGTCGGAGACGTTCACCGTCGACATCCACTGCGTCACGAAGTGGTCCAAGCTCGACACGAGCTGGACCGGGGTGCCGGTGGACGTGCTGCTCGAGGGCGTCGAGCCGCAGTCCGAGCACGTCACCGCGTGGTCCGACGGCGGCTACACGACCAACGTCCCGCTCGCCGACCTGACCGGCGGCCAGGGCTGGGTCGTGTACCACTACGGCGGCGAGCCGCTCGAGCCCGAGCACGGCGGCCCCGCGCGACTGCTGGTGCCCCACCTGTACTTCTGGAAGAGCGCGAAGTGGGTCCGCGGGCTCACGCTGACCCCCCAGGACGAGCCCGGGTTCTGGGAGAACTACGGCTACCACAACTACGGCGACCCCTGGAAGGAGCAGCGCTACTGGAGCGACTGATCAGGCGGCGAGCTCCGACAGCGCGTCCCTGTGCCGCGGCTCCCAGCCGAGCTGCTCGCGGGCGCGCGCCGAGGAGAACTGCTGGTCGAGTGTCATCACCTCGGCCAGCGGCCCGAGCCGCTCCTGCGCCTCCGCCGGCGTCTCCGAGCGCGCCCCGCCGGGCCTGACCGCCTCGGCGATCGCGCGGCCGGGAACCGACTCGGTGGCGCCGATGAAGCGGCTGCCGTGCAGCCCGTCGAGGGCGAGCACGAACAGGTGCGCGGCGTCCTCGACGTGGATCAGCGCCGTCCTGTAGCGGCCGTCGCCGACATAGCGACCGTCGCCGTAGGTCAGCGCGATCAGCCCCTGGCCCTCGCCGTAGACGACGCCGGGCATGACCAGCACGGCGTTGCCCCGCGCCATGACCTCGGCCTCGTTGGCGGCGCGCCAGGCCGTGAGGGCGGGTGGGTGCTCCTCGGTGTCCTCGTCGGCCTCGCCGTCGGTGTTGCCGTAGACCCACGCGCCACCGGTGTGGACGTAGGTGCGGTCGCCGAGTCCCTCCTGGATCGCGGCCGCGGCGGCGCGGTCGACGTCGCCCGCCTGCGCGTCGGCCGTGTTGGCGAGGTGGATCGCGGCGTCGGCGTCGCCCGCCGCCGCGCGGAGGACGTCGGCGTCGGTGAGCGAGCCGCGAACGGGCGTAGCGCCGAGCGCCTCGACCTGCCTGGCGCGGTCGTCGCTGCGCGCGAGGACGCGGACGTCGTCGCCACGCTGCACGAGCTCGCGGGCGACGTGGGAGCCGATGTATCCGGTGCCGCCGGTGATGAAGACCTTCATGGAGTCGTGTCTACCAGATGGGTCGGGCGTGGTACGGTTCACCTTGTGGTTAACGATTCGTTCCGGGCGCTCGCCCACCCGATCCGGCAGGGCATCGTCGAACGCCTCGCCGCCGGGCCGGCCACCGTGGGCGAGGCCACGAGCGGATTCGGCGTCTCGAAGCCGGCGATCACCAAGCACCTGAGGGTGCTCGAGGACGCCGGCGTCGTGACGCGCACCATCGACGGGCGCACGCACCGCCTCGCGCTCGATCCGACCGCGATGACCGAGGCGGCGGGCTGGCTCATGCTGCAGCGCTCGCGCTGGGAGTCCGCGTTCGACGCCGTCGGCGACTACCTCCCGAGTTCCGGGCGCCCCCGCACCGCCCTCTCCTGAGGCGGGGTCGACGTCAGGCGCCAGACACCTCGCGCAGCCTGCCCGTCTCGACCTCGTAGACGAAGCCGCGCACCGAACCCTGGTTGGGGATGAACGGGCTGGCCTTGATGCGCGCGATCGACTGGCGGACGTCCTCCTCCAGGTCGCTGAACGCCTCCGCGGACCAGTGCGGCTTGATCCCGACGTCGTCCTGGATCGACTGCTTGAAGTCGTCGTCGGTGAAGGTGAGCATGCCGCAGTCGGTGTGGTGGATGAGGATGATCTCCTCGGTGCCGAGCAGGCGCTGCGAGATCGCCAGCGAGCGGATCTCGTCGTCGGTCACGACGCCGCCGGCGTTGCGGATCACATGCGCGTCGCCCTCCTCGAGGCCGAGGATCAGCGACGGCATCACGCGCGCGTCCATGCACGCGAGCACCGCGACCTTGCGGGCGGGCGGGAGCGGCAGGTCGCCCTTGTCGAAGCTCTCGGCGTAGCGCTCGGCGTTCTTGACCAGCTCATCGGTGACGCTCATCTGAAGGGCTCCCGGGCTTCGATTTCCAACAAACCCGGTCGACTATACCGGCGATATCGCCTGACCGGCCCGTGCGCGGCGCACCTCGACGCGCGCCCGCGCGAGCCCGCGTGGCTAGTGTCGTTCACGTGCCCCTCACGACCCAGCACCGCGCCGCCCGCCGGCGGCTCGCGCTGCTCGGCGTCGCGGTCGCGGCCTGCTTCGGTGCCGCCGCGCTCGTGCTGCCGCACGATCCCGCCGCCGTGACCCGGCTCACCGACCTGCCCGTCCCGGTGCTCGTCGCCGGCGCCGTCGCGGCCTGGACGCTGCTCACGCCGGTGATGGTCTCGGGCACCCTGCTCGCCGCCGCGACGGGCGCGCTGCTCGGCGCGACCGCGGGGATGCCCGTCGCGCTGGCGGGCGCGACGCTCGGCGCCGCCGCCGCGTTCCTCGTCTCGCGGCGGCTCGGCCGCGGACCCGCCGAAGCGCTCGCCGGTCCGCGCGCCCACCGGTTGCGCGAGCGCATCGAGCGCCGTCCGGTGCTGAGCATCGTGCTCGCCCGCGCGGCGCCCGGATCGCCCGCGACGCTGCTCAACTACGCGGCCGGACTCACGCGGATCCGCCTGCGCCAGTTCGTCGCCGGCACGGTGCTCGGCGGCGCACCGCGCGTGCTCGCCTACACCGCGCTGGGCGGCGCCGCGGCCGAGCACGCGCTCGTCCCGGCGCTCGCCGTCGGCGGCCTGATCGCGCTGCTCGGCGCCGCGGGCGTCGTGCTCGCGCGGCGGCGCCGCGGTGCGCCGCTGGCCGTGTAGATGGAGGACCCGCTCGGCCTGCACGGACTGGCCTGCGTCGCCCACGTCCACTCGACCTACTCGGACGGCACCGCGACGGTCGCGGAGATCGTCGACGCCGCCCGCACCGCGCACGCCGACGCGGTCCTGCTCACCGACCACGACACGCTCGCGGCGCGCCGTCACGGCGAGGAGGGCTGGCGCGACGGCGTGCTCGTGCTCGCGGGGCACGAGGTCTCGCCCAAGGCGGGGCACCTGCTGGTCTTCGGGATCGACGAGGAGATCGGCCACGCCGGGCGCTCCGAGGCCGATATCTGCGCCGCGGTCCGCGACGCCGGCGGCATCGCCTTCGCCGCCCATCCGTTCTCCGAGGGCTCGCGCATGTCGAAGACGATCGCGCCGCCGCACGGCTGGTCGCGGCTCGACGACGCGGCCTGCGGCGGGATCGAGCTGTGGAGCCTGACCAGCGACGCCGCCGAGGCGTGGCGGACCCCGTGGGAGGCAGTCGCCTTCCTGCGCGACCCGATGGCCCACCTCGAAGGCCCGCCGCCGGACCATTTGCGCGCCTGGGACGCGCTGTGCCGCAGACGCCGCGTCCCCGCGATCGGCGGCCTCGACGCCCATCAGCACGGCGTCCGCATCGGCGGGCGGGTGCGCTCGCCGATGCCGCACGCGCGCTACTTCGCGCTGCTGCAGACCCACGTCCTCCTGCCGGAGCCGCCGTCCGGGGAGCTCGCCACCGACGCGGCGGCCGTCGAGGACGCGCTGCGCGAAGGACGCTGCTACCTCGCCTTCGAGGGGCTGGCACCGGGCCGCGGCCTGCGCTTCTGGGCCGAGCGCGACGGCGCGGCGGCGCCGATGGGCGCCCGCGCGGCGTCCGGCGCCTGGACGTTGCGCGCGATCGCGCCGCGGCTCGCCCGGCTCCGGCTCCTGCGCGACGGCGCCACGATCGCCGAGGCCGAGGGCGAGACGCTCGAGCACCGGAGCGACGGCGCGGGCGCCTACCGGCTCGAGGCGCGGCTCCCGCACGACGACCGCACGTGGCTCGTGACCAACCCCGTCTACGTCAGCGCTTGACGAGCACGGACCCCGGGACGCGCCGCGTCTCCCAGCCGGCCCGGTCCCAGAACACCAGCAGCGCGGCGCCGGCGGCCGACGCCGCCAAGCCGACGCCCATGTGCGCGATCAGCTCGTCGAAGGTCAGCCGCTCGGCGTCGAAGAGGTCGTTCGCCGCCCAGGCGCCGACCTCGTAGAGCATCGCCACGCCGAAGCCCAGGCTCGTCGCCGTGAGCGCGATGCCGGTGCGCTCGTGGATGTCGGTCTTGCCGCTGAGGTCGGGCACGGCGCGGATCCGCACGAGCACGAGGTAGAGCACCACAGCGACGGCCAGCGACGACGCAACGCGCGCGACAAGCTCGTAGCCCGTGACCGAGTCGAACGCGCCGCTCCACGCGCCCCAGGCCTGGAACGCCATGCCGATGGCGAACACCGCGTCGAACGGCCGCGGCGCCTGGAGCTCCCGCACGGCAACCGTGACACCGAACGCGAACGCGAAGCGCGCGGCGTGCTCGAAGTCGCCCTGGACCAGGGCGATCACAGCCCCGATCGCCAGGCTGAGGCGGATCAGGTCGATCGGATCGCGGATCACGCGCGCCCAGTCGCCGACGAGCCAGCGCGGCAGCGCTGGGTAGGGGCGCCCCGGCTCGTCCGCGTGCCCGCGCGGCGGGCGCAGCCTGGCGAGCCAGTCGCCGAAGCGCATCAGCCGGTCCTGACCGCGGTCCGGCGGCGCGGTGGGGACGGGCTCGAGCCCCCGCAGGGCGGCGCCCGGGATCCGCCACGTGCCCCAGCCGCGCCCGGTCCAGAACAGCAGGATCAGCCCGCCCGCCAGGGCGCCGAGCGTGTCGTCGATGAGGTCGCCGATCGAGTCGCCGTAGCTCACGAACATCTCGGTCCCGAACACGGTGTTCGAGAACCACTCCCACATCTCGAAGATGCCGCCGACGGTCAGCCCGAAGGCGAGCGTGAGCAGCACCATGGCGATGCGGTCGTGCAGGCCGGCGTTCTCGGAGAGGTCGGGCACGAGCCGCAGGTGGCAGAGCGCGATGTAGAGCATCATCGCCGAGCCGCAGGGCAGCACGAAGTGCACGATCTTGTCGTAGCCGTAGATCGCGTCGAAGAGCCCGAGCACGTTGCCCCAGACCGCGAGGTTCATGCCGAGCTGGAAGACCAGGTCGAACGGCCGCTGGACGTTGAGCACGCGCGGCGCGAGGCCGACGATGAACGCGCCGACCAGCTCCGGCGTGTGCGCCGTCTGCCCGATCGCCACCGTGACGATCGCTCCGAT
>DATBDM010000223.1:0-17521 GCA_036269915.1 Solirubrobacteraceae bacterium | reverse complement strand
TCGGCGATCCGCGAGAGCCCCGCCTCGCGCGGCGAGTTCCTGCTCTCCCAGCAGCGCGCGTTCTACGCGCAGAACGGGCAGCGCCGCGACGAGGCGCTCGCCGCCTGGCGCGCAACCCGCCACGACCGCGAGCGGACCTACATGGCCGAGGCGCGCAGCGCCGCCGGCGACGCCCACGAGCACGAGGCCGACGAGAGCGGCGGCTACGAGCACGAGGCGATGGCCGTGCTCGAGGCGATGGCGCTCAACACGCAGGCGGTGCTGATCCTCAACACGGCCAACCGCACGAGCCTGCCCTTCCTCGACCAGCGCGCCGTGATCGAGGTGCCCTCGGTCGTCGGCCGCGCGGGGCCGGTGCCGATGGCCGCGGGCGAGCTGCCCGGCCACGCGCGCGCGCTCGTCGAGCTGATGAAGGACGTCGAGCGCACGACGATCGACGCGGCGCTCACCGGCTCGGCCCAGCTGGCGATCAAGGCGCTCGCGCTGCATCCGCTCGTCCCCTCGGTGCGGACCGCGCGCGAGATCTTCGACGGCTACCGGGCCAAGCTCCCGGCGCTGGCGGAGGCGTTCCCGTCGTGAGCGTGGACCTCGCGTGCGGCGAGCTCGCCTACATGGACCTGACCTTCGCGGAGCTCGACGGGCTCCCGGGCCCGGGCGAGGAGCGCCACGCGCGCGACTTCCTGCGCTCGCCCGGCGGCGCCGCGATCACCGCGATCGGCGCCGCGCGGCTCGGGCTGTCGGTCGCGCTCGCCTCGCCGCTCGGCGACGACCCGGAGGGCGCGGAGCTGCGGCGCGCGCTCGCGGCCGAGGGCGTCGAGTGGGCCGGCCGCGCCATCGCGCGCACCGCGGTCACCGTGGTCCTGCCGGTCGACGGCGAGCGCGCGATGGCGACCTACGAGCCCGGCGAGCAGGTCGGCGCCGGCGAGCTGCGGGCGCTCGACCCGCGCGCGACCGTGCTGTCGCTGCCGCGGCTCGGGCTCGCGCCGGGGGGCGCGGCGCTCTACGCGACGGTCGGCGACGCCGACGCCCAGACCGCCGGGGCGGTGCACGCCGCCGGGCTGGAGCGCGCGCGCTCGCTGCTGGTCAACGCGCGCGAGGCGCGGCTGCTGACCGGCGAGGCCGATCCCCGCGAGGCGGCGCGTGCGCTCGCGGAGCGCACGCCCTGCGCGGTGGTCACGCTCGGCGCCGCCGGCGCGATCGCCGTCGAGGGCTCCGCGCTCGTGGAGGCCGAGGGCATCGACGTCGACGCCGTCGACACGACCGGCGCCGGCGACCTGTTCACCGCCGCGTACGTGTGGGCCGACCTGGCGGGCGCGCCGCTCGACGCGCGCCTGCGCTGGGCCGGCCTCTACGCCGCGCTGTCGGTGCGCGTCACGACCGGCGCCGCGGGCGCCGCCGATCTGGAGGAGCTCGCCCGTGCGGGCGAGCAGCACGGGCTCGGGCGCATGCCGGGCCGGGAGTCAGTACCGAGCAGGAGGAGTCCATGAGGTTCACGATCCCGGGCGCGGCGGTGGCGCTGGCGCTCGCGGCGCTCACCGCCGGCTGCGGAACACCGGGCGGCAGCAGCGCCGACACCGCCAAGAACACCGACCAGGAGGCCAGGCAGACCGTCGCCAAGACGGACGTCGCCAAGGCCGGCAAGGTCACGCTGACCGTCTGGGACCAGGAGGTCCGCGGCGGCCAGAACGCGCAGATGAAGCGCCTCAACGCCGCGTTCCAGCAGAAGTACCCCAACGTCACGATCAAGCGTGTCGCGAAGTCGTTCACCGACCTCAATACGACGCTCAAGCTCGCCGTCTCGAGCGCGAACGCGCCCGACGTCGTCGAGGCCAACCAGGGCCGCCCGATCATGGGCCAGCTCGTCAAGGCCGGGCTGCTGCGCCCGGTCGACCCGTACGCGCGCGCCTACGGCTGGCAGAACCGCTACTCGAGCGTGCTGCTCGACCTCAACAAGTTCTCCTCCGACGGCAAGACCTTCGGTGCGGGGAACCTGTACGGCCTCTCGCAGATGGGCGAGATCGTCGGCGTCTTCTACAACAAGGACAAGGTCAAGCAGTTCCCGCAGACGATGGCCGACTTCGTCGCGCAGTCCAAGCAGGCCAAGGCGCAGGGCGACGTGCCGATCCAGTTCGGCAACCTCGACAAGTTCGGCGGCATCCACGAGTACGAGACCGTGCTCTCGCGGATCGCCGACAAGCAGACGGTGCGCGACTTCGTGTTCGCCCGCCAGGGCGCCTCGTTCGACAACCCGGACTTCGTCAAGGCCGCCACGCAGCTGCAGGACTGGGCGAAGGCCGGCTACTTCACGCCGAACTTCAACGGCGTCGGCTACGACCCGGCCTGGCAGCAGTTCGCCAAGGGCAAGGGCCGCTTTCTGATCGCCGGCACGTGGGTGACCGCCGACCTGGCCAAGCAGATGGGCGAGCGCGTCGGCTTCGCGCTGATGCCCGGCCCCTCGGCGAGCGACCAGCCCGTGGCGCTCGGCGGCGAGAGCCTGCCGTTCACGATCACCTCGAAGTCCAAGCACCCCGACGTGGCCGCGGCGTACATCGACTTCATCACCAACCCCGACGCCGCGAAGGTGCTCGCGGAGACGAACAACCTGCCGGCGATGCCCGTCGACCCGAGCGCGGTGCCCTCGACGGGGCTCTCGGCGGACGTGTTCGCCCAGTGGAAGAGGCTCAACGCGGACGACGGGCTGATCCCGTACCTGGACTACACGACGCCGACCTTCTACGACGACATCTCCGGCGGCGTGCAGCGGCTGATGGCGGCGAAGGACACCCCGGCGCAGTTCGCGAAGAGCATGCAGTCGGTCTACGACAAGTGGAACTCGTCTCGCTGACCCTGCGCCGCGGACATCCCGGAGAGCGACCGCCGGGCGAGCCCAGGAGCATCGGCTACCTGTACCTCGCCCCGGCGTTGATCGTGTTCGCCGGCTTCGTGCTGGTGCCACTGCTGCACGCGGCGTGGCTGTCGCTCTTCGAGTGGGACGGCCTCACCCCCGGCACCTGGGTGGGGCTGCACAACTACGGCGACGTGGTGTCGGATCCGGCACTGCGCCGCGCGTTCGGCCACGCGCTGATCCTGATCGTGTTCTACGCGCTGCTGCCGGTGGCGATCGGGCTCGTGCTGGCCGGCCTCGTCGCCCGCATCCACGTGCCGGGGCTGCCGGTCTTCCGCACGATCCTGTTCCTGCCGCAGGTGGTGGCGATGGTCGTCGTGGCGGTGATGTGGCGGATGATCTACGACCCCGACCAGGGCGCGCTCAACAGCATCCTGCGCTCGGTCGGGCTCGGCGGGCTCGCGAAGTCCTGGCTCGGGGACTTCGGGTGGGCGCTGCCGGCGGTCGGGCTGATCGGCACCTGGGTCTGGTACGGGCTGGCGATGGTGCTGCTGACCGCGGGCGCGCAGAAGATCCCGCAGAGCCTGTTCGACGCCGCGCGCGTGGACGGCGCCGGGCCGGTGCGCGAGTTCTTCGCGGTCACGCTGCCTGCCCTGCGCGGCGAGATCGCCGTCGCGCTGACGCTGACCACGATCGCCGCGCTGCGCAACTTCGACCTCGTCTACATCACGACCCAGGGCGGCCCGGGCGACGCGACGTCGGTGCCCGCGTTCCAGGTCTACGACCGCGCGTTCAAGAGCGGGCAGGTCGGCTCGGCGGCGGCGATCGGCGTCTGCCTGGTCGCGATCATCTTCGCCCTGTCGCTGCTGATCAACCGAACCGGCGAGCCGCGGTGGGCGCGATGACGAGCCGTCGCGACCAGTCGCTGACCCTCGTGATCCTCGGCGTGTTCTCGCTGGTCGCGCTGCTGCCGATCGTGGGCATCCTCGTCACCGCCGTGCAGGACCCGAACGGCCTGCGCTCCTTCGGTTCCTTCGACGGCATCCATCTCGGCAACTTCGGCGACGCCTGGACCCAGGGGCACTTCGGCTCCTACCTGCGCTCGAGCACGATCGTCGCGGTGACGGTGGTCGTCGTGTCCTCGGTGTTCTCGCTGCTGGCGGGCTACGCGTTCGGGATGATGCGCTTCCGCGGCGCGGACGTCCTGTTCTACGTGCTGCTGCTCGGGCTGATGGTGCCGATGGAGGCGGTGATCGTCCCGCTCTACTACGACCTGCGCGACCTCAAGCTGACCGACACCTACTGGGCGCTGATCCTGCCCCAGATCGGGAGCTCGGTCGCCTTCGGCACGTTCTGGATGCGCGCCTTCTTCCGCACCGTCCCGCGGTCGCTGGTCGAGGCGGCGCGGATCGACGGCGCCTCCACGTGGTTCACGCTGTGGCGCGTGCTGCTCCCGCTCGCGCGCCCGGCCGTGCTGACCATGGTCGTCCTGCTGTTCATGTGGACCTGGAACGAGTTCCTGCTCGCGCTGGTGATGGTCTCCGACGAGGGACTGCGCACGGCGCCGCTGGGGCTGAGCTTCTTCCAGGGCCGCAACACCTCCAACCTCACGCTGCTGGCCGCCGGCGCCGTGATCGTGGCGACGCCCGTCGTCGTCCTGTACGTGTTCCTGCAACGTCACTTCATCCGGGGCATGCTCGCCGGAGCGGTGAAGGGGTAGCCGATGGCCGCGGTCCGCTTCTCGGAGGTCGACAAGCGCTTCGGCCCGGTGACCGCCGTGTCGGGGCTCACGCTCGACGTCGCCGACGGCGAGTTCATGGTCCTCGTGGGCCCGTCGGGCTCGGGCAAGACGACCGCGCTGCGGATGCTCGCGGGCCTCGAGTCGATCAGCGCCGGCGAGGTCTCGATCGGCGAGCGCGTGGTCAACAAGGTCGCCCCGCGCGAGCGCGACATCGCGATGGTCTTCCAGGACTACGCGCTGTACCCGCAGATGACGGTGTACGACAACCTCGCCTTCGGCCTGCGCCGGCGCAAGGTGCGCAAGGAGGACATCGACCGGCGCGTCGCCTCGGCCGCCGAGTCGCTCGACATCACGCCCTACCTCGAGCGCCGTCCCGGCCAGCTGTCGGGCGGCCAGGCGCAGCGCGTCGCGCTCGGCCGCGCGCTCGTGCGCGAGCCCCAGGTGTTCCTGATGGACGAGCCGCTCTCGAACCTCGACGCGAAGCTGCGCACCCAGACGCGCGGGGAGATCAGGCGGCTGCAGCAGCAGGTGCGCACGACGACGGTCTACGTCACCCACGACCAGGTCGAGGCGATGACGATGGGCGACCGCATCGCGGTCATGAACGACGGCGTGCTCGAGCAGTGCGGCACGCCGGAGGAGCTCTACGAGCGGCCCGCCAACCGCTTCGTCGCGGGCTTCATCGGCTCGCCGGCGATGAGCTTCTTCGACGCCGCGGCGCAGGCCGACGGCGACGGCGTGCGGCTGCGCGCCGGCGCCCTCGACCTGCTCGTGCCGGGCGCGCCGCGGCTGCCCGCGCAGGTGACCGTCGGCGTGCGGCCCGAGGGCGCGCGCCCGTGGAGCGGCGGCGGGAGCGGCCGGCTCGGCCCGGTGCGCGGGACGGTGGAGTACGTCGAGGCGCTCGGGCGCGAGACGTTCCTGGGCGTGGCGACCGACGGGGCGCGGCTGATCGTCCACCACGACGGGCGCGCGACCGAGCAGGTCGGCGACGCGATCGAGTTCGGCATCGCGCCCGGCGGCCTGCGCTTCTTCGACACCGACAGCGGCGTCGCGATCGCCTAGAGGACGCGGTAGCGCACGGCGACGACGCCGTTGGCGAAGCACCGCTCGTCGAGCAGCTCGAGATCGACGCGCTCGCCCTTCGGCAGCGCGGGCTTGCCGCCGCCGACCGAGACGGGGGAGAGGAACAGCCGCAGCTCGTCGACCAGCCCGGCGCGCAGCGCCTCGGCCGCCAGCTCGGGGCCGCCGACGCTGAGGTCGCGGTCCGCGCGCTCCTTCAGCGTGCGGACGGCCTCCGCGTCGAAGGCGCGCTCGATGCGCGTGCGTGCGCTGGCCACGTCCTCGAGCGTCGAGGAGAACACGACCTTCTCCGCGCCGCGCCAGATCTCCGCGTAGTCGCGCATCTCGTCCGGCTCGCCCTCGGTTGCCATGGTCTCCCAGGCCACCATCACCTCGTACATCCGGCGCCCGTAGAGGTAGGTCCCGATCACGCGCTCCTGGTCGTTGACGGCGGCGTGGACCTCGCGATCGGGGATCGACCAGTCCCAGTTGCCCTCCTCGTCGGCGACGTAGCCGTCGAGCGAGGCGATCGCCGAGTAGATCAGCTTGGCCATGGCGGGGCACCCTACTCGCGCCGCACCGGATCGGCGCGGTGCCCGTCTAGGGCTTCGCGGCGCGCTCGGCGCGGCGCAGCCGGTCCGTCGCGCCCGCCGCGATGCGCTCGAGCTCGGCGAGGTGCTGCGCGTCGCCGCGCCCGAGGTAGGTCCGCCGCCGCTCGAGGGCCACGCGCCGGTTGGCGTGGTCGGCGACGGCGCGCAGCTCCGTCAGGCTCGGTGGGGGAGCGTCGCTCACGAGGACCCCAGGGAGGGGAGTCTACCCCTGCCCCGGTGCCAGACCGTCTGCTGCGGGAGCGGGATCTCGATCCCCTCGCGGTCGAAGGCCGCCTTGATCCGCCGCCGCAGCTCGCGCGCGATGCGGAAGTGCTCGGACGGACGCGTCTTGACCACGAGCCGCAACCCGACGCCGTGACCGCCCAGGCGCTCGACGCCCCAGACCTCCGGGTCGTCGAGGACCGCGCCGTCCTCGGCCGCGAGGCCCTCGGCCACCGCCCCGATCACCGCTTCGGCGTGCTCGACGTCGGTGTCGTAGGCGACCTCGACGTCGATCAGCGCGCGCGACCAGTGCTGGGACTGGTTGCCGACCCGGCGGATCTCGCCGTTGGGGACGTGCCAGAGCGTGCCGTCGACGCCGCGCAGGCGCGTCGTGCGCAGCGAGACCGCCTCCACCACGCCGGCCGTCTGGCCGTCCAGGTCGACGACGTCGCCGACGCCGAACTGGTCCTCGATGAGGATGAACACGCCCGTCAGGAAGTCGCGCACCAGCGACTGGGAGCCGAAGCCGAGCGCCACGCCGATGATCCCCGCGCCGGCGAGCAGCGGGCCGAGGTCGATGCCGACCTCGCCGAGGATCATGAAGATCGCGATCGTGTAGACCACGACGCTGACCAGCGAGCGCAGCACGCTGGTGAGCGCGTCGATGCGCTGCTCGGCGCGCAGGCTGTGCTCGTGCGTCTGCCGCAGCGCCGCGGGCGTCGAGGCGCGCATCGAGCCGAGCCGCTCCTGCACGGCGCCGGAGCGCAGCGTCTGCAGCGCGCCCTTCATGCCGCGCCGGGCGATGCGATTGACGATGAGGGCGCCGACGACGATCGCGAGGATCGTCAGCGGCTTGCCGATGATGAAGTCCGCGAGTTCCGCAAGCGTCACGCTCCCGACCGTATCGAACGAGGCACGCCTATCCGGTGTGAACGAGCGCACGGAAATGCGCCCCGCGCTGCTCGAAGTCCGCGTAGGCGCCGAAGCTGGGCGCCGCCGGGGAGAGCAGCACCACGTCGCCGGCGCGCGCGCGCCGGCGCGCCTCGGCGACCGCGGCCGGGAGATCGGCGGCGAGCTCGGCGTCGGCCACGCCTGCGGCGCGGGCCGCCTCGACCAGTCGCTCCCCGGTCACCGGCAGGCCGAGCACGACGCTCCCGCGCCGCGCGAGCTCGCGGCCCAGCCCCGTGTAGTCCTGCTCACGGTCGTGGCCGCCCGCGATCAGGATCACGCGGTGCTCCGGGTAGCTGGCGAGCGCCGCCAGCGCCGACTCGGGCGTGGTCGAGATCGAGTCGTTGACCCAGGCGACGCCGTCGTCGAGCGTGACCGTCTCGAGCCGGTGCGGGAGCATCCGGAAGCCCTCGAGCGCCTGCGGCAGCGGCGGCGCGGGCACCCCGACGGCCTCGAGCGTGGCGAGCGCCGCGCACAGGTTGAGCGCGTTGTGGCGGCCGGGGAACGGGAGCGCGGCGATCTCCGCGACGACCGCGTCGCCGCGGCGCAGCGCGCGCTCGTCGACGTGGTAGCCGCTCGCGTCGCCGAACGTCCGCAGCTGCTCTCCGGCGGAGTCGCGCAGCTCGGCCAGGCCCGGGTCGGCGGCGTTGGCCACGACGAGCTCGACGCCCGGCAGCGAAGCCAGGCGCAGCTTGTCGCGGCGGTAGCCCGCCTCGCCGCGGTGCCAGTCGACGTGCTCGCGGTAGAGGTTGGTGAAGACCGCGACGCGCGGGCCGGTCGCGAGGTCGGCGATCTGGTAGCTCGAGAGCTCGAGCACGACGTGCTCGGCGGCGGGCCGGTCGAGCAGCTCGATCGCCGGGACGCCGACGTTGCCGGCGAGCTGCACGGAGCGCCCCGCCGCGCCGAGCAGGTGCGCGGTCAGCGTCGCCGTCGTGCTCTTGCCCTTGGTCCCCGTGACCGCGATCACGCCGCGCCCGCCGTCCTCGGCCAGCCACAGCGACGTGCTCGTCGTCACCGGGATCCCCTGCGCGAGCAGCGCCCGCAGCTCGTCGCGGTAGATCGAGACGCCCGGCGAGCGCACCACCACGTCGCAGGCGGCGAGCGCCCCGGCGTCGGTCGCGAAGCGCGTGCCCGGGAACCCCCCGCGCTCGGCCTGGGGCACCGGTTGATCGGTGACGATCACCGCCAGGCGGGCGGTGGGGAGATGGCGATCGAACGCCGCGCGGAGCGAGCGGATCTCGCGGCCGGCGCCCCAGGCGCCGACCGCCGCGCCGTCAAGCTCGGAGAACTTCATGGACGGCGCCCAGGACGTCCTCGGGCACGTGGTGGCAGTCGCTCTCGGCGAGCTCGGTCGCGACGTCGCCCGTCCCGGCCGGCAGGCCGGGCAGCACCTCGGAGGCGAAGCGTGCGACGACCGCGTGGTCGCGCCACGCGGGCTGCTCCGCGAGCATCCGGAACGCGGCGACGGTCTCGGTCTCCTCACCGACGCACTCGAACGGCTTGTGCCCCCCCGTCGCGGCGAGCAGCGCGAAGCCGTCGTACTGCGCCGGATCGTCGAGCAGGTCGCCGCCGAACACGGCCCGCAGGTCCGCCGGCTCGGTGAAGGGCGCCAGGGCGAGGAACACGAAGCGGCACTTCGGGCAGTCGCGGCACCACGCCGTCGCGCGCCGCTCGGGGTCGATGCGGAACACCGCGTTGCAGCTCGTGAACGCGCCGTGGTACTCCGGCAGGCGCGCGAAGGCCTTCGCGATCGCCAGCTCCGACAGCGGGCGCAGGGCGGAGAAGTAGTCGAGCTCGGACGCGACCTCGGCGAGTGCCGCGCGCAGCAGCTCCTCCGCGCGCAGCCCCTTGGAGAACTGGTGGTTGACGTCGACGCCGTCCCAGCGCAGGTTGCCGGTCGAGGCCGAACGCTCGTTGGCCATCGCGACGGCGTCGAAGCCGTTGAGCGCGGCGGTCAGCAGCGCGATCAGCGAGACGACGGCGGTCACCGGGACGTGGCCGTTGAGTGCGCCGGCGCCGTTCAGCACGCCGATCAGCGGGGAGAGGGTGCGGCGCGCGATCAGCCGCGGCGCGTCCGCGATCGCGGCGGTCTGGGCGATCGGCGTCGCGTCGCCCACGGAGAACAGCGCGAACTCGCGGCCGGAGCGGCGGATCGCCTCGAGTGCGACGACCGAGTCCTTGCCGCCGCCGAGTGGCACGAGCGTGCGCGTGCCGGGCGCCGCGACGGGATGCGGCGCGGCCGCCGCCGGATCGCTCGCGAAGCGCGGACGCGGCAGCGACGGCAGCCGGTTCGCGTAGGCGAACTCGCCCAGGCCCTCGGAGTAGAGCGCCTCGAGCAGCGCGGCGCCGGCCGGCCCGGGCAGCCCCGACTCCAGCGCGACGACCGGCGGGGCGGCGGTCTTGAAGTAGCTCACGCCCGCGACGAGGTGCAGCAGCGAGACCAGGCCGGCGACGGAACGCCGCTGGTCCTCCGAGAGCGGCCCCGGCACCGGGATCTCGATGGTCTCCTTGAACAGGTAGCCGTCGTCGAGCGTGTAGCTCAGCGTGACGACGCCGCGCTCGTCGAGCTCGGCCGCGCGGAAGCGAAACGTCTCGTAGGCCGCCGGATCGAAGCGCAGCATGGGCTCTCGGGCCGGCGTCGACATCCCGGAGAGGGTAGAGATGTGGGCATGGACATCGTGGTGGCGGGAGCGGGGGTGATCGGGCTCGCGGCGGCGCGCGAGCTGGCTCGCCGCGGCGCGCACGTGACCGTGCTCGAGCGCGCCCGGGCGGGCCGCGGGGCGACCTGGGCGGCGGCCGGGATCCTCTCGCCGACCGATCCGGACGAATGGGCCGGCGGTCTCGGCGCGTTCAACGCCGACGCGATCGCGCAGTGGCCGGAGTGGCAGGCCGCGCTGGCGGAGGAGACCGGCCTCGACACGGGCTTCGAGCGGCGCGGCGAGCTGCGCGTCGGCCCGCCCGGTGACCGCTTCGTCGAGGCGACCCGCGAGGGCGCCCGGCTCGCGGGGTGGGCCTGCGAGGGGCTCGACGCCGATGCGCTGCGCGCGGCCGAGCCGAATCTGCGCGCCGAGGGGCTCGAGGGCGTCCACCTGCCGGGCACGGCGGGCGTGCGGACGGACGCGCTGGTCGCGGCGCTGCTCGCGTCCTGCGCGCAGCTCGGCGTGACCGTCCGCGAGGGCGCGACCGTGGGCGGGGTCGAGCCGCGGGCGGCGGTGCTCGACAGCGGCGAGCGCGTCCGCGCCGACCGCGTCGTGCTCGCCGCCGGCGCGTGGAGCGCCGCCTTCGCCTTCATCCGCCCCGCGGTCCGCCCCGTGCTCGGGGAGAGCCTCGTGCTGCGGGCGCGCGACGTCTCGCGCGTCCCCGTGCGGTCCTCGGCCGGCTCGGTCGTGCCGCGCTCGGACGGCACCTACCACGTCGGCACGACCATGCGCGAGCGGGGGTTCCAGTCGCTGCCCGGCGTCGCGTCGGTGCGGCGTGTGCTCGACAACGCCACGCGGCTCTTCCCGCTGCTCGACGAGGCCGAGCTGGTCGGTGCGCGCAGCGGCCTGCGGCCGATGTCGGCCGACGGGCTGCCGATCATCGGCCCGACCGGGACCGCGGTGGTGGCCACGGGCCACGGTCGCGAGGGGATCATCCACGCACCGGCGACCGCACGCCTCGTGGCGCGCGGCGTCCTCGACGACGACTGGTCGGCCGTGCCCGAGGCGTTCCGGCCGGGGCGCTAGCTGACCCGGTCGGGTAGCCCGAAGCGCCCGAACGTGCCCAGCAGCCGCGCCTCGTCGGCCGGCTGGTCGACCCAGCGGTGGTAGGACTCGCGCTCCTCGGGCGCGATCGAGCGGTTGATGAACGCCGTCACGTCGGCGATCTCGCGGCCGCGGAACGTGAGCACGTTGAGCGCGAAGGCGAGGTAGGCCTGCGCGTCGTCGTCCCACGCGTAGAAGCCGATCGCCACCTGCCCGTTGGCCTGCACCCGGATTCCCTTCCAGCGCCACGTGCCCGACATCGCGAAGCCCTTGAGGAACTCCGCGATCTGGTCGCGCGGCCCGAACCAGCTGGCGGCGGGCGGCATCGCGAACGTCGCGTCCTCGGCGAGCATCGACACGACCGTCTCGACGTCCGTGCGCTCCCACGCCTCGACGTAGCGGTCGACCATCGCCCGCAGCTCGTCGTCGCCGATGGCCTCGAGCGTCTCCTGCTGGCTGCGCTCGGGCGTGCGCGTCTCGAGCGACGCGCGCGCACGCTGCAGCGCGCTGTTGACCGAGGCGACCGTGGTGTCGAGGGTGTCGGCGACCTCCTTGGCCGAGTAGCCGAGCACCTCGCGCAGGATCAGCACCGCGCGCTGGGTCGCGGGCAGGTGCTGGAGCGCGACGACGAACGCCAGCTCGATGCTCTCGCGCTGCTCGTAGCGCGCGTCGGGGCCGGCAAGGCCGTCCTCGAGCCCGAGCTCGTTGTCGGGGTAGGGCTCGATCCAGACCGACTCGACGAGCGGGTCGCCCGGCCCGGCATGCGGGTCGGTCGCCGGCCCGTAGTCGACCGGCAGGATCCGCTTCGGCCGCCGCTGGATCTGGGTCAGGCAGGTGTTGGTGGCGATCGTGTAGAGCCACGACCGCAGCGAGCTGCGGCCCTCGAAGCGGCCGAGCGCGCGCCAGGCGCGCAGCGTCGTGTCCTGGACGGCGTCGTCGGCGTCGAAGACCGAGCCGAGCATCCGGTAGCAGTGGGCGTGCAGCTCGCGCCGGTAGGGCTCGATCAGTCGGGCGAAGGCGTTCTCGTCCCCGCCGCGTGCCGCCTCGAGCTCCCGGGGATCAGTCGTGGCGCTGGGCATCGGCCGTAGTGAATCAGCTGCGATGAGTTCGGGGCGTTCGCCGGGTCTACACCTACGGACATGCGCAGCAGCGTGGTGCATCTCGAGCTGCATACCAACGATCTCGCGGGTGCGCGGGAACTCTACGCGAGCGCCTGCGGCTGGCGCACGGAGCGGATCGAGACCGCGCACGGGTCCTACGTCTCAGTCGACATGGGGCGCGGGGTCGGCGGGGGGATCGTCGAGTGCGCGGCGCCACGGCCGCTGTGGCTGCCGTACGCCGAGGTCGCCGACGTCGTCGCCGTCACCGAGCGCGCCGAGGCGCTCGGCGCCGCCGTGCTGCTCGCTCCGCGCGAGGGCCCGGGCGGCTGGCGCAGCGTCATCGCGACGCCCGCCGGCGGCGAGCTCGCCTTCTACCAGCGCAAGCGCCGCAGCTAGGGCGCCGGGGTGGCGAGTGTCGCGCCCGCCGCGCGCACGCTCGCGAAGCGGCTGCGCTGCGACCACGCCAGCGTCATCGCCACCGCGCGGCCGCCGGGCAGGCGCACCTGCAGCGAGCCGCGCACGCGCCCGTCGCCGGGGCGCCAGCGCGCGGTCCCGCTGACGGTCGTGTCGCGGGTGAAGCGCACGTCGTGCAGCGCGAGGCGGACGAGCGCGTCGCCGCGCGCGGTGTAGTGCCCGCCGCGCAGCCCCGGTCCGCGCGTCGTGCCGCCGTAGTAGCGGCGGATCGTCGCGTCGGCGAGCGCGCCGGCGGCGACGGTCGCGGCGCGCCGTACGCTCCCGCCGGGTGGCATGCCGGAGCGCAGCGCCGCGGGTCGCGCCGCGGCCAGCGTGCGCGGGAACGCGCCGGCGGTGTGCAGGTGCGGGATGCGCGCGGCACAGGAGGCGTCGATGGCGTCCAGCCGGCCGGGGGCGCGCACGAACGCGCGGATGATCTGCCGTCCGCAACGCGCCCCGCCGGAGAGGAACGTGTCGCCCTCGCTCGTGACGTGGACGGTGTTGCGCAGGCGGACGACCCGCGAGTGAGCGGCGATCCGCGGCGCGAGCTCGCGCGCGTCGCGCAGTGGCGTCAGCGAGTCGAGGTCGCCGCCGACCACGAGCAGCGGCACCGAGGCCGGCAGCGGCTTCCAGCCTGGCGGCACCGGCGGGCGCACGTCGGTCGCGCGCGGCCAGCGCAGGCACGCGCGGTAGGGCTCGGAGTACGCGCTCATCCGCATCCACTCGTCCAGCGAGAACGGCGCGAAGGCGTCGTGCGGGCCGCGCGCGATCGACGCGGCGAGCTGGGCGGGCCGCTGCGCGGGCGGATCGTGCATCGAGAACAGCTGCGGGTAGTCCACGCACGACACCGCGAAGTAGAGGCCGTCGGAGAAGTACGACGCGGTCGAGCTGCCGTGGTCCCACTCGCCCGACTGCGCGGCGAGCCGCAGCAGCGGCTGCGCGTCGCCGGCGAGCGCGGCGCGGACGGCCGGGTCGAGGTCGCGGTAGACGACGGGATCCGAGCCCGCGTCCTGGACCATGTCGACGAGCGTGCGGACATCGACGCGCGCCCGCACCCGCGCGCCGGAGACCGTGCGCGCGTCCCCGCGCAGCGCCGGCCCGGTCCGCAGCCGCTCGACGAGCGCGGCGAGCCGGCCGACGGCGCTGCCGCCCGCCGCCGCGCAGCCGGGGTCGCGCGCGCAGACCGTGTTCAGCGCGTCGCGCGCCGTCGGCCCCGACGAGGTGTAGAACGGGTCGAGCCCGACGACCGGATACGCCGAGTCGAGCACGACGGAGTGCAGCCGGCCCGGGTGGCGCGCCGCGAAGGCCTGCGTGAACCAGGTGCCGTAGGAGTCGCCGTAGAGGTCGACCTTCGGCAGCCTCAGGCGCCGCAGGACGGCGCCGAGGTCGTCGGCCGCGGCGGCGGTCCCGAAGCGGTTCGCGGCGCCCTTCACCCCGACCGATCGGTCGATCCGCCGGGCGCACGCGGCCACCCGGCCGGCGAACGCGGCGTCCCAGCTCGGCCCCGTGTAGCGCTGGACGCTCGCGCATTGGATGAGGTTCGACCCGCCGGTCCCACGGTTGTCGACGAGCAGCAGGTTGCGCGTGCGCAGCAGCGGCCCGTAGATCCCCGTGTACTCGAAGCTCGACCCGATCGACGGGTAGCCCGGGCCGCCCTCGACCGCCAGCAGCGGCGGTCCGTCGGCGTGGCCGCTCGTCGCCGGGCGCCAGCGCAGCGCGATCCGGATCCGCTTGCCTCCGGGCTTGGCGCGATCGAGCGCGCGGGTGATCGAGCCGCAGCGGAACGCGTGGTCGTCGGCGCAGCGGTGCAGTCTCACCGTGCCGAGCCGGGTCGCCGCGCCCGCCGGCGCGGCGAGGGCGAGGACCAGCACCGCGGCGGCGGCGAGCAGCGCCGCGCGCACCGGCTCAGGCACGCCGCCCGCGGGCCGTGCCGCCGTAGGAGCCCAGGTCGACGAGGAAGGCGAGCCCGACGACGAACCACTCGAAGCCGTGGACCTTGTGCGTGCCGATGTCCCACATCACGCCGTAGGCGAGCGTCGTCCACGGCAGGATGAAGAAGCCGATCGTCGGCAGGAGCCAGGAGTCGAAGGCGCGGCTGAGGATGTCGCTGAACAGCGCCAGCACGATGAGCGCGAGGCGTGGCGAGATGATCGCGAGCACGACGGCGAGGCAGGGCATGGCGCGACACTACGCCGACGGGCGCCTTGCGTCGATGTTCAGGCGCACGTAGTCGAGCAGCACGGGGTCGCCGGTCTCGGCGAGCACGTCGGCGATGTACGCGTCGCGCAGGTGCTCCGGGAGGCGCTCGGTGTGTGGGTGCAGGCAGACCGTGCGCAGGTAGGTCGCGGACTCCGGCGGTGTCACGTCCCACGGCTGCAGCCACGTCTCGATCTCGGTGAAGCCCGCGCGCTCGAGGCGCTCGGCGGTCGCCTCGGCCGACGCGTAGTTCCACGGGCCGGTCCAGCCCGCGAGGTAGGACGCGTAGGGCTCGCGCGCGGCGACCTCGTCGGCCTGGCGGCGGAAGGTGCCGATGTTGCCCTCGCCTCCGCACTGGGCGACGATCCGACCGCCGGGCGCGAGCGCCGCGTGCAGGCGCGCGAAGAGCGCGTCGTGGTCGGCGATCCAGTGGAACACCGCGCTCGAGAAGACGGCGTCGACCGGCTCGTCGAGCACGAGCTCGACGAGATCGGACTGGATCACCGTCGCACGCTCGTCGCCGAGCGCGGCACGCGCCTCGGCGACCATCGACGGAGCGCCGTCGACCGCGACGACGCGGCCCCGGGGAAGTCGGTCGAGGAGCTTGCGCGTGACCCGCCCCGAACCGCAGCCGGCGTCGAGCACGGTCTCGTCGCCGCGCAGGGCGAGCCGGTCGAACAGCAGCTCGGCCCAGTCCTGGTGCGGGGCCGACACGCGGTGGTAGGTGCGGGCGTCCCAGTCGGGCGTCGAACTCGGTGACATACGTATGTATGTAATCGCGTACGTCAAATGGCGGCGAGGCGGCGCTCGAGCAGGCGCCGCTCGGCGTCGTCATGCACCAGCGCGAGCGCGCGCTCGTAGGCCGCGACCGCCTCGGCGTCGCGGCCGAGGCGCTCCAGGAGGTCGGCCCGCGTCGCGTGCAGGTAGTGGTAGGCGTCGAGCTCCAGCCCGTCGGCGATCGCCAGGCCCGCGGCGGCGTCGCCGGCCTCGGCGACCGCGACGGCGCGGCTCAGCTCGACCACCGGGGAGCCGGTGAGGCGGGCGAGCTCGCCGTAGAGGGCGGCGATCTGCGGCCAGTCGCGCGGCTCGTCGGCGTGCAGCGCGGCGATCGCCGCCTGAAGCACGTACGCGCCGCGTCCCCGCAGCGCGAGCGCGCGTTCCAGCGAGGCGCGGCCGGAGGCGATCCGCGCGGCGTCCCAGCGCGCGCGGTCCTGGTCGGCGAGCAGCACGATCTCGCCGTCCTCGAAGCGCGCGTCGCGGCGCGCGTCGTGGAGCAGCATCAGCGCGAGCAGCCCGTGCACGTCGGGCTCGTCGGGCATCAGCTCCGCGAGCGCCCGGCCGAGCCGGATCGCCTCCGCCGCGACGTCGTTGCGGCCGCCGTAGCCCGCGTTGAAGATCAGGTAGACGACCGCGAGCACGGCGGCGAGCCGGTCGGGCAGCAGGTGGTCGGGCGGGACGCGGAACGGGATCCCGGCGGCCTTGATCTTGCGCTTGGCGCGCACGAGCCGCTGCGCCATGGTCGCCTCGCCGGTGAGGAAGGCGCGTGCGATCTCCGGCGTGGTCAGGCCGCCGAGCGTGCGCAGCGTCAGCGCGACCTGCGCGTCCGTCGCGAGCGCGGGATGGCAGCAGGTGAACAGCAGCTCGAGCCGCTCGTCCTGGAAGGTCGTGGCGTCCTCCATCTCGATCTCCTCGGCGGCCTCGGGCGGCTCGAGCAGGCGGGTCTTCTGCACGAGCGTCCGGTCGCGGCGGATGCGGTCGATCGCCCGGTTGCGCGCGGTCGTCGTCAGCCAAACCGCCGGACTCGTGGGGACCCCGTCCCGCGGCCACCGCTCGGCGGCGATCGCGAACGCCTCCTGCGCGGCCTCCTCGGCGAGGTCGAAGTCGCCGAGGTAGCCGATCAGCGCCGCGAGGACGCGGCCCCACTCGTCACGGAAGACCTGCTCGAGGATCAGTAGCCTCCGTCGGAGATCGGGCGGATCTCGACCCCGCCGCCCATCCAGCTGGCCGGCACCTTGGCGGCGGCGGCGATGGCGGCGTCGAGGTCGTCGGCCTCGAGGAAGAAGTAGCCGCCGACGGCCTCCTTGATCTCGGCGAACGGGCCGTCCGTCGTCAGCGCCTTGCCGTCCTGCACGCGCACCGTGGTCGCGGTCTCGGGACCGGCCATGCGCTCGCCGGGCGTCATCCCGGGCGTCTGGTTGAGCTCGCCGTAGGCGGCGTAGACCTTGCCCTGCTCCTCCTGCGAGAGCTCGTTCCAGGCGTCGGTCCCCGGGAGCGGGGTGGTGCCCTGATGGATCAGCAGCATGTACTTCATGACGTCCTCCTTGGTGGATGGTCGCGTAAGAGACGAACGGGGCGCGCCTGGATCGACACCGAGTTCGAATCCGCTGACGCCCTACCGTGCGACGAGGACCGTGCGGACCTTGAACCTGGGCATCCTGGCGCACGTCGACGCCGGCAAGACCACCCTCACCGAGCGCCTGCTCTTCGGAGCCGGGGTCATCGACGAGCCCGGCAGCGTCGACGCCGGCAGCACGCAGACCGACACGCTCGCGCTCGAGCGCGCCCGCGGCATCACGATCCGCTCCGCGGTCGTCTCGTTCGCCGTCGGCGACGTCACGGTCAAC
>DATBDM010000222.1:0-1593 GCA_036269915.1 Solirubrobacteraceae bacterium | reverse complement strand
GCCGTCGCGGACGTTGTGCTCGAGGTCGGCGAGATCCATCAGCGCCGCTTCCCCGAAGTAGTCGTAGGCGAGGTCGAGGTGGCCGGTCTCGGCCGCGACGATGGCCTGCACGCAGGCCGACAGCGACGAGTCGCGGACGGTGAGCGGCTCGTAGTAGGCGAAGTCGCGCGCCTTCTCCTCGGCCGTGAAGCGATCACCGCATGCGTACAGAGCGAGCACGAGGTCGGCCTGCTTGACCACCTGGCGGCGGTAGAGATCGAAGTAGGGGTAATGGAGCAGCAGCGGGTAGCCATCGGGCTCGGTGGCGGCGAAGTCCCACGGCTCGTAGTGGGTGAAGCCCTCGGCCTGCGGGTGGACCTCGAGCTCGGCGTCGTAGGGGACGACCATGTCGTCGGCCGCCTTTCTCCAGGCGGAGATCTCCGCGGCGTCGACCCCGAGCCCATCGGTCAGGTCGGTGTGTCGCTCGGCGGCGTCCGCCGCGGCGCGGAGGTTCCGGGCGGCCATGAGGTTGGTGTAGACGTTGTTGTCGGCCAGTGCGCTGTACTCGTCGGGGCCCGTGACGCCGTCGATGCGAAACCCGTCGCGCGGCTCGTGATGGCCCAGTGAGGCCCACAGCCGCGCGGTCTCGACGAGCAGCTCAAGGCCGACGGCCCGCTCGAACTCGCTGTCGCCGGTCGCGTCGCAGTAGCGGCGGACGGCCTCCGCGATGTCGGCGTTGACGTGGAAGGCCGCGGTCCCGGCCGGCCAGTACGCCGAGCATTCGTCTCCGTTGATCGTGCGCCACGGGAACGCGGCGCCCGCGTGACACAGCAGGCGCGCGCGTTCTCGTGCCCGGTCGAGCGTGGCGTGGCGCCAGGCGAGCGCGTCGCGCGCCGCCTCCGGGGCGGTATAGGTCAGGACGGGCAGGACGAAGCTCTCGGTGTCCCAGAACGCGTGGCCGTCGTAGCCGGGGCCGGTGAGACCCTTGGCCGCGATCGCGCGCCCCTCGCCGCGGACACCGGCCTGCAGCGACTGGAACAACGCGAAGCGCACCGCGAGCTGGAGCTCGGGGTCGCCGTCGAGCTCGACGTCGGCGCGCTCCCAGAAGTCGTCGAGGTAGGAGCGCTGTGCGCTGAGCAGTCCGGTCCAGCCGGTGTGCTCGGCCTCGGCGAGCGCGCCGCCGACCTGCGCGCGCACCGAGTCGCTCGAGCGGTGAGCCGACCAGCCGTAGGCGAGCAGCTTGACGACAGAAAGCCGCTCGCCGACATCGACGTCGGCGGCAAACGTCACGCCGCAGAGATCCCCATCGGAGTAGATCTCGTGCGTCGTGTTCTCGGGGCCGTCGATCACGTGGGCCATCCCCGCCGCCATGCGCAGGCCGCTCGACGCCGCGCGATGGGCGAGCACGGCGCTCGTCTCGCGCGCGACCGCGACCTCGCCGACGAGGGGTGCGCGCAGCGCAGCGGCGGCGCGCGGATCGGCGCTGCGGTCGGGCTGCGGCTGGTTGGCCACGAGCTCGGACTGCACGACCACTCGCGCGGGCCCGTCGAGCGGCTCGACCGTGTAGAGGATCGCCGCCACGCCGCGCTGGGCGAACGAGACGAGCCGCTGCGA
>DATBDM010000221.1:0-6830 GCA_036269915.1 Solirubrobacteraceae bacterium | reverse complement strand
CTCCTCGTCGATGCTCGCCAGCGGCCCGCTCGGGGGCGGGCTGACGAAGTCGGGCGTGTACCGGTCCTCCGGGAGCAGCGCCAGCAGCGGCGCCAGGTCGAGGTCGGCGGTCCGCTCGCGCGCCTCGCGGATCCACGGGAGATGCAGCGCCTGCGCATCCGGGTCGCGCAGCGCGCGCAGGCTCTCCATCGACTCCATCAGCGGGGAGATCGCGAAGCGCACCGACTCGAGCGTCCCGGGACCGAATCGCAGGCGGATCATTTGAGCTGAGTCTAAATCTCTACGAGATCAGGACGCGACGCGAGACGCTCGTCGTATGTTCAACCACCCCATCATCCAGCGCCACCTCGCCGACGCCCACGCCCAGCAGCTGCGGCTGCGCCGGCCCGTCGGGAGCCGCCGCCGTGTCTGAGCGCGTCCGGCTGGTCGGCGTCAACCACGTCGCCCTCTCCGTGGGCGACGTCGAGGAGGCGCTCGCCTTCTACGGCGCCCTGTTCGAGCTCCGGCTGCGCGGGCGCGAGCGCGGCATGGCCTTCATCGACATGGGCGACCAGTTCATCGCGCTCGCCGAGGGCCGCACGCAGGAGCCCGACGACGGCCGCCACTTCGGCCTGGTCGTCGAGGACCGCGACGCGGTACGCGCCGCGCTCGCGGATGCGGGCGTCCCGGTGAGCGGCGGACGCCGCCTCGAGTTCCGCGACCCGTGGGGCAACCACGTGCAGGTCGTCGACTACCGCGACATCCAGTTCACGAAGACGCCGGAGGTGCTCGACGCGATGGGGCTCGACGGCCTCGACAAGCGGCCGGGCGCGCTGCGGGAGCTCCGGGAGCGTGGCATGGCGGGCCGATAGCATGGCCCGGCCATGCCCCTCCCTGACGTCCTTCGACGGCTGCTCGCCGCGCCCGGCCCCTCCGGGTACGAGCAGCCCGCCGCCGCGGTGTTCCGCGAGGCGGCCGCCGCCTTCGCCGAGGTCACCCACGACACCGTCGGCTCGACCGTGGCCCGCGTCGCCGGCACCGCCGGCGGGCCGTCGCTGGCGATCGTCGGGCACATCGACGAGATCGGCCTGATCGTCCACCACATCGACGACGACGGCTTCCTCTGGTTCACCGGCGTCGGCGGCTGGGACCCGATGATCCTCGTCGGCCAGCGCCTGAAGCTCGCGACGCGCGGCGGCGCGATCGGAGGCATCGTCGGCAAGCGGCCGATCCACCTGCTGCGCGACGAGGACCGAAAGCAGGCGCCCAAGCTCTCGGACCTGCACATCGACATCGGCGCGAAGGACGGCGACGAGGCGCGCGGGCTCGTGCGCATCGGCGACGTCGCGGTGATCGACGTCGCGCCCGTGGAGTTCCCCAACGACCGCGTCGCGTCGCGCTCGATGGACAACCGCGTCGGCTGCTTCGTCGCCTACGAGGCCGCGCGGCTCCTCGCCGAGGAGGGCGGCGCGCCCGGCGACGTCTTCGCCTGCGCCGTGGCGCAGGAGGAGATCACCTTCGGCGGCGCGCGCACCACCGCGTACTCGCTGTCGCCCGACATCGCGATCGCGGTCGACGTGACCTTCGAGACGACGCCGCCCGGCCACGACGAGAAGGAGCTGGGCCGTCACCGCTTCGGCACCGGCCCGGTGCTCACGCGCGGCTCGACGCTCGACCCGCAGGTCTACGAGCTGCTGCACGAGACCGCCGAGGCCGAGGGGATCCCCTTCACGGTCAGCGCGTCCGCGCGCGCGACGGGCACCGACGCCGACGCCTTCCACATCGCGCGCGCCGGCATCCCGACGGGCGTCGTCTCCGTGCCGCTGCGCTACATGCACTCGCCCGTCGAGCTCGTGCAGCTCGACGACATCGCGAACGCCGCGAAGCTGATCGCCGCCTTCGCCAAGCGCCTCACCGCCGACCTGGACTTCCGCCGCTGAGCGCAACCCCGCTCCTGCTGCTCTTCGACATCGACGGCACGCTGCTGCAGCGTGCCTCGAGGGAGCACGCGCAGGCGCTGATGGAGGCGGCGTCGACGATCCACGGCGTCGGGCGCCTCGACGGACGGGTCGAGGCGGCCGGCCGGACCGACGGAGCGATCGTGCGCGACCTGCTCGAGCTCGCGGGCGTCGACGGGCATGCGGCCGACGCGCGCTGGCCGGAGGTGCAGGCGGCGGCGGTGCACGCGTACGAGACGCTGTGTCCCGCGGACCTCTCGGCGAAGGTCGCGCCCGGGATCCCCGAGCTGCTCGACGCGCTCGCGGGGCGGCCCGAGGAGTTCCGGCTCTCGCTGGTGACCGGCAACCTCGAGGCGGTCGCGCGGCTCAAGCTCGACCGCGCCGGCCTCGGGCGCCACTTCACCCCCGGCCAGGGCGGCTTCGGCTCCGACGATGAGCAGCGCGAGGCGCTGCCGCCGATCGCGCGGGCGCGCGCGGCGGATCCGCCATGGCCGCGCGCGCGGACGGCGGTCGTCGGCGACACTCCGCGCGACATCGCCTGCGCGCGCGCCGACGGCCTGCGCGTCGCCGCTGTGGCGACGGGCCCGTTCGGTCGCGAGGCGCTGGCGGGCGCCGACGTGGTGGTCGACGACGCCCGCGAGCTGCTCGGCGTCCTCGAGGCGTGGGCCGCGTAGTGCGCCTCAGCGGGTGACGCGCAGGATCACGGCTCGCGTGGGCTTGCCCGTGCGCTGGCGCAGGCGCGTCACGTACGCGGCGCCGGGGCCGAGCGCGGTCGTCCACAGCGTGTCCGAGCGGCCGGCCGGCGGCCGTGGGTAGAGGCCGCCGGGGTAGTGCTCGTGCGTGTTGTAGCCGGGCTCGTGCGTGTCGTCGCGCCGGCCGGTCGGCGTGGTCGAGTAGAGCACGCGGTCGCCGCCGACGCGTCCCTTGGCGAACTTGCCGAGCAGGAGCTGCTGGCGCCGGTAGGTCGAGCGCACGTAGACGAGCGAGGTGCCGAGCGCGGACGGGTTCAGCAGCATCGACCGGTGCTGCGAGCGGAGCGTCGAGCGCCGGCCCGTGGCCAGGTCGATCACGCGGATCACCGCGCCGCCGGCGGTCGTGACGTGAAAGACCAGCGTGGACCCGGAGAGCGCGGGGCGTCCGAGCATGCGGCCCGTGGCGGCGACGCCGCTCTGGCCCGGCTCGCCGGTCGGCAGCCGCGCGGTGGCGATCGACTCGAGGCCGCCCGCGGTCGTGCGCCACGCGACCCAGCCCGCGCTGACCGCGACGTTGCGCGCGCGCGGGTCCGGGATCACCAGATCGGCGGGGAGGTCGCCGCCGCGCACATGCACGGCGCCGTCGGCGATCCAGGCGACGCGCCCGTCGCCGACCGCCGGCTTCGGGCCGGGCGCGGGCGTCAGCGTCGCGCCGACGCGCAGGACGCCGGCGCCGGAGGCGTCGTGCCAGGCGAGCGTCGCGCCGTCGAGCGATGGGTCGGTCGCGTTCGCGGCGATCTGGCGCGTCGCGGCCTGCGCCGGAGCGGTCGCGAGCGCCAGCGCGCAGACGGCGAGCGCGACCGCGTCGACCGCTCGCATGCCGCGCAGGATCGCCGGCCGCTCCGCCATCGCGGCGTGGGCGTCGGTGCCCCACTCGGTCCCTGCGGCGGGCGCGAGGACGACGACCGGCACCAGCCGGCCGAGGCCGAAGCCGAGCCCGACCAGGAGGCCGAGCGAGGGATCGCCGAGCGCGATGCTCGTGCCGGCGAGAGCCCAGACGGCGAAGGTGAGGATGAAGGTCGTGAAGCCGAGCCCGAGCAGCACGCCGTAGAGCCCGGCGGCGAGCGGGACCGGGAGCACGCGCCGCCACGACTCGGGGACCTGCCGCCGGACCTGCGGGACGATCCGCGCACCGCGCAGCTCCCCGATCGCCGCGGCGAGCGCGACCGCGCCCGCGACCGCGGCGGCGGTCGTGCCGCCCGCGCCCAGCGCGGAGCCGAGCAGCGACAACCCGCCGAAGGTGACGACGCCGCCGACGAGCGCGCCGAGCGCGAACGTCGCGCAGGCGGCGATCGTCACGCGCATGCGCCCGGCGTAGCCGTGCGGCGCGAGCGTGTCGACCATCGAGAACCCGCACGGCGACCACGACCCGGTCACGCCGGCGGCGACGGCGGCGAGCACCAGCGCCACGGTCAGCATGCTGCGCGGCCCTTGCGCCGTCCGGCGCGCCCGTGGGACAGTCGAATGCTCATCATGGAGTCCACAGCGATCACGCGAGTGCTCGTCGTGGCCAACCGGACGGCGTCGACGCCGCGGCTGCTCGACGAGGTCGCTCGGCTTGCGAGGGCCGGCCCGACCGAGTTCACGCTGCTGATCCCCGACGCACCGAGCCGCAAGGCCGCGGACTGGACGCTCGAATCGGCGATCCCGCTCCTGAGCCGGGCCGCGCGCAAGCCGGTGGCGAGCCTGGTGGGCGCCGCGGACGCCGATCCGTTCATCGCCGTGCAGACCGCGGTCGAGGACGGGAGCTTCGACGCGATCATCGTCTCGACGCTGCCGCGCCGCACCTCGAAGTGGCTCCGGCGTGATCTGATCCGGCGCATCAGGGGGCTCGGACTGCCGGTGACGGCGATCGTCCCGGGCGAGCGCAGGGCCTCGCTGGACGAGACCGCCGAGGCCATGATGCTGATCGAGCGCAGCGCGCTGACCGGCCCAGCCCGGAAGGCCGACGGTCCGGGCATCGGCGAGGAGCGGCCCCGGTACGAGTAGCCGAGCGTCAGCACGAGACCTTGGTCTGGAAGTACATGACGCAGAAGACCTTGCGGCCCTTGTAGCAGTAGCCGGTCAGCGCGGCGTCGCCGTTGATGCGGTTGCGGGTGTATCCGCAGCAGTCGACGAGCTTGCGCACCTTGCCGTGGCAGCAGCGATACCAGGCGCCGTCGAGCTGGGACGGGAAGCCGTAGGTCTCCCCGACGGCCTTGCAGACGGGGGTGCGGCTGGCCTTCGGCAGCGGCTCGCCGTCGAGGTCGCGCAGCAGCCGGCCGTGCTCGTCGACCGGACGGCGCTGCTTGTCGATCAACCGGCCGAGGTCGTCGACCGGATGCCCGTCGCCGGCGCGCAGCGGCAGGTTGCGGCTGTCCACGCGCGGGATGCCGGTCGGGTGCGGGCAGGAGTCGGTGGTGTAGATGTGCCCGCAGAAGTGGAACGCCTCGGCCTCGCCGGGCTTGATCAGCGACGCGGCGGTCGGCGCGCCCGCGGCGGCGAGCACGGCGCCGCCCACGCGGGCGAGGAAGCCGCGCCGCGAGGTGTCCGACGCGAGCCGGTCCGAGAGCCGCTCAGCCACCGACGGCCTCGCGGCGGCGCTCGGCGGCGGCGAGCACGGACTCGAGCTGCGCGGGGGAGTTGAACGTCCCCTTGGCGAGCACGGTCCCCTGGCCGTCGACCACCACGGCGTAGGGGCTGCCGGGGACGTCGGCGGCCGCCCACACCTCCGCGTCCTCGTGCTCGTCGAACGTGCGCAGCGTGACGAAGGGGTCACGGCCGAACGCGTCGATCGACGGCTTCAGCGCCCGGCACATGCCGCAGCCCTCGGAGGTGAAGACGGCGAGCCCGAGGCGGGCGCCGAGGTCCGGGTACTGGTCGCCGAGTGCGGTATGGCCGCCGAGCTCCGGCCCCTCGTGGGGGATCTCCAGCGCGCCCTGCGGGACGAGCTGCATGCGCAGCGCGCCGACCTCCCGGGCGAGGGCGAGCACGAGAACGCCGAGCGCGGCGAGCCCGAGCAGCGCCGCGCCGAGGCCGACGCCGAGCCATGCGTCCGTGCTCATCGCCTCGCGCGGGAGCAGCGGCAGCACGGCGAAGCCCGCGGTGAGCAGGACCGAGCGCCCGAGCGTGGCCCGCGACAGCGAGCCGCGTGCGCCGAAGCACGCGCACGGCGCGCCCGCCCGCCCGGAGATCAGCGCGGTGGCCTGGGCGACGGTGAACACGGCCATCAGCGCGGCGGCGCCCCACGCGGCGCCGTCGACCCCTGCGCCGACGCCGACCGCGAGCGCGAGCTCGACCGCGACGAGCGCGGCCCACGCCCGCGCGGCCGCGTCACCGCGCAGCCCGTAGGTGGCGAGCGCCGCTCGCGAGCCGTTCCCGTCCGCGAGCTTGAGGCAGGCGGCGGCGATTAGCACGAGCGCGCCGATGAGGCAGGCGACGACGGAGACCATCGAGGCGCGGAAGCTACCGCATGCGCCCGGCGATGTCCCCGGTCAGCCGAGCGACCAGTAGCCGTCGCCGTCGACGGCCTCGAAGCGCGCGCCGCTCGACTCGAGCTCCTCGCGCACGGCGCGGCGGCAGATCGCCGCGACCTCGACGGTCGCCAGCGGATACGGCGCCCAGGCGAGCACTTCCGCGACGTCGGCGGGATCGGCGCGCGGCACCAGCGGCTCGAGCGCCTCGTCGGTCAGCTCGGCGCCCGTCGCGGCCACCACGAGCGACGGGCAGCGCCGGCCCCGCGCCGCGCGTGCGTCGGCCTGCAGCGCCGCCTCGACCTCCGGGGTGCCGGCGTACGCCGCCAGCTCGCGTACCGGCAGCCCGGCGCGCTCGGCGGCGATCTCGAACGCGTCCGAGTCGTCGGCCATCTCCCCGCCCATGATCAGCACGCGCAGGTGGCGCAGGAACGCTTCGGCGCGCTCCGGCCAGCGCTCACGCACGGCGACCACGGCGCGGCAGGCGTGCACGGTCGGCGCGGCGTAGCGCCGCTGCTGGGCGACGATCGGCATGCCCGAGTCGCGCCGGACGCGGCGCAGCCAGGCAGCCTGGCGGCCCGCGTCGAGCCCGTTCTGGTCGCGCTCGGTCGAGCGGGCGGCGAGCACCGGCTCCCACTCGAGCTGGTCGCCGTAGGTCCACAGCAGCTTCAGCCGCCGCGGCTCGGCCG
>DATBDM010000220.1:0-1651 GCA_036269915.1 Solirubrobacteraceae bacterium | reverse complement strand
CTCGCCCGGGGACTGGACCCGGCCGTGCTCGTCGCCGCCGCGACGGTCTTCCCGGCGCGCCGCTTCCGCCTGCGGGGCAAGGGCGCGATCGCGGTCGGCGCCGACGCCGACCTCGTGCTCGCCGACCTCGCCGCGGACGAGGCGATCACGGCCGACCGCATGCTCCAGCGCCACCCGATCACCCCCTTCGCCGGCCGCCGTACGCGCGTCCGGGTCGCCCGCACGATCCTGCGCGGCGCGACGGTCGCGCTCGACGGGCAGCTCGCCGGACCGCCGCTCGGACGGCTCGTCACCATCTAGCCTGCGCGAGGTGCACGAACCGGGCGACCTGGCCACCGCGATCGACCGCCTCGCCGAGTTCAACGACGACCCCGCCGCCGGCGGCATCACCCGCGAGGTCTTCACGCCGACCTACGCCGCCGGCCTCGAGTGGGTCGCCGAGCGGATGCGCGACGCGGGGATGCGGACGCGCATCGACGCGTTCGGCAACCTCTGGGGCCGCTGGGAGGGGAGCGACCCGGACGCGGCGCGCGTGGTCACCGGCTCCCACGTCGACACGACGCTCAACGCGGGGCGGTTCGACGGCGTCGTCGGCGTCCTCGGGGCGATCGAGGCAGTCCGCGCGCTGCGCGACTCCGGCCACGCGCCGCGGCGCGGCATCGAGGTGATCGCCTTCGCCGGCGAGGAGCCGCGCTTCGGCACCGGCTGCATCGGCTCGCGCGCGCTGGTCGGCGCGCTCGGCCGCGACGACCTCGACCGCCTGCGCGACCGCGACGGCGTCACGCTCGCCCAGGCGCTCGAGCAGGCCGGGCTCGACCCCGATCGGGTGCCCGAGTGCGTGCTCGACCCTGCCCAGGTCCACGCCTTCGTGGAGCTGCACATCGAGCAGGGCATCGTGCTCGAGACCGGCGGGGAGGCCATCGGCGTCGTCACCGCGATCGCCGCCCCGCACGACTTCCGGCTGACCTTCCACGGCGCGGCGACCCACTCGGGCGCGACCCCCATGGCGCTGCGACGCGACGCGCTCGCCGGTGCGGCCGAGGCGATGGTCGAGCTCGAGCGGCTGGCGCGCGAGTCGCCGAGCGGCACGACCGTCGGCACCGTCGGCGTGCTGCGCCTGCAGCCGGGAGCGATCAACGTCGTGCCGGGGGACGTCGAGCTCGACGTCGACGTCCGCGACTCCGACCGCGAGGCGCGCGAGGCCGTCGTCGACGGGCTCGTGGAGGCGGCGCGGGCGATCGCCGAGCGCCGCAACCTGACCGTCGAGGTCACGCCGATCGTGCTGGACACGCCGGTGACCTGCAGCCCGGTCGTCGTCGAGGCGACCGCGGAGGCCTGCGCCGAGCTCGGCCTGCGCCACCGGCGGATGATCTCCGGCGCCTACCACGACGCGATGATCCTGGCCGCCCGCGTTCCCGTCGGCATGATCTTCGTGCCGAGCCGCGGCGGCGTCAGCCACCACCCCGACGAGTACACGGCGCCGGAGCAGGTCGCCGACGGCGTCGACGTGCTGACCGGCGTGCTGCGGCGCCTCAGCGCCTCGTTTGCCTCCGGGGAGGCGGCGGGCAGCCACGATGGAGGACCGGCCGACGCGTGAGACCACGGAGGAACCGCCATGTCCTATCGCCTGGACCTTGCCGACCATCCTGCC
>DATBDM010000219.1:0-13391 GCA_036269915.1 Solirubrobacteraceae bacterium | reverse complement strand
CGGCGGGAGGTCGCCGCGGGGGCGGCCGTGGGGAGAGGAGCCCGGCATGGCCGGTCGCCGGCTGATCTGCACGACCATCGTTGCCATCGCAGTCGCGCTCGCGGCGGCGCCGGCCGCGCTCGCGGCGGACGCCCCTGGGGCGCCCGGTGCGAAGGCGACCTGGACGCCGGCCGACAAGGACGGCTACGGCACGTCGGCCACGACGCAGAGCAAGGTCTGGCACACGCTGTCAGGCGGCCAGCTCAACGAGGTCTACTTCCCCGACCTCGGCACGCCGAGCGTGCGGTCGCTCGACTTCGTGATCTCCGACGGCAAGACCTGGGCCGAGCGCGACGAGCAGGCGACCTCGAAGACGCTCCAGCTCGCCGACGCCCACAGCCTGACCTACCGGCAGGTCAACGAGGAGCCCGGGCGCTTCAGGATCACCAAGACCTACGCCGAGGACCCGGCCCGCAACACGCTGCTGATCAGCGTCCGGCTCGAGTCGCTGACCGGCCACAAGCTCGACGCCTACGCGCTGTACGACCCGGCGCTCGGCAACGACGGCGACGACGACAGCGGCACGAGCGCCGGCGGCGTCCTGCGCGCGTCGGACAGCGGCAGCCCGGTGGCGAGCGCGCTCGTCGCCGCGCCCGGCTTCACGCGCACCTCGAGCGGCTACAAGGGCACGTCGGATGGCTGGACCGACCTGAGCGGCGACTTCCGGATGGACTGGGCCTACACCGGCGCACCCAACGGCAACGTGGTGCAGACCGGCCAGACCGCGCTGAGCGGCCTGCGCGGCGCCCAGGACCTCACCCTGGCGCTCGGCTTCGGCGCTGACCCGAACGCCGCCGAGCAGGCCGCCCGGGCCTCGCTCGGCAGCGGCTTCGGCGCCGTCTCGAGCGCGTACGCGAACGGCTGGCACGCCTACCTCTCGAGCCTCAAGGCGCCGCCCGCGAGCGCCGACCCGACGACCTACGACGTGTCGGTGATGACGCTCGCGGCGCACGAGGACAAGACCTACCGCGGCGCCTACATCGCGTCGCCGACGATGCCGTGGGCGTGGGGCACAGGGCTGAGCAATCCCTCCGACGCGTACCACCTGGTGTGGGCGCGCGACCTCTACCAGATCGCCACCGGGCTGAACGCGGCCGGCGACACCGCCGGCGCCAACCGGGCGGTCGACTACCTGTTCTCCCGCCAGCAGAAGCCCGACGGCTCGTTCCCGCAGAACTCGCGCGTCGACGGCACCCCGCAGTGGGGGAACCTGCAGCTCGACGAGGTCGCGCTGCCGATCGTGCTCGCGTGGCAGCTCGGACGCTTCGACGGCGCGCTCTACCGCGACCACATCAAGAAGGCGGCCGACTTCCTCGTGAACTTCCCCGGGGCGCCGGTCACCCCGCAGGAGCGCTGGGAGAACCAGGCCGGCTACTCGCCCGCGACGACCGCCGCGGAGATCGCCGGCCTGATCTGCGCCGCCGACATCGCGCAGCGCAACGGCGACAACGCGTCGGCGAACCGCTACCGGCGCACCGCCGACGGCTGGCAGAAGCGCATCCAGGGTCAGACGGCGACCACCAACGGCCCGTACTCGGCGAGCCCCTACTACCTGCGCCTCACCAAGGACGGCAACCCGAACGCCGGCACGGCCTACTCGCTCGGCGACAGCGGCCCGACCGTTGACCAGCGCAAGGTCGTCGACCCGAGCTTCCTCGAGCTCGTGCGGCTCGGGATCAAGCCAGCGAGCGACGCGGTGATCCGCAACACGATCGGGGTCGTCGACCGCCAGCTGGGCGGGGGAGACCCGAGCGGCCGCTTCTTCTGGCATCGCTACGACTTCGACGGCTACGGCGAGACCAAGGACGGGAGCCCGTGGGACATCGGCTTCCCGGCCAACCCGACCGAGGACTGGGCGAACAACTCGACGATCGGGCGCAATTGGCCGATCTTCGGCGGCGAGCGCGGGGAGTACGACCTGCTCGCCGGCGACGGCGCGGGCGCCCGGGCGAGCCTCGCGCACATGGCGGCGGCCGCCAACGACGGCTACATGATTCCCGAGCAGGTCTGGGCGCCGGACTTCGCCCCGGGCGGGCAACCGGGCTTCCCGGCCGGCGAGGGGACGTTCTCGGCGACGCCGCTGGCGTGGTCGCACGCCCAGTACGTGCGGCTCGCCTGGTCGATCCAGGCCGGCCGTCCGGTCGAGCAGCCGGCGATCGTCGCGGCGCGCTACGCGGGCGGCTGAGCCTGAAGCGCGGCGGGCGCGGCGCTAGCCTCGTCCGGCCATGCGCCGTGCCTCGCCGCTGCTGATCGTGCTGCTGGCCACCGTGCCGGTGGCCGGCTGCGGCGCGTCCGCGAAGCGCGGCGGCAACGGCGGGCCGCCCGTCCGCGTGACGATCGCGGCGCCGGGCGATCAGTCCTCGACGCGCGCGGACACGCTGACCGTGCGCGGCTCCGTCAGCCCGGCCGACGCGTCCGTCCAGGTGCTCGGGCAGCCGGCCGACGTCGTCGCGGGCACCTTCACCGTGCGGGTGCCGCTGCAGCCGGGCGCCAACGTGATCGACCTCGCGGCGACCGCCAAGCGCCACGCGCCCACGCTGACCGCCGTGCGCGTGACGCGCGAGATGCCGATCGTGGTCCCCGACCTCTCGCACCTGACGACCGACGACGCGCAGGCGCGCGTGACCCGCCTCGGCCTGCGGCTCCGGACCGAGAACGGTGGCGGACTGCTCGAGGGGATCCTCCCCGGCACCCCCGGCGTCTGCGACCAGCGGCCCGCGGCGGGCGACGAGGTGCACAAGGGCGACATCGTCACGGTGCTGGTCGCCAAGCGCTGCTAGCTCTGCCGGCTACGCCTGCGGCGTGGCGGCGATCAGCCGGATGCGCGGTTCGCCGCCCTCGCGCACGACGCCGAGCGCGATCCGGCCGCGGATCGGGCTGCCGTCGGCGCGGTCGACGCGGTAGGTGCCGCTCGCCCGGCCGGCGCTGCCGCCCGTGATCTGCAGGTCGCCGAAGGTGTAGCCGCGGACCTTGCCGTCGAACTGGCGCGCGTACTGGGCGACGACCTGGCTGCGGCCGCGCGCGACGCCCGCGGGCAGCACGCGCAGGACGTTGCGCGAGAGCGTGCGCCGGAGCGCGCCCGCGTCCTCGCTCGCATAGGCGGAGGCGAAGTCCTGGGCGACCGAGCGGACCTCGTCCTCGCTCAGCGGCCCGGTCTTCTGCGCGGGCGCGCCGGGGCCGAGCACCGCTCCGAGGGCCAGGCCGATCCCGGCCAGGATCGCGACGAGCCCGAGCGCCACCCCGGCCGAACGCATCAGCCGCACGGGCCGGTAGACGCTGCGCTCGGGCGCGGGTCCGGCCTCAGGCGGGCGCTCCGCCCGCGTGGCCGCGGTCGCGTAGGCGGTGGCCGCGGTCGGGAGGTCGCGGCCGTTGACCGTAGGAGCGTCGGGCGCGGCCGGGCCGACGGCGACCGAGCGCTCGGACTCGGTGACCGCCTCGCCGCGGGCCGCGGCGAGCGCGGCACGACCGAGGTCGCCCGCGGACGGGTAGCGGTCGGCCGGGTCCTTGGCCAGCGAGCGGGCGATCACGCGGTCGAACTCCGCCCGCGCGCCGTGCTCGGACGGCCGCGGCGGCGGGTCGTGCAGCTGCGCGGCCATCGTCGAGGGGACCGTGCCGCGGTGGAACGGCGGCGTGCCGGTCAGCGTCGCGTAGAGCACGCAGCCCAGCGAGTAGACGTCCGCACGGGCGTCGATCTCCTGGCCGTGGAGCTGCTCGGGCGAGCAGTAGTCGACGGTGCCGATCCACTGGCCCGACTGCGTGATCCCGGTCTCGGAGTCGACGAGCCGCGTCAGGCCGAAGTCCGACAGGTAGGCGTGGTCGCCGCTGAGCAGGACGTTCGCGGGCTTGACGTCGCGGTGCACGAGCCCGGCGGCATGCGCGGCGTCGAGCGCGTCGGCCACCTGGGCGACGACGTCCGCGGCCCGCTCGCCGCCGAGCGCGCCGCGGGAGCGCAGCAGGGCCTGCAGGTCGGTGCCGCCGACGTAGCGCATGACGAGGTACAGCAGCCCGTCCTCCTCGCCGGCGGCGAAGACGGGGATCACGTTCGGGTGGTCTATCGCCGCGGCCATGCGCGACTCGCGCTGAAAGCGCTCGCGGAAGTCGGGGTCGGAGGCGCGGTCGGAGGCCAGCAGCTTCAGCGCGACGGGCCGCCCGAGCGCGAGCTGGGTGGCGCGATAGACCACGCCCATGCCGCCGCGACCGGCCACCGCGTCGACGCGGCAGCCTGCGAACTCCTCACCTGGGTACAGCTCGGCCACCCTCCCATTGTGACGCCGCGCTCATCCGTTCCCCCAGGGGTTGACCCGACCCCCCGCGCGGGCGTAGAACGGACACGTCCACGAAGGGAGTTGTCCATGGGACGCATGGTGGCGGACTGCCGGCGGATGCCGAGCGAGTCCAACTGCTCGCTGACGATCATCGGCGAGGGTGACGAGGTGGTCCGCGCGGCCGCGGTGCACGCGGCCGACGTCCACGGGCACGAGCGCACGCCCGAGCTCGAGCAGATGATCCGCGATCACCTCGAGGAGGAGTCGGCCTGGCGGGCGAGCGAGCCCGCCGCGATGGCCTGAGGCGCGCTTGAGCGCCGCCGGTGAGGGCTCGCACGTGCGTCCGTTCGCTCACGTGCGGGCCCCGCAGGGCCGATCCAGCGCGCATGCCCTCCGCGCGCACCCTTCTCGCTGCCACCGCCGCTCTCGCGGTCCTCGCCCTGCCCGCCGCCGCTGACGCGAAGCCCGAGCATCCGGTCAAGCACGAGCACGGTTCCGCCAAGGGACATGGCCACAAGCTCAGCCTGCTGCTGCGCGGCACCTACTCGGGCGGCGAGCTGCAGGTCACGGGCGGCAACCGCGCGACCAGGCGAGCCGGCCTCGTCGGGCAGTCGGTGACGCTCGACCTGGCGAGCGCGAAGCTGCGCGTGAAGGACCGCAACGGCGACGGCGCGCGCGACGAGGAGGACCTGCAGGACGGCGATCGGGTGGTCGTCCAGGTGCGGGTCGCCCGCGGCGACGTCGCGAGCGGCACCCTGACCGTGCGCAAGCTGGTGGCCCACGCCGACGGCGGCGACGACTCGCAGGCCGGCGACGACGGCGCGGACGACCCCGCCGAGAACTCCGGCGACGACGCCTAACGGGTAGTCTCGGCGTCGTATGGACCTCGGCGATCCCGTCTCCTATCTCGGCCTGGAGGAGGGCACCCCGGTGTTCGCCTCCGACGGGCGCGAGCTGGGCCGCGTCGGCCGCGTGGTCTTCGACGCCGAGGCGGACATCTTCGAGGGCCTGATCGTCGAAGGCGACGGCGAGCCGCGCTTCGCCGACGGCGACGACGTCGTGCTGGCGATGCACGAGCGCGGCGTCGTGCTGGCCGTCGACTCCGCCGGCGCCCGGGAGCTGCCCGCTCCCGGCGACCGCTGAAGCCCTCCCGGGCCGGCTGGGATACCCTGGGAGGCCGAATGGCGGGTATCCCGATCAACATTGCGGATCACGTGGGGCGCACCCCGATGGTGCAGCTCACGCGCATCGCCCCCGAGGGCGTCGGGGTGTACGCCAAGCTCGAGATGCTCAATCCCGGCGGGTCGGTCAAGGACCGCATCGGCGTCGCGATGATCGAGGCCGCCGAGGCCGAGGGGCGGATCGAGCCCGGCCGGACGACGATCGTCGAGGCCACCAGCGGCAACACCGGCATCGCGCTCGCCTTCGTCTGCGCCGCCAAGGGCTACGACCTCGTGCTCACCCTGCCCCAGGGGATGAGTCGCGAGCGCGAGGGGCTGCTGCGGCTCTACGGCGCGCAGGTGCACGTCACCGAGTCGCTCGGCGGGATGAACGAGGCGGTCGCCGCCGCCCAAGCGCTGGCGCGCGATCCCGACGTCTGGCTGCCCGACCAGTTCACGAACCCCGCCAATCCCGAGGCGCACCGCCGCACGACCGGGCCGGAGATCTGGGAGGCGCTCGACGGCGACGTCGACTACCTCGTCGCGGGCGTCGGCACCGGCGGCACCATCACCGGCACCGGGGCGTTCCTGAAGGAGCGCAACCCTGCGCTGCAGGTCATCGCGGTCGAGCCCGCCTCCTCCTCGGTGCTCTCCGGCGGCGCGCCCGGGCCGCACAAGATCCAGGGCATCGGCGCGGGCTTCGTCCCGCCGGTGCTCGACGTCGACCTGCTCGACGAGGTCATCGGCGTCGACGACGAGGACGCGCTCGAGACCGCGCGGCTCGTCGCCCGCCGCGAGGGCGTGCTCGCCGGCATCTCCTGCGGCGCGGCGCTGTGGGCCGCTCTGCAGATCGCCGAGCGCGAGGAGGCCGCCGGCAAGCGCATCGCGGTCGTGCTGCCGGACTCCGGCGAGCGCTACGTCTCGACGCCGTTCTTCGCGCCCGAGCCGGCCGAGGTCGCCGGCCGATGAGCCTGCGCGAGGTCGAGGGCCCGTCCGGCGCGCCGTGGGAGCGCCCGATGCACGGGACGCTCGACCGCCTCGTCGTCGAGTCCGACGCGCTCGCCGGCAACCCGATCGGCGATCCCGCGCGCCGGCCGCTGTGGGTCTACCGGCCGCCGGGCGTCGAGGTCGACCATCCGCGGCCGCTGCCGGTCATCTACCTGATCCAGGGCTACACGGGCCAGCTCGACATGTGGCTGCGCCGCGACGCGTTCGAGCCGACCGTGATCGAGCGCTTCGACGCGCTGTTCGCGGCCGGCGACACGCCTGACGCGCTGCTGGTCTTCGTCGACGCGTGGACGCGCTTCGGCGGCTCGCAGTTCCTCAACTCGAGCTCGACCGGCCGCTACCTGGACTACCTCTGCGACGAGGTCGTCCCCTTCGTCGACGAGCGCTACCCGACCGCGCCCGAGCGCGAGCGACGCGGGCTCACCGGCAAGTCCTCCGGCGGCTACGGCGCGATGGTCGTGCCGATGCTGCGCCCGGACGTCTTCGGCGCGCTCGCCTCCCACGCCGGCGACGCGCTGTTCGAGGCGTCCTACCAGCCGGCGTTCCCGAAGGTGGCGCGCACGCTGCGCGACGACTACGGCGGCTCGTGGGAGCGCTTCTTCTCAGAGCTCGACGCCGCCGGCCACGCCGACCCCCGCTTCTTCGGGCCGATCGAGATGTACGGCTACGCGGCCGCGTACTCGCCGGATCCGGCGGCGCCGGGGCGCGCGCTGCTGCCGTTCGACGCCGACGGCCGGCTCGTCGAGGACGTGTGGGCCCAGTGGCTCGAGAAGGACCCGGTCCGGATGGCGCCGCAGCGCGCGGACGCGCTGCGCTCGATGCGTGCCGTCTACCTCGACGCCGGGCTGCGCGACGAGTACTACCTCGACCTCGGCGCCCAGGCCTTCTCCGCCGAGCTCGACAAGCTCGGCGTGGAGCACACGCTCGAGCTCTTCGACGGCACCCACGGCGGGATCACCTGGCGCTACCCGCTCGCCGTCCACTTCCTCGCCACAGCCCTCAGCGCCTAAGCTCGACGGGTGGCGACCCGGACCCTCGACATCACCGGCCTGCGCTGCCCGATGACCTGGGTCGCGACCAAGCTCGAGCTCGAGCGGATGGCGCCCGGCGACGCGCTCGAGGTCGCCTGCCCCGAGGGCGAGGCGCTCGAGAACGTGCCGCGCTCCGCCGCGGAGGCCGGGCACGCGGTCAGCGTCGAGGGCAGCACGGTGCGGATCGTGCGCGCATGAGCGACCGCCGCGCCTTCTTCCGCGAGCTCGGCGCCGTCGCCCGCGAGGCGCGCCGCGCGACCGAGCCGGCCCGCCGTGAGCGGGAGCCCGAGGCCGAGCCCGAGGAGCTCGTGCTCCCGCGGCGCGCGGACGACCGGCTCGAGCCGGAGGAGCTCGAGCGCTACTCGCGCCAGCTCGTGCTGCCCGAGTGGAGCGAGGCCGCGCAGCTCGCGCTGCGCGACGCCAGCGTGGTGGTGGTCGGCGCCGGCGCGCTCGGGTCGCCCGTCGCGAGCTACCTGGCCGGCGCCGGCGTGGGGCGGATCGGCCTGCTCGACGACGACGCCGTCGAGCGCTCCAACCTCGCGCGCCAGTTCCTGCACTTCACGCCCGATCTCGGGGTGCCGAAGGCCGAGAGCGCGGCCGCCAAGCTGCGCTTCCTCAACCCGGACGTCGTGGTCGAGCCCTACCGCGTGCGCCTCGACGCCGACAACGCCGAGGGGCTGCTCGCCGGCCACGACCTCGTGGTCGACTGCTCGGACTCGTTCGCCACCCGCTACGCGGTCAACGCCGCCTGCTGCGCGGCGGGCGTCGCGCTCGTCGAGGGCGGCGTCGTCGGGATGAGCGGGCTGGTGATGGCGATCCGGCCGGGGGCGACCGCGTGCTATCGCTGCGCGTTCCCGGAGCCGCCGCCGCCTGGCAGCGTGCCGAGCTGCGCGGAGGCGGGCGTGCTCGGCCCGGCCGCCGGGGTGATCGGCTCGCTGCAGGCGCTGGAGGCGCTCAAGCTGCTGACGGGCGTGGGGCGCCCCCTGACCGGAGCGTTCCTGCAGGCCGACCTCGCCGACCTCGACTTCCTGCGGGTCGGCGTCCGCCGCCGGGAGGACTGCCCCGACTGCGGCCCGCGTACCCTTGGGGGGACATGACGGGCTTCTCGAGCGTGCGGCTGGTCGTCCAGGAGGTCCGGCGCGACGTCCGGGCCGCCCAGGAGCGCGATCCCGCGGCCACGGGCGTCGCCGCACCGGGGATCCTCGCCGCCTGGCCGGGCGTCCATGCGCTGCTCGCCCATCGCATCGCGCACGCGCTGGCGGGCGCCGGCGTCCCCGTGCTCCCGCGCGCGATCGCCTACGTCACGCGGACGATGACCGGCGTCGAGATCCATCCGGCGGCGCGGATCGGCCGCGGGCTCTTCATCGACCACGGGATGGGCGTGGTGATCGGCGAGACCGCGCAGATCGGCGACGACGTGACGATGTACCAGGGCGTGACGCTCGGCGGCACCGGCTTCGCGCGCGGCAAGCGCCACCCGACCGTGCAGGACAACGTGACGATCGGCTCGGGCGCCAAGCTGCTCGGCCCGATCACGATCGGCCACGGCGCCAAGGTCGGCGCCAACGCGGTCGTGATCCACGACGTGCCGCCGAACTCCACGGTGGTCGGCAACCCCGGCCAGGTGGTCCGCGTCGACGGGATGCGCCCCGAGGGTCCCGACGCCGACTGGGTGCACCTGCCGGACCCGATCGCCGACGCGATGAAGCAGATGTCGGCGCGCATCGCCGAGCTCGAGCGCGAGGTCGACCGCCTGCACGGGCGCGAGTCCGACGACGCCGACGTCGTCCCGCTGCGCCCCGCGCGCGGCCCCAACCCGGCCGGAGGCTGAACCCCCAGATGTCGAGCTTCTCCCGAACGGTGACCGTCCCGAGGCCGCCGGAGGAGGTCTTCCCGTGGCTGTTCGAGGCCGAGCTGGTCCCGCGCTGGACCGGGAACCTCGATCGCTACGAGCCGGGCGGGCCGATCGGTCTCGGCGCCCACGTGCGTCAGCGGCTCGAGGTGAGCGGGCAGACCGTCGACGTGGACATGGAGATCACCCGCTACGAGCCGCCCGGCGGCGCCGAGTCGCGCTTCACGACGAACGGCATCGACGTCGTCAACGTCTACGCGCTTGCGCCCGACGGCGGCGGGACGCGGCTCACGCAGTCACTGGAGGCGAAGGCCAAGGGCCTCACCGCGCGGCTGCTGCTGCCCGCCGTCCAGCCGCGGCTGGAGCGCAAGCTGACCGAGGACCTCGAGCGGTTGCGGGGGCTGCTCGCCGAGGCCGCATGATGGTGCGCCGGGTCACCCTGCTCGCGGCGCTGCTGAGCACCCTTGTCGGGCCGCCCGCGGCGCAGGCGGGGACGATCGTCGACCGCGCGGCGCAGGCGCTAGCGAGCGACCCGGTCTACGTCGCTCCGGACGCGGAGGTCCAGCTCACCGCCTCCGAGCAGGATCGCCTGCGGCAGGAGATCTCCAAGACCGGCGCCGGGCCGATGTACATCGCGGTGCTTCCGGCGGCCGCGAAGAACCAAGCCGGCGGCTCGCCCAACGGGATCGCCCACCAGCTCGCGTCCTCGCTGCAGCGCGACGGCAACTACGCGGTCGTCGCCGGGCGGTCGTTCTCCGGCGGCAGCACCACGACCTCCGGGGTCGCCGACGCGGCGACGGAGGCGCGCGGCGCCCACAGCGGCGACGGCGCCGAGGCAATTCTCGTCGACTTCGTCGACCGTGTCGGCTCGCTGCAGTCGGGCGGCGCCGGCGGCGGCGGCGGCTCGGGCGGCGGCGTCGCGATCGCGATCCTGGTCCTCGGCGTGCTGATCGGCGGGGCGCTGCTGATCTCGCGCCGCCGGCGCCGCCGCGAGGAGGACGCGGAGTTCGCCGAGGTCAAGGAGAACGCGCGCGACGACCTCGTCGCGCTCGGCGACGACATTCGTGCGCTCGACCTCGACGTGCAGATGCCCGGCGTGGATCCGGAGGTGCGCGACGCCTACGCGCAGGCGGTCGGCGCCTACGACCGCGCGAACCGCGGCTGGGAGAGCGCGCGGCGCCCCCCGGACCTCGCCGAGGTCTCCTCCGCGCTCGAGGAGGGCCGCTGGGCGATGGCGACCGCGAAGGCGCGCTCGGAGGGCCGGCCCGCGCCGGAGCGCAGCGTGCCGTGCTTCTTCGACCCGCGCCACGGCCCGTCGAGCCGCGAGGTCGAGTGGGCGCCGCCGGGCGGTGCGCCGCGCATGGTGCCTGCCTGCGAGGCCGACGCGCAGCGCGTCGAGCGCGGTGACGATCCCGAGATGCGCGAGGTGATGGTCGGCGGCCGCCGCACCCCGTACTGGGACGCCGGCCCGATGTACGCGCCGTGGGCGGGCGGCTTCTACGGCGGCGGCCTGCTGCCGGGGCTGGTCTTCGGCACCCTGCTCGGCGAGGCGATCTCCCCGGGCGCGGCGTGGGGCGACGGCGGCGGCGACTGGGGCGGCGGTGGCGACTTCGGCGGCGGCGGGGACTGGGGTGGAGGCGGCGACTTCGGCGGCGGCGGGGACTTCGGCGGAGGCGGCGATTTCTAAAGGGGGTCAGACCCTCTTTACCTAAAGGGGGTCAGACCCCCTTTAGGTTCGCCAGCGCGCGGTGACCGCGCGCGGCTTGCGGAAGACGAGGCCGCGCGGTGCTGCCTCGGCCGGGTCGGTGAGCTCCAGGTCCGGCAGGCGCTCGAGCGCGCGGGCGAGCGCCGTGTGGGCCTCCAGGCGCGCGAGGTGCATTCCGACGCACACGTGCGGGCCGCCCGCGAAGGCGAGGTGGCGGCGCGCGTTGGCACGGCGCGCGTCGAAGCGATCGGGATCGTGGAATGCATCCGGGTCGCGGTTGGCCGCCGCGATCGAGACGATCACGAGGTCGCCGGCCGCGATGTCGGCGCCGCCGATCGCCACGTCGCGCGTCGCGTAGCGGTCGATCGTCGCCGCTGCCGGCTCGAGCCGCAGCGACTCCTCGATCGCCCCCGCGACGAGCGCCGGGTCCGCGCGCACGAGCGCGAGCTGGTCCGGATGCGTGAGCAGGTGCACCAGCGCGTTGGCGATCATGCCCTCGGTCGTCTCGATCCCGCCGAACAGCAGCACGGCGGCGTTGGAGACGACCTCCTCCGGCGCGAGTCCGCCGCCCTCGCTCGCCGCGGCCGCCACGAGCGACGCCGACGGATCCGCCCGCAGTGCTTCGAGCACCGCCGCCGAGAGGTCGGCGAACGCCGCCGGCCCGCTGCCGGGCAGCCCGCGGCCCGCTGAGATGCGCTGGACGGCGTCGACGATCGCGTCGTACCAGCGCAGCACCGCGGCGACCCCTGCGGACTCGAGCCCGAGCGCCGCGGTCACCGCGGCGGCGGCGAGCGGCCCGGCGAAGCCGCGGCGCAGGTCGCCCTCGCCGCGGGGCTCCAGCTCGTCGAGCAGCCGATCGGTCTCGGCGGCCACGACCGCGGTGAAGCGCGCGCGGACGGCATCGAGCCGGAACGGCGCCGCGAACGGCCCGCGGTGGCGCGCGTGCTCCGGGCCGTCGGTCGAGAGCATGCTCGGCCCGACCACGCGTGCGGTGGTGAAGCGCGGGTCGTCGACGGTGAAGGCGGCGGGATCGCGCATCACCGCCATCGCGAGGTCGCGCCGCGTGACGAGCCAGCCGCCGAGCGCCGGGATCCAGGCCACCGGCTCGCCCGCCCGCAGACGGGCCAGGACGGGATGCGGGTCGGCGTCGAGTTGCGCGAGCGGGACGTCGGGCACCGCCCAGACGCTAGTGAAGGCCGCCGGCCGCCCGCTCGGCTCACCGAGCGGGCGGCTGCGCCGGACCGCGTTCAGGCGGCGGTGACGACCAGCGTGTGCGGGCCGGAGGCCGGGCGGGCGCCCGCCGTGACCTCGACGCCGCGGTTGGTCTCGCGTGCCTTGTAGCTCGTGATCGCCTTGCCGTCGAGCTTGACCTTGGCGACCTTGGCGCCGTGCGGCAGGGTGTGGCCGATGCGCAGTGCGCGCAGGCCGACCCGCCGCACGTCGATCGTGGTCGTGTAGGTCGCACCCGAGTGCGAGGCGAGCACGTCTGCCGCGCCCTTGCCGAGCCGGATGTCGGAGCCCTGCACCCGCGGCTGCCCGTCGGGCACCTGCGGGACGACCTCCAGCCGGCCGACGCCCAGGTACGGGCGGACGCCGAGCTGCTGGTGGATCACGGGCCAGACCGTGCCGTAGTTGCCCCAGGCCTGCATCACCATCGAGCGGCAGGTCCAGCAGCGGTCGATGTTCTTGTCCAGGTCGCCCGTGGAGTCGAACCCCGGCGAGGGCAGGATCTCCGGCATCGCGCCGGGCTGCTCGTCGGGACCGCCCGCGGCGGCCGGCTCGGAGAACATCGTCTCCGCGTCGGCGTCGGTATAGCGGCGCTGCTGATCGGGGCCCATGCGGCCGTAGTTGCCCTCGCCAACCGCCTGGATGGCGGTGTTGAGCGAGAAGATCTCCAGGTCGCCCTTGCCGTCGGCGCCGCCGCCGCAGCCCGTGTGGAACATGCCGCGGTTGTAGGGCCGCGTGCCGCTGTAGCAGTCGCCCTCGCGATCGGCGAGCGCGGTGTTCCCGTGGTCGTAGGTCGCCAGGCCGGGCGTCGTCTGCGAGCCGCTGGTCAGCTCGGCCTCCATCGGCACCACGCCGATCCAGTGCTTCTGGAACAGCTGATGGTTGCCCGGGTCCTGCAGCGAGTCGGCGTACTCGTTGTTCGGCGTGCTCCACCACGCCGTCTCGAAGGCGGCGCGCAGCTTCGCCGCCGTCGTGGTCGCCCAGTTGACCGTGTTCGCGTCGCCGCGCGCACGGGCCATGTCGGCCAGGTCGCCGAGCCCGCGGATCAGATAGGCGGCGTTGTCGAGCTTCTCCGCGCCCATGCCCGTGCGCTCGACGTTGCCC
>DATBDM010000218.1:0-6834 GCA_036269915.1 Solirubrobacteraceae bacterium | reverse complement strand
CGCTCCCAGTCGCCGCGATCGGCGTGCAGGTAGCCCGTCGAGGCGCCGACGGGATGGTGCCCGAGAAGCGGGCGGTGCTCGGTGAGCGTGGCCGTCGGCGACATGGAACGAGAACCCTAGGCGACGCCGCGGACGGCGTCGCCAGGGTTCCCGCAACCAGCGCCTGAACCTCTAGGCGCCCGCGATCAAGGCGCTGACGTCCGGCGTGCCGCGCCCCGTGGTGTAGTCCCAGCCCGGCGTCGCGGGCGCGCCGTTGGCGCCGAGGACGATGTCGTTGAACGCGCTCGCCGGCTCGCCGTAGATCACCGGTCCGGCGAAGCCGAGCGCGCCACCCTTGGCGCTCTGCGTGCGGGCCCAGATGCCCTGCCAGGCGGGGGCGCTGGCGCTCGTGCCGCCGATGACCTCCTGCTGGCCGTCGACGATCACCTCGTAGCCCGAGACCGGGTCCGCGTCGAGGGCGACGTCCGGGACGCCGCGCTGCACGCCGAGGAACGAGCCGCCGGCGGACGCCTGCCACGACGGGGTGGGCTCGACGAAGCTCGAGCCGCCGCCGCCCGCGTACCACGCGATCTCGCTGGGGCCGGGGCCGAGCACGGTCGTGCCGCCGACGCCGATCGCGCCGGGGCTCGACGCCGGGTACTCCACGCTCGGGACGCCGGCCGGGACGCCGTTGACGCCGACCACGGCCGAGCAGAAGACGCCGGTGTCGCCGCTCGAGAGGAACAGCGTCTGCCCCTGCGCGGCGGCCTGCTGCAGGACGACGTCGAGCGAGTCGGTGAAGCCCGTGGCGAAGGCGAGCACCTCGCACTCGCCGGCCGAGAAGCTGCCCTGGCGGCTCTGGTCGTCGGTGACCCAGCGGTTGATCGTGGCGAGGATGTCGTCGTTGGACAGCGATGCGCCGTCGTAGACGTCGAGCTGGGACACGTCCGGCGCCAGGCCGGTCGAGTACTGCGTGTCGAGGTCCCACTCGTCCGAGCCGGAGGTGTCGCTCGACGCGGCGCCGACCTGGATCTGGTTCCAGGAGACGTGCGGCAGGCCGTTGGTGTCCTCGAAGGTCACGAGGTCCTTGCGCGGCTGCGTGAGGTCGCCCTCGGCGATGACCGCGACGTGCTGGCCGGCGCCGGTCGCCGACGCCGGTGCGTTGTAGAGCGCGGCGAGGTCCTTCGGCCCGTAGGTCGTCGGGGTCCCCAGCGAGGGGAGCTGGTCGTGGCGCACGCGGCCGAGGTTCGAAAGGCCGAGCACGGCGTCCGTGCGCGTCCCGACCCGCCGTGGGAGCGACGCCGGACGACCGGGGGCGAAGAAGCGCCTGCCGCCGGCACGGTAGGTGCGCAGGCGTGTGTCGAACGCACGCGAGACGTGGGTCGAAGACCCGGTCACGCGGACGAGCAGGCGGTTCGCCGAGACCGAGCTGACGCGCATCCCGCGCGAGCGTGCCCACGTGCGGACGAGCGAGACGGTCGCCTTCGACGGCGCGAAGCGGCGGTTGAACGCGCCCGGCTTCAGGCCGCCTCCGCGGGCGGCCGCCGCCTTCAGCGCCCCCGCGTGGCGCGGCTTCAGGCTGAGCGTGACGGGGACGTGCGCGCGCTGGAGGGTCCCGGTGCGGGTCGCGCCCTTGAGCCGCAGGGCGCCGAGACCGGACGGCGCGGCCGACGCGCCGGGCGCGATGATCAGGCCGGCGGCGGCCACCGCCGCGACTGTTCCGAGTGCTCTGGTCCGCAACGTCTCGTCCTCCCGTCGGGCGCGTCCCCCGACGCGCATCGCCATCCCCGGCGGTTACCCGGGCCGGGACCCGCGAAACTCCACTGACCGGTGCATCATGAGAAGCGTGTTAACGAGATGAGGCCCCGCGCGGTGCGAGGCCTCATCGAAGCGGCGCCGCAGGCACGGCTCAGCCGTGCGCGGGCACCTGATCGTCGTCGCCCCCGCCGAGCAGCTTGATCGCGGCGAACGTGGCCGCGGCGGCGCCGAGGAGCACGATCGGGATGCGCTTGACGAGCGGGGTGCGCTTGGCCGTCTGGTAGACGGCGGTGCCCTTGGCGGCCTTCTTGGCGCCCTTGGCCGTCTTCGAGACGGCCTTGAGCTTCACGTAGGAGGCCAGCAGGTCGGCAGCCTGCTGGGGCTTGCTCTTGCGTCGTCTGAGGTTCATACCCGTTGGCCTACCCGCGCTCGCGGCGCCGCACGCGCCTGTGCATCTGCCAGCCTGCGAGGCCGTGCCGCCCCCCTCCAGGCCCCTTCCGCGCTTCGCCCTGCCCGCGGCCGCCATCGTCCTCGCGGTGGCGGGCATCGCCGGCATGCTCGCGCGCGGCGCGCCGCCCCGGTCCTCCGCCACCGGCTCGACGCCCGCGGCGCGCGAGGCGGCACCGCTGCCGTCCGGCCCCGTGCGCGATCCGTTCGCGTGGAGCCGGGAGGATGAGGCTGCGCTCGTGGCGCGCGCCGCGCGCGGGACGAGCCACGGCATCTTCACTCTCTCACCGGGTGGGGTGGACGCGAGCGCCGCGCGCACCGCGCGTTACCGCGGCCTCGTCAACGCCGCCGCGCGCACGGCGGGCATCCCCCCGGAGACGCTCGAGGGCCTGGTCCTGCTGGAGAGCGCCGGGCGCACGGACGCCGTGACGCCGTCGGGGCTCTCCGGCGCCGTCGGGCTGACGCAGATCCTCGCCCAGACCGGCAGCGGCCTGCTCGGCATGCAGGTCGACTCGGCCGCGGCCCAGCGGATCTCCGACCGGATCCGGCGCGCGACCGACGCCGGCGACAGCGCGAAGGTCCAGGAGCTGGTCCGCCGCCGCGCGCAGGTCGACCAGCGCTTCGACGCGCGCGCCTCGCTCGAGGCCACGGGCCGCTACCTCGCCGAGGCCAGGCGGCGCTTCGGGCGCACCGACCTCGCGATCGCCTCCTACCACATGGGGCAGGGCAACCTGGAGAGCGTCCTGCGCGCCTACAGCGGCGAGCACAGCGGCCCGATCGCCGACGTCGTGCGGCGCGACGGGCTCTCCTACGCCAAGGTCTACTTCGACTCCTCGCCAACCCGCCACGCGGAGGCCTGGCGGCAGCTGTCCGGCCTGGGCGACGACTCCGCCAACTACCTCTGGAAGGTCTACGCCGCCCAGGCGATCATGCGCCAGTGGCGGACCGACCGCACCGGCCTCGCCCGGCTCGCCGCCCGCCACGACGCGTCGGACACCGGCGAGCAGGCGCTGCACCCGGTCCCCGGCACGCCGCGCTTTGCGAACCCCGAGGCGCTCAAGACGGCGCTCGACCAGGGCCGGCTCGTCGCGCTCCCGCATCAGCCCGGCCGCACCGGACTGCGGCTCCCCGCGTCGCTGGCGCCGCTCTACCGCGGGCTGCGGCCCGAGGCCGCCGCGGTCGCGCTCTACCTCGGCGAGCAGGTGCGCGCGCAGGTCCCGGGCACCTCACTCGGGATCACCGCCGCCGCGCGCGACGTCGCGTCGGGCGCGACCGGCCGCGAGGGCGTCAGCCCGACGCTCATGCACCAGACCGGCTGGGCGTTCGACATCGCGCGCAGCTACAGCTCGGGCACGCAGGCGCTGGCGCTGCAGTTCTGGCTCGACCGGCTCTCGGTGCTCGGCGCCATCGCCTGGCAGCGCGAGGGACGCCAGATCCACATCACCGCTGCCCCCGAGCGGGAGCTGCTCGGGCTGCTGCGCGGCGTGGCAGTCTCCCGCTAGTGACCGACGCGATCCGCACGCCGGACGAGCTCCTCGACGGGCTCACGGACTTTCCCTGGGCGCCGCAGTACCGCACCGTCGGCGGGCTGCGCATGGCGCACGTCGACGAGGGCGACGGGTCGCCGGTCGTCATGTGGCACGGCGAACCGACCTGGAGCTTCTTGTGGCGCAAGGTCGCACCGCCGGTGCTCGAGGCCGGCCACCGGGTGATCCTGCCCGACCTCGCCGGCTTCGGCCGCTCGGACAAGCCGATCGACCCGGCCTGGTACGCCTACGACCGCCATGTCGAGGTCGCCGCGACGCTGCTCGAGGACCTCGACCTCCGCGACGCGACCTTCGTCGTGCACGACTGGGGCGGCCCGATCGGGCTGCGGCTCGCCGTCGAGCAGCCGGAGCGCGTCGCGCGGCTCGTGGTGATGGACACGGGCCTGTTCACCGGCGAGCAGCGGATGAGCGGCGCCTGGCAGCAGTTCGCCGCCTTCGTCGAGCGCACCGAGGACCTGCCGGTCGGCATGCTGGTGCGCGGCGGCTGCCACGCCGACCCGGGCGACGACGTCGTCGCCGCCTACGACGCGCCGTTCCCTTCGGCAGCCTCCAAGGCCGGGGCGCGCGCGTTCCCCGGCCTGATCCCGCAGGCCCCCGGCGCGCCGGGCGCGGAGGCGGGGCGGCGCGTGCTCGCCGCGCTGCGCGAGGACACGCGGCCGACGCTGATGCTGTGGGGCGCCGAGGACCCGGTCCTTCCGCTCGCCACCGGCGAGCGCTTCGCCGCGGCGATCGGCCGCGAGCCGCCGCGCCCGATCGCCGCCGCCGGTCACTTCCTGCAGGAGGACCAGGGGCCGCTGATCGGCGCGACGATCGCGGAGTGGCTAGGCGGCTGAGCGCTCCTTGGCGTGCTCCTCGGCCGCCGGGGCCGAGCGGGCGGCGCGGGCCTCGTAGGCGTCGCGGACGCTGCGGTCGGGCTCGCGCGCGGCGTCGTCGGCGCCGAGGGCGCGCGCGATCCCCTCGCGCAGCCGCCGCGGCAGCGCGCCGGTGACCGCGATCAGCGGGCCGGTCCAGCGCGGGACGAAGACGTCGAAGCGCGGGACCTCGAGCGCGGAGACGATCTCGTTCGCGACATCCTCGGGCACGAGCGTCTTGACACCGCGCGCGTCCTTGAGGCCGGCGATCAGCTCTGTGCGCACGAAGCCCGGCATCACGACCGAGATCTCGACGCCGGTGCCGCGCAGCTCGCCGCGGACGGCCTCCGAGAGCCCGACCACGCCGTGCTTGGTCGCGCAGTAGGTGGCGAGGTTCGGGAAGCCCGAGCGGCCGGCCAGCGACGCGATGTTGACGATGTGACCGCTGCCGCGCGGGACCATCCGCCGCATCGCCTCCTGCGTGCCGCGGATGACCGCGTGCAGGTTGAGCTCGAGCTGGCGGGTGACGCTCGCGTCGTCCTCCTCGGCCAGCGCCGAGACCGGCATGATCCCGGCGTTGTTGATCAGCACGTCGATCGGGCCGAGCCGCTTCTCGACGTCGTCGAGGAAGGCGATGAAGGCGGCGCCGTCGGTCACGTCGACCGCCATGCCGGCGTGGTCGGGCCCGAGCTCGGCGGCGGCCTGCTCGGCCGCGGCGACGTCGAGATCGGCGACCGCGATGCGGGCGCCCTTGGCGGCCAGGGCGGCGGCGGTGGCGCGTCCGATCCCCCGGCCCGCTCCGGTGATCGCGACGACCTTGCCCGCAAGCGGGCGCGGCTGCTTGGCCATGGACGGTGCTCCTCCTCGTGGCGACGTCGTGTCAGCCGGGCAGGCTACAGGTAGGGGCCGCTCGGGAGATAGGGCTGCATCGGCCCGAGCTCGCCGCCCGTCAGCACCGCGCCGTGCGCGTGCAACTCGAGCCCTGCCTCGACGCAGGACCGCACCGCCCACTGCTGCGCGCTCGTGATCCACTCGACCGACACCGGCTCCCCGGCGGCGCGCGCGAGGTGGTCGGCGAGCAGGATCCGCGCCGCGTCCTCGTCGTCCGCCGCCAGCAGCTTGAGCGCCGTGCCGCGCGCGAAGGCGTAGCCGCGGCCGGGCAGCACCGTGGCGAGCAGGCCGCCCTCGAGGAGCGCCTCGAGGTCGCCGCCGTGTGCCGCCCCGCGCACGCGCCGCGTGAGCGGCCCGGCCCAGGCCCCGTCGGCGGGCTCCCAGAGGCGCAGCCCGGGCGGCGCGGTCACGCCGCGGGCCACGCCGGCGGCGTCGAGCGCGGGATGCAGGTCGAGCCCGAGCCGCACGTAGGCGCGCAGCGCGCGCGGATCGCGCGAGGCGAGGATCACGAATCCGCGCGCGTCGCGCCCGTGCTCCCAGGCCCGCGCGAGCAGTTCGCGGCCGAGGCCGCCCGACTGCGCCCCCGGCGCGACGACGAACAGCGAGAGACCCCACAGCCCCTCGCGCACAAGCGCCAGCGCCGCGCCGACGACCTCGCCGTCGCGCTCGGCGACCCAGGCGCCGCCCGGGTCGGTGTCGAGCAGTCGGCGCAGCCGCACGCTCGCCGCGGCCGGCGGAGCGCCCGCGTACGGCGGGGCGCCCATGCGCGCGTTGAGCTCCGTGAAGGCGGCGACGGCGACGTCGTCGACCGCCATGACGTCGGACTCGTCCATCGGACGGATACGGGGTGAAGCCATCCGCCGCCAGCGTATTGTCCGGGCGATGCCGGCTCCCACGCCCCGCCCCGGCGCCTTCGAGCACGACGGCCAGCGGATCGCCTACACCACCTACGGCGACGGTCCGCGGGTCACCGTGCTGCTGCACGGGCTGCTGCTCAACCAGCGCATGCACGACCGCCTCGCCCTCGCGCTCGCCGAACGCGGCAACCGCGTCGTCTGCCTCGACCTGCTCGGGCACGGCCGCTCGGACCGGCCGACCGAGATGTGGCACTACTCGATGACCGAGTACGGCCGCGAGATCATCGCGCTGCTCGACCACCTCGAGCTCACCTCGGCCGTGGTGCTCGGCACGTCGCTGGGCGCCAACGCGACGCTCGAGGCCGCCGTCCAGGCGCCCGAGCGGCTGCGCGGGATGGTCGTCGAGATGCCCGTGCTCGACAACGCGCTCCTCGGCTGCGCACTCGCCTTCACGCCGCTGATGGTGGCGCTGAGCTTCGGCGAGCAGCCGATGCGGCTCCTCTC
>DATBDM010000217.1:0-7791 GCA_036269915.1 Solirubrobacteraceae bacterium | reverse complement strand
AGCGCTCGCCGGAGAAGGTGCAGAACACGTACGCCGAGACCCTTGATTCCGCCGAGGAGACCTACGACTCCGAGGAGCGCGCCCACCGCGCCGCCTGGTCCTCCGTCAAGCACGTGGCGGAGAAGCGCGGCGACCACTGGGAGCTCAAAGACGCCAAGGGCCCCTCGGACCCCCAGTCCGCGCAGGGCGGGCGCGACGCGCTCGAGCGCCCCAAGCGCAGCTTCGGGGGCGTCGACGCGAGCAAGCCGAAGGCCGAGCTCTACGAGCAGGCCAAGCGGGCCGGCGTCGACGGGCGCTCGAAGATGACCAAGGACGAGCTCGCGAGAGCGATCCAGCGTGCGAACGACCGCGCGACGGCGAAGGCGCGCGGCTGACGTGGCCGACACCACGACGGAACCCGCGGGCTGGGACGAGCTGAGCGCGCTGGTCGAGCTCGGCCGCGAGGCCGGCTGCATCAACGCCTCGGCGCTTTCGAAGGTCGGCGACGACCTCGAGCTCGACGACGACCAGGTCCAGGCGCTCCAGCAGCGCCTCGAGGACGAGGGCATCTCGGTCACCGACGACTGCGGGATCACCTCCGCCCCGCCGACGGCGGTCACGAACCACGACCTCGTCACCTACACGACGGACGGGCTCCAGCAGTTCCTCAACGAGGCCGGCCGCTACAAGCTGCTCACGCCGGCCGAGGAGACCGAGCTCGCCCAGCGCGTCGAGAAGGGCGACCTGCAGGCCAAGGAGCGGATGATCAACTCCAACCTGCGCCTGGTCGTCTCGATCGCCCGCAAGTACCAGAACCTCGGCGAGCTGACGCTGCTCGACCTCATCCAGGAGGGCATGCTCGGCCTGATCCGCGCCGTCGAGAAGTTCGACTGGCGCAAGGGCTTCCGCTTCTCGACCTACGCGACGTTGTGGGTCCGCCAGGCGATCGGCCGCGCGCTCGACGAGCGCGGCCGCACGATCCGCCTGCCGATCAACGTCGCCCAGCGCGAGCGCAAGATCGCCGCCTCCGAGCGCGAGCTCGCGACGAAGCTGGGCCGCTCGCCGACGATCGAGGAGATCGCCACGCACGCCCAGCTCACGACGAAGCAGGTCGAGGACCTGCGCGACGTCGCGCGCAAGGTCACGAGCCTGGAGCGCCCGCTCGGCACCGAAGGCGAGACCGAGCTCGGCGAGCTGCTGCCGGGCCGCGAGCCCTCCCCCGATGAGGAGGTCGAGGTGACCCTGCGCGACCAGGCCGTGCGCGAGGTCGTCTCCTCGCTGCCCGAGCGCGAGCAGACCGTGATCAAGATGCGCTTCGGCCTCGGCACCGAGCAGGACCCGGTGTCGATCCGCGAGGCCGCCCGCCGGCTCGAGATCCGCCCCGCCGAGGTGCAGAGCATCGAGCGCCGCGCCCTCGAGGAGCTGGCGCTGCGCCGCGAGATGGTGGCGCTGCGGGAAGTCGCGGCCTAAGCCGCGGCCTCAGCCGTCTCGCGCAGCCGCCGCAGCGACTGGCGGATCAGGCGCGAGACGTGCATCTGCGAGCAGCCGACGCGCTCGCCGATCTGCCACTGCGTGAGCTCCTCCTGGTAGCGCAGGCGCAGGATCTCGCGCTCGCGCGGCGGCAGCGAGGCGAGCAGGCGCTCGCTCGTCAGCGCGTCGTCCATCGCGGCGAAGGCGGGATCCTCGGCGCCGAGCACGTCGGCGAGCGGCTCGTCCTCGCCCTCGCTGAGCGGCCGGTAGATCGAGACCGCGTGGCGGGCGGACCCGGCGGCGCGGGCCTCGACGACATCCTCGACCGAGAGGCCGGTGCTCTGGGAGATCTCGTTGGCCGTCGGCCGGCGCCCGTGCGAGCTGGTCAGCTCGCCGGCGGTGCGACCGACGAGCAGCGCGCGCTCCTGCAGCTCGCGCGGGACGCGCAGCGCCCATGCGGTGTCGCGCAGGTGGCGCCGCAGCTCGCCGAGGATCGTCGGCGTCGCGAAGGAGGTGAAGGCGAAGCCGCGGTCGGGGTCGAAGCGGTCGATCGCCTTGACGAGCCCGAGGGCCGCGACCTGCACGAGGTCGTCGACCGACTCGCCGGAGTGGGTGAAGCGCAGCGCGAGGCTGCGGGCGAGCGGCATGAGCCGCTCGACGAGGTCCGAACGAAGCTGCGCGTCTCCCCCACGGTGGTACTCGCGCAGGCGCCGGTCGACCTCGCGGCGCTCGCTCGCATCGACTCGCGAGGACGTGGGACGGTCGCCGCGTCGCGGCGTGCTCGTCAGATCCATGACGAGAGTTCTAGTACCGGTGCAGGGGTGTTTCCAAACCCCTAGGCGCGCCGTGGTGGCGCCCCCGCGGTCAGACCGCGGGAGCCGACGGGCGCGACTCGAGCGCCTCGGCGCGCGTCGGGAAGACGCGGAAGCGTCCGGTGAGGTTCGTCATCTCGAGCAGGCGGCGCACCGGACCGTCCGGAGCGACCACGACGAGGCTGTGCCCGGCCTGCTCGAGCTCGCCCGCCGCCCGCAGGATCGTGCCGAGCGCGGTCGAGTCGACGAAGTCGACCCCGACAAGGTCGAGGACGACGCGCTGGCCGCCGCCGGTGCCGGCCATGGCCAGGACGGTGGACAGGCGGGGGGTGGCGGCGACGTCGAGCTCGCCGGAGGCGACGACGAGATGGCCGCCGTCGATGGGGTCGTGGTCGATCGTGAAGTGCATGCGTGGTCGCGTCCCTACCCGACCATACAGGTGTCAAATCGCCGCGCACAGATGCCGATGAAGGTGGGTGATGAGCACCGCCCTGACCCGCCCGCGCGTGGACGACCTGCGCGCGGACGCCCGTGCGGCGGTCCTCGGCCTGCGCAACGGCGAGGTGGCGCTGCACGCGGTGCTCGCCGACCTCGAGCGCGAGAAGGCCCTTGCCACCGGCGCCTACCGCGCCATCGTGCGCTCGCTGGCCGCGGCCCTCGAGGCGCGCGACGGCTACACCGGAGACCATTCGGGCGCGGTCCACGAGCTGTCGCAGCGCGTGGCGCTCCAGCTCGGCCTCGGCGAGCACGCGCTCGAGGAGATCGGCACCGTCGCGCTGCTGCACGACGTCGGCAAGATCGGCGTCCCCGACGCGATCCTGCACAAGGCCGGCCCCCTCTCCGCCGAAGAGTGGGAGCTGATGCGCATGCACCCCGTCATCGGCGAGCGCATCCTCGCGCCGCTCCCAGGCATGGCCGCGGTCGCGGCCGCGGTCCGCCACGAGCACGAGCGCTGGGACGGCACGGGGTATCCGGACGGGCTCGCGGGAACCGCCCTTCCGCTGGCGTCGCGCGTGGTGCTCGCCTGCGACGCCTGGCACGCGATGGTCTCCGACCGTCCCTACCGGCCCGCGCTCGCACCCGACGACGCGCGCGCCGAGCTCGAGGCCGGCGCCGGGCGCCAGTTCGACCCCACCATCGTCGAGGCGCTGCTCGCCTGCCTCGACGGAGCCTCGCCGCCACCGGCCGAGCCCGCGGAGCCGAGCGAGGCCGAGGCCGCCCGCCCGGAGCGTGAGCTGCACGCGCTGCTGACGGTCGCCGCCGCCGTCGCGGGCGCCCACTCGCTCGACGACGTCATCGAGGTCGCGGCCGAGTCCGCGCGCGAGGCCCTCGGCGCGGCGTCGCTGTCGATCTCGCGCTGGGACCGCGAGATCGACGAGCTGCGCACGCTGATCAACGTCGGCGAGCTCGGGCCGGGCGAGGAGCGCCGGCCCGCCGAGGAGGTCTACCGGCTCGCCGACTATCCCGACCTGCGCGCGATGCTGCTGCGCGGCCTGCCCCACCGCGCCGCGCTCGGCGACCCGGACTCCGAGCCACACGAGATCGCGTTGCTGCGCGAGCTCGACAAGGCCTCCTCGGTCGCCGTCCCGGTGATCTTCGCCGGCAGCGTGTGGGGCGAGATGTACGCGTCGCGCTCGCACGGCCACGCCCCGTTCGCCGACCGCGACGTCCGCTTCCTCGAGGCGATCAGCGGTCAGGTCGCGGCCGCCGTCGGGCGCGGTGAGCTGTTCTCGCGACTCTCCGAGCTCGCCTTCGAGGACGCGCTGACCGGCCTCGCCAACCGCCGCGCGCTCGACGAGCGCCTCGAGGCGGAGGTCGCCGCCGCGGCCGAGACCGGCGACGTGCTCGCCCTGGTCGTCGGCGACCTCGACGGGCTCAAGGAGACCAACGACCGCGCCGGCCACGCCGCGGGCGACCGCGCGCTGGTCGCCGTCGCCGACGCCTTCCGGGCGGTCGCCCAGATGCATCCCGACGCGTTCGTGGCCCGCCTCAGCGGCGACGAGTTCGCGCTGCTGCTGCCGCGCGCCGGTGCCGGCCGCGCGGCCGAGCTCGGCCAGCGGGTGATCGACGTGCTCGCCGCCGGGCCGGTCGACGCCGGCGTCTCGATCGGCGTCGCCGGCTTCGAGCCGGGCGGTCGGCCCGCCGACCTCCTGCGCGCCGCGGACGCCGCGCTGTACGTGGCCAAGCGCGCCGGGCGCGGCCGCGTCAGCACCGCCGGCAGCTTCGAGCCCGAGTCCCCGCGCGACGACGCACGGCGGGCGCGGCGCGACCGGCCGTCGGCGCCGGCGCGCGTCGCCGCGCTGATCGGCGACGGCATGGCCGCGCTCGACCGGCTCGGGCCGGAGGCGAGCGTCGAGGAGCGGCTGGGCGCCGTGCTGCTCGCCGCCGCCGGCGCGCTCGACGCGCCCGGCGCGTCGCTCAGCCGCAGCGCTCCGGGCTCGCCGTGGGTCGAGACCCTGCGCGCGATCGACCTCTCCGACCCCGAGCGGCCGATCGAGTCCGCGCACGAGCGCTTCACGCTCGCCGACTACCCGCTCACCGCCGCGGCGATGGCGACCGGCGGCGCCTACGACGCGACCTCGGACCCGACCGAGGCCTCGCTGCTCGCGGAGCTCGGCTTCTCGGCCGGGCTCGGCGTCGGCGCCCCCGACCGCGACGGCGTCGCGTGGCTGCTCGAGGTGTGGGGCGACCATCGCACCGCGCCGCTCGCGGACGCCGCGCCGGCGCTGCGCGCGCTGGCTGCCGCGGCCGTCCACTGAAGCGCGCAGCGCGTACCATCGGCTGGGCGTTGACCTTGCAGCCCGCCCACGTCGAAGCGTCCGAGGGCACCCCGCTCGCGCGGGAGACCGAGCTGCTCTCGCAGCTGCTGCGCTGCGTCCTCGTCGAGCAGTGCGGCGAGCCGTTCGCCGCCGACGTCGACTGGCTGCACAGCGCCGCCGCCGACCTGCGGGCGGGCGACCAGGCTGCCGGCGCCGCCCTGATGCGGCGCCTGCGCGAGCTGCCGACCGCCGAGATGGAGCCCTACATCCGGGCCTGCTCGCTGCAGCTGCAGCTCGCCAACCTCGCCGAGGAGCGCGAGCGCATCCGCCGCCGCCGGACCTACGACGCGCCGGGCACGCGCCAGCGCGAGTCGCTCGCCGACACGGCGGCGCACCTGCACTCGCGCCACGTCGACGGCAACGAGGCGATCCGCGCGCTGCACATCGAGCTCGTGCTCACCGCCCATCCGACCGAAGCGACCCGGCGCTCGATCCTCGACCACCAGTGGGACCTGCTCGAGCTGCTCGATCGGCTCGACGACCCGCGCACGGGCTCTTCCCGGCGGCGGTCGCTGCTCGACGACGCGCGCACGATCCTCACGATCTGGTGGCAGACCGACGACGTCCGCCGCGCGCGTCCGCGCGTCGAGGACGAGGTGCGCCGCAACCTGTTCTTCTTCGAGCGGCTGTTCGACGCCGTGCCGGAGACCTTCGCCGAGCTCGAGCGCACGCTGTCGACGCGCGTCGAGCTGCCCGTCATCTCGTTCGGCTCGTGGGCGGGCTCGGACATGGACGGCCATCCCGAGGTCGGGGCGGACACGCTCTCGCGCACCCTGCAGCTGCACCGCGAGACGGCGCTCCGGCTGCTGCGCGACCGGGTGCGGGCGCTCGCGCGGCGCTACTCGCACGCCGACCGCCGCGTGCCGCTGACGCCGGCGCTGGAGGAGTCGCTCGCGCGCGACGAGGCCGAGCTCCCGACCGCCGACGTGCTGCGCCGGACCCACCGCGCGTGGGAGCCGCTGCGCACCAAGCTCGGCTTCGTCGAGCACCGGCTGACCAACACGCTGCGGGTGGGCGGGACGGTGTCTCGCGAGCCCGGCTACGCCTCGCCCGACGAGCTGCGGGCCGACCTCGCGCTCGTGCGCGAGTGCCTCGGCTCCGAGCACGTGGCGCACGGGGCCATCCGGCAGCTGCTGTGGCAGGTCGACGTGTTCGGCTTCCACCTCGCGAGCCTCGACGTCCGGCAGTCCTCCGGCGTGCTGCGCGAGGCGGCGAGCGCCCTGCTGCCCGGGTATGCGCGCGCCGAGGACGAGGCCCAGCGGATCACGTTGCTCGCGGAGGCGATCGAGGCCGGGCGGCGCGGGCTCAGCCTGGCGCCCGACGGCGCCGCGGGCGAGCTGCTGCGCGTGCTCGACACGGTCGCGCTCGCCGACGGCGGCTACGGCCGCGAGGCGGTGCCGACGCTCGTGATCTCGATGGTCGAGCGCCCCTCCGACGTGCTCACCGCGCTGTGGCTCGCGCGCCGGGCGGGGATCGGCACGGGGCCGAAATCCGGTCCCCACCCGCCCCCGCGACTGCGGCTGGTGCCCCTCTTCGAGACGCTCGCCGACCTGCAGGGCGCGCCTGAGACGATGGCGACGCTCTACGGCTGCGTGCCCTATCGCGACGACCTGCGCACGCACGGCGACCGCCAGACGGTGATGCTCGGCTACTCGGACTCGGGCAAGGACACGGGCTTCGTGTCGAGCCAGTGGGCGCTGCACGTCGCGCAGGAGCGACTGTCGGCGCAGGCCGACGAGCACGGGCTCGCCCTCGAGCTCTTCCACGGCCGCGGCGGGTCGACCTCGCGCGGCGGCGGGCGCTCGTACGAGGGCATCCTCGCGCAGCCGCGACGCTCGGTCCGCGGCCGGATCCGCATCACCGAGCAGGGCGAGACGGTGTCGGCGCGCTACGGGCACCCTGAGCTCGCGCTGCGCTCGCTCGAGCAGACCACGTCCGCGGTGCTGATGGCCTCCAACGCACCCGGACCGGAGATCCCGCCGGCGTGGCGCGACCGCATGAACCAGCTCGCCTCGCGCTCGCGCTCGCTCTACCGGGCGCTGGTCTACGAGGACGAGGACTTCCTGCGCTTCTTCACCCAGGCGACCCCGATCGCCGAGCTCGGCGACCTCAACATCGGCTCGCGGCCGCCGTCGCGGGCGGGCGGCGCTGGCGGCGTCGAGTCGCTGCGCGCGATCCCGTGGGTGTTCGCCTGGACGCAGAACCGGCTGCTGCTTCCGTCCTGGTACGGCGCGGGGACCGCGCTCAGCGAAGCCCCGCTCGGCGAGCTGCGCTCGATGCGCAACGGCTGGCCCTTCTTCGCCTCGGTGATCTCGACGCTCGAGATGGCGCTCTTCAAGGCCGACCCGGACGTGACGGTCCGCTACCTGCGGCTCGTCGACGAGCCGGTCCGCGAGCGGCTGTGGCCGACGATCGCCGACGAGTACGAGCGGCTCGTGCGCCGGCTGCCGGAGATCACCGGCGAGTCGCGCCTGCTCGGCTCGACCCCGGCGCTGCTCTCCCGCCTCTCGCACCGCAACCCGTGGGTCGACCCGCTCAACCACCTGCAGGTCGAGCTCCTCGGCCGGCTGCGGTCGGGCGACGAGGACGGCCGCTCCGCCCTGCTCGCCACGATCTCCGGGATCGCGGCGGGGTTGCGCAACACGGGCTGAGCGCACTGGCAGGCCGCCTCGGTGCAGCGCGTGGGCGGGATCGGCCAACTGCGGCCGGGT
>DATBDM010000216.1:0-18622 GCA_036269915.1 Solirubrobacteraceae bacterium | reverse complement strand
GGCGGCGATGTGCTCGACCCGGCGCACAAGGTTCGGGTCGCGCGTCGCGCCCAGCCCGATGTTGTGCGGGAAGACGGTCGCGCCGTACATGTTGCCGTCGCCGTGGACGGTGTCGATCCCGTAGAGGATCGGGATGTGCAGGCGCGTCGCCAGCGCGTCCTTCTGGTAGGAGTCGACCATGTCGGCCCACGCGGTCGGCGTGTTCGGCGTCGGGACCGAGCCGCCGCCGGACAGCACGCTGCCGAGGACGTCGCTGGTGACCTCGTCGCCTTTGATGCTGCCCCGCTCGGCCTGGGTCATCTGACCGATCTTCTCCGGCAAGGTCATGCGCGAGAGCAGGTCGGTCACGCGCTTGCGCACGGACAGGTTGGGGTTCTCGTAGGGCAGCGTCGCCTGGCTGGACGCGGCGCGATGGGTGCTCGTCGCTCCGGCGCCCGGTACCGCGAGCGCGGTGGGCACCGCGAGCGCGGTCGCGGCGGCGAGCGTCGCGATGATCGGTCTGCGGGACATGGTTCTCCTTTGTTTCCCTAGCCGTAGATGCGCAGGTCGGCGACCGACCACCACTGGGGCGCGGTCGCGGTCTGGGTGACGCGCACGTACCGGGCGCGCGTCGCGGGGATGTCGATGGCGGTGAGCTGGCCGGTGCCGCTGCCGGACGCCGCCGTCGTCCAGTGCTGGCCGTCGTCGCTCGTGGCCAGCTCGTAGCCGCGCGGGAAGTCGCCCACGTCGGCGCCGGTGTCGGCCACGACGCGGCGCACGGAGCGCTCCCGGCCGAGGTCGACCTGGAGCCACTGGCCTGCGGCCTGCGCGGTGCCGGTGCTCCAGCGGGTGGTGGCATCGTCGTCGGTCGCATTGGCCGCGTCGGCGCCGTTGGGATCGGCGCTCGCCGTCGTGCCGTCGGCCGGGAGGAGCTTCAGGCCGTCGTCGAGCGCCGTGGAGGCCGGCCACGTGAACGTCGCGAGCGCGCCGCCGGGCAGCGTGTAGTCGAAGGACTCGTCGCCCTGCTGGACCGCGAACGAGCGCGGGTCGTCGTTCTCGTTGTGCACGACGAGCGCGGTCGAGCCGTCCCGGTTGCGGAACGCGGCGTCCATGATCTGGCCGTTCCAGCCGGTCGTGCCGAACGAGGTGCTGGCGATCCGCGTCGCGCCCGGCTTCACGAAGCGGGCGAGGTGCCCGAGCGTGAAGTACTCGGCGTTGCGGCTGACCTGGTCGTCCGGGCCGACGGTGACCACGCCGGTGCAGGTGTCGCAGCCGCCGTTGTGCGGGCCGCCCGCGGGGTCGAGCGCGAGGTTCCAGTTGACGACGGTCTTGCCCCAGTTGCGGGTGACGCCGAGCACGAGGTTGCGCGCGTGCCACTTGAGGGTGTCCGAGAACACCTGGGCCGGCGGGTCGTTCGGGCCGTGCGAGCCGGAGCACTCGGTGAACCAGACGCCCTTGTCGGGGAACGCGTCGTGCATGTCGGTCTGGCGGGTCTGGTCGCCGGCGTAGCAGTGGAACGCGGTGCCGGCGAGGTACTTCCCGGCGCCCGAGCGCATCAGGTCGAACGGGTACTCGGTCTCCGGATCCTGGCCCGGCGGGGTGGAGGCGACGTCGTTCGGGTGCTCGGACCAGTTGTGGTCGTAGCCGAAGAGCTTCGTGTCGAGGTGCGCGGAGCGCAGCTTCGGAGCGAGCGCCTCTATCAGCTTCGCCTCCTGGGCGACGGGGAAGTCCATGCCCGGGTAGCCCGACGGGTTCCGGTTCTGCGGCTCGTTCTGCAGCGTCAGCCCGTAGATCGGGACGCCGGCGCGCTCGTAGGCCTGGACGAACTTGACGAAGTAGTCGGCGTAGGCGTCGTAGACGCGCGGCTCGTCGATCAGCTTGCCGCCGACGAGGCTCTGCGTGGTCTTCATCCACGCCGGCGGGCTCCAGGGCGTGCCGATGACCTTGATCTGCGGGTTGATCTTCAGTGCCTGGCGCAGCAGCGGGAGGATCTGCTTGCGGTCGTGCGCGATCGAGAAGTGGCGCATGCCGTAGTCGGTCTCGCCGGCCGGCACGTCGTCGTAGGTGTAGTGCTGCGGGCTGGCCGTGAAGTCCGAGGAGCCCATCGGCTGGCGCAGGAAGTCCAGGCCGTCGCCGGTCCTCGGGCTGAACAGGTCGGTCATCGTCGCGTCGAGCTGCTTGTGACCGAGCCGCGAGAGCACGACGGCCGAGGAGTCGGTGATCGAAGCCCCGAAGCCGTCCATGCGCTGATAGCCGCGCGACGGGTCGACGGTGACCGTGAGGTTGCTCGAGCCGCCCTTGTGGAACGCCACCGAGCCCCGGTCGGACATCTTCATGGCGCCGTCGGGCGTGGTGATCCAGACGTGCGCGCGCGGGGCCGCGGTGGTGGCGGCGGTGGCCTGCGTGGTGATGGCGCCGGCCGCGAGTGCGACGACGCCGACGATCCAGCAAACGACGCGCGAGGCGCGTGTCGACATCCGGTATCTCCTCCCGTATGCGCCGGTCCCGCGGGCACCCCTGCCTGGGGGGCCGGCCCGGCTCCTCCGCAGAGCCGTGTCCCAATGGTTGGTAGCAAACGGCGCAAGGGGTGTCGAGCGCGGATCGGGCGCGTCGGCGGTATGACCGGGTCGGGCAATCGCGCGGGGCCTGAGCGCGAGCCGATTCGGCCGTGTGGGTTCAGTCGGCGCGGGCAAACCATGCGGTGTGCGGCACGTTCGCGGTGCCGGGGTTCGAGATGTGATGCCACACCCGACTTGCGCTCCGCCCACGAGTCCCGTACCATTCGCCGCTCGAGGATGACAACGTTGTCAGGGGACGACGGTCATCCGGGGGAGAACGAAGTGGAGGCCTTCGTGCGAATCCGATTCACGCTGCTGCTGGCGCTGCTCGCGCTCGCGCTGCCCGCCACGGCGAGCGCGGCGACGGCGACCGACCTGACGACCGAGGTGAACCCGTTCATCGGGACCGAGAACTTCGGCAACACGTTCCCGGGCGCGTCGATGCCGTTCGGCATGGTCCAGGTCAGCCCCGACAACGGGGGCCAGGGCGGCTACGACTACAGCCGCGACTACATCTACGGCTTCAGCCAGACGCATCTGTCGGGCGTCGGCTGCGGCGTGCTCGGCGAGCTGCCGATGATGCCGACCACCGGCACGGTGACCTCGGGCAACCCCGACGACTACCGCTCCAGCTTCAGCCACGACGCCGAGCAGGCGCACCCCGGCTCCTACCAGGTGCAGCTCGCCCGCTACGGCATCGGCGCGGAGCTCACGGCCACCCAGCGCACGGGCTGGCAGCGCTACACGTTCCCGTCCACGGACCAGGCCAACGTGCTCTTCAACACCGGCCGGGCGAACATGGGCGTGAAGTCCTCGCACCTCGAGATCACCGGCGACCGCACGGTCGAGGGCTGGGTCGACGACGGCGGCTTCTGCGCCGGACACGACGAGCACCGCCTCTTCTTCAGCGCGCAGTTCGACCGTCCGTTCGCGAGCTACGGCACGTGGCGCAACTCGACGCTGACGCCGGGCTCGCGCACGAGCGACAACGGCTCCGGCGCCAACGGCGGCTGGGTGACCTTCGACGCCACGAACGCGAAGCAGGTCATCGCGAAGGTCGGCATCTCCTACACCGGCGCGGCCGGCGCGCGCAAGAACCTCGACGCCGAGACGTCCAGCCAGGGCTTCGACTTCGACGCCGTCCGCACCGCCGCGCACGACCGCTGGCAGACGATGCTGTCCAAGGCGACGATCCAGGGCGGCTCGACCGACCGCCGCGCGGCCTACTACACGGCGCTCTACCACGCGCTCATGCACCCCAACGAGGTCGGCGACGTGGACGGCGCCTACATGGGCTTCGACGGCAAGGTCCACACGGCGAGCGACTGGACGCCGATGGCGAACTTCTCGCTGTGGGACACCTACCGCCCGCAGAACCAGCTGCTCGAGCTGCTGCAGCCGAAGGTCGCGCGCGACGTCGCGCTGTCGCTGCTCGCGGTCGAGCGCGAGGGCGGCTGGCTGCCGCGCTGGGAGCTCGTGAACTCCGAGACGAACATCATGACCGGCGACCCGGTCACCCCGTTCCTGGTCGAGAACTGGTCCAAGGGCCTGCTGGCCGGCCATGAGCAGGAGGCCTATGCGGCGATGCGCCGCAACGTCATGGGCACGCCGCCGGCGAGCTCGCCCTACAACGGCCGCAACGGCAACCCCTGGTACACGAAGCGCGGCTACATCCCCTCGGGGGAGAGCTGCGTGGTCAAGGGCGGCGACAACGACTGCCAGCATCCGGCGTCGGCGACGCTCGAGTACGCGGCCGCGGACGCCGCGCTGTCGCTGATGGCCAAGGGCCTCGGCCATGACGACGACGCCGCGATGCTCGCCAAGCGCGGGCAGAACTACCGCAACCTGTGGGACGCCTCGATCGGCCACTTCCGCCCGCGGATGGACGACGGCGCGTGGATGGATCCCTACGACCCGGCGACCGGCGACGACCAGTTCCACGAGTCCGGCGCCTACCAGTACCAGTGGCTCGTCCCGCAGGACCCGGCGGGGATGATCGGCCTGCTCGGCGGCAACGCGCCCGCCAACCAGCGGCTCGACGACTTCTTCGCCTACGACAAGCTGCTCGCCGACCCGGCGGGCACCGCGCGCACGGAGTGGGTCAACTCGGCCTACAACTACTACGGCGCGAAGACCTACAACCCGAACAACGAGCCGGATCTGCTCTCGCCCTACACATACCTGTGGACGGGGCAGCCGTACAAGACCGCGACCGTCGTGCGCGCCGCGGAGACGCTGTTCACCAACGGGCCCGACGGGATGACGGGCAACGACGATCTCGGCACGATGTCGGCCTGGTACGTGTTCTCCTCGCTCGGGCTCTATCCGACGATGAGCGGCGCGAACTTCTACGGCATCTCGAGCCCGCAGTTCGAAGGGGCGACGGTGCAGGTCGGCAGCTACGCGTCCTCGCAGGGCGGCGCGCTGCAGATCAGCGCGCCCGGCTCGAGCGACGACGCGCGCTACATCCAGAGCGCGTCGCTCGACGGGAAGGCCTTCTCGCGCACCTACGTGACGCAGAAGGACATCGCGCACGGCGCGAAGCTCGCCTACGCCGTGGGCACGAAGCCCTCGACGTGGGGCACCGGCGCCAAGGACGCACCGCCGTCGGTCGACCGCGCCCCGTTCACTACGGTCGACCTGTCCGGGCGCCTGACGCCCGCGCAGGCGATCGCCGAGCCGTCGCCCGACAAGGCGACGACGACGAAGCTGACGATGCAGCTGCTGGCCACGACGCCCGGCAACGCCGACGTGTCGCTGTCGGCGACCGCTCCGCAGGGCTTCACGATCCGGCCGGCGACGGCGGACACGCTGATCCGCTCGCACGGCCTGCCGACCTCGGCCGCGGTGCCGTTCACCGTCACCGTCCCGGCCGGCACGCCCGAGGGCAGCTACCCCGTGTCGGTGCGGGCGCAGATGGACGGCGCCCCGGCGATCACCCGCAACGCGACGATCCTGGTGCGCTCGGGCAGCTGCGCCAGCACCTCCGGCGGCGCCTGCGCGGTCGACCTGTCACGGGACTACAACCACGACGGCGTCGCCACCCTGGAGAACCCGGCGCAGGGCAACTTCGACGACAGCGGGTGGAGCTTCGCGGCCAACCTGATGCCGTCGGCAGGCCCGGCGACGATTGGCGGCGTGACCTATCAGGCGCCGCCGACCGCGGGCACGGACCCGAACTTCGTGGAGGCGCGCGGGCAGGCGCTGGTCATGCCCGAGGGAAGCTACGCAGTCGCCCACGTGCTCGGGGCCACCCACAACGGGGACGTCGACACGAAGGTCACCGTCAGCTACTCGGACGGCAGCACGGCGCAGGTGCCGCTGCAGCTGACCGATTGGGCGGGCGGCGGCTCGTTCGGCAACCGCAAGGCGATCGCGATGGAATACAGGCTCAAGGCCGGCCAGGGCCAGGACGGGCCACCGGTGAACATCTGGGGCACCGACATCGCGCTCGACGCGTCCAAGACCGTGCAGGCGATCTCGCTGCCGAGCGACAAGCGGCTCCAGCTCTACGCGATCACGCTCGGCACGGGCTGAGCCGCGCGCGGCGCGCGTCGCTACGTTGCGGGGCATGAGGATCGCTCCCCCGCTCGTGGCGGCGCTCGCCGCCGCGCTCGTCCTGGCTGCGCCGGCCGCCGCCAAGCCGCCGTCACGCTGCAACGGCGCGAAGGCGCTGTGCGAGCGGCACTTCGATCGCGTCGTCCTGCCGGCCGCCCACAACGCGATGTCCGCCCAGTCGCTGGGGTGGCAGATCCCCAACCAGTCGGTCGCGATGCCCGCCCAGCTGCGCTACGGCATCCGCGGCCTGCTCTTCGACACCCACTACGGCGTGCCGGCGGCCGACGGCACCGTCACGACCGACGACGACGGCCACGTCCCCGGGGTGACGCCCGGCCTCTACTTCTGCCACGAGCTGTGCGAGATCGGCTCGACGCCGCTGGTCGCCGGGCTGCACCAGATCAGCCGCTGGCTCGACGCGCATCCCGACAACGTGTTCGAGATCGTCAACGAGGACTACGTCACGCCGGCCGACTTCGTGAAGGCGATGTACGCCTCCGGGCTCGGCGCGCGCGTCTACCGCGGCTCGACGTCGCACTGGCCGACGCTGCGCTGGATGATCGAGCACCGCCAGCAGGTCGTCGTCCTCGCCGAGCACCACGCCGGGCGCAAGCCGTGGTACCACCTCGCCTACGACGGGATCCTGCAGGAGACGCCCTACAGCTGGGAGAAGCCCGAGCAGATCACGCGCAAGGCGAACTGGCGCGCGTCGTGCGTGCCCAATCGCGGCGCGACGAAGGGCTCGCTGTTCCTCATGAACCACTGGTCGCCGCCGATCCCGCCGCAGCAGCCGGACCTCGCCGCCTCCGCGAAGGTCAACAAGGCGTCGGTGCTCGTCGGGCGCGCCCGCGCGTGCAAGCGCGTACGCGGGCGGCTTCCGTCGATCGTCGCGGTCGACCAGGTCACGGCCGGCGGCCTTCTGCGGGCAGTGCGGCAGCTCAACGGTCTCTAGACTCGCCGCGTGAGCCTGTTCCGCGGCATCGGCGATCCGGACCCCGATGAGGTCGTCGCGCGCCAGGGAGTGCACGAGGAGCAGCGCCGCGCGCGGACGAACCTGCTCGCGGTCGGCACGATCGCCTGCCCGGACTGCGACGCGCCGGTCGCGCTCCCACGCCAGCCGTTGACGCCGCTCGACGTCCTCGCCTGCCCGTACTGCGACCACCACGCGCCCCTGCGCGACTTCCTCTCGCTCGAGGCGCCATCGCGGCCGACGCGCGTCGCCGTGCGCGTGGTCGAGCGGACCCGGCGCTAGGCGAGGGATGGCGGACGCCCGGCTCGAGGCGGCCGTCCGCCGCAACACGGTGGTCCTCGCGGCGACGATGGCCGTCTACTCCGCCGTGCTCCAGCTCGTCGCGGCCGTGTCGTCGCTCACGTTCGTGCTGATCACCGGCGCGACCGGCCTGCTCGGCCTCGGTCCGGCCATCTTCCTCACCGCCTCCGCGCTGACGGCGGTGCCCGCGGGGCGCGCGATGGACCGCCTGGGGCGGCGCCCGGTGATCGCCGCCGGCTACGGGTCGGCGGCCGTGGGCTGCGCCGTGACGGCACTGGCGGCGAACCTCGGCTCGGCACCGCTCGTGATCTTCGGCTTCGCGCTCACGGGCGCGGCCAACGGCGTCTCGCTGCTGATCCGCGCCGCCGCGGGTGACATGTACAGGCCGGCGCGCCGCGCGCGCGGGATCTCCTACGTGCTCTTCGGCTCGGTCTTCGGCGCAATCCTCGGGCCGGCGGTCTTCTCGCCGCTGTTCGCCGGCCGCGAGCTCGAGGCCGGCGCGCTGACGGTCCCGTGGCTGGCCGCGAGCGCCATCAGCCTCGTCGCCCTCGGGCTCGTCGCGCTCGTGCGGCCGGACCCCAAGCGGATCGCCGAGCTGATCTCCGGCGAGGGGGACGCCGAGCCCGCGGCTCCCCCGGTGGCGCTGCGCGAGATCCTGCTGCGCCCGGGTGTCCGGCCGGCGATGCTGACGGCGCTCGCGAGCTTCGGCGTGATGGTCTCGGTCATGAACCTGTCGGGCTACGTGGTGGTCGAGCACCATCACCATCACCAGCAGGACGTCTTCCCGGTGATCGGCGCCCACGTGCTCGGGATGTACGCGCTGGTGATCGTCGTGGGGACGCTCATCGACCGGGTCGGTCGCGCGCCGGCGCTCGTGGCGGGCCTGACGGTGATGGCCGTCTCGACGGCCGGGCTGCTGTGGGTGGAGAGCGTCGTCGCCACGGCCGTGCTCCTGTTCGGCCTCGGCGTCGGTTGGAACGTGTCCTTCGTCGCGGCGACCGCGCAGCTCGTCGATCGCACGAGCCCCGCCGAGCGCGGCGGGCTGCTCGGCTTCAACGACCTGCTCTCGGGGCTGTTCGGCGCGGCGCTCGCACTGCTCGGCGGATACGCGCTGGACAGCCTGGGGGTCGCAGCGCTCGCCCTCGGCGCCACCGCGATCGTCGCGGCCCCGATCCTGTGGCTGCTCCCGCGGCGCGCCCGGCCCGCGTCGGCATGAGCCCGAGGGCGATCCCCGCCGCCGTCGCGGCGGTGCTGTTCGCGCTGGCGATCGGCGCCGACCCGGCCACCGCGGCACGGCGCGTCTCCGGCGTCTCGATCGTCTGGGGCGGCGACGTCACGCTCGGCTCCTCCTACGGCCGCCCGCCGAACCGGGGCCGGCCGCAGCTTGCGAGCCTCACCGGCGCGCTGCGCCGCGCCGACGTCGCCGCCGTCAACTACGAGGGCACGTTCGGGTCGGGCGGCCGCTCGAAGTGCGCCGGCGGGCGGTCGAACTGCTTCGCGTTCCAGGCGCCGCCTGCCAACGCGGCGACGCTGCGGTGGGCGGGCATCGACGTGGTCAACCAGGCCAACAACCACGCCCACGACTTCGGCGGCTCCGGGATGGCGCAGACGCACGCTGCTCTGCGCGGCGCCGGCGTGCGCTGGACGGGCGCGCCGGGGCAGGTCACGGTGCTGCGTCGAGGCGGCGCGCGGATCGCCTTCGTCGGGTTCTCGACCTACCCGTGGAGCGCGCCGATGAGCAGCGACGCCGCGGTGCGTGCGCTGGTGGGAGCCGCCGCACGGCGGGCGCGGATCGTCGTCGCCTTCCTGCACGCCGGGGCGGAGGGAGCGGGCAAGGACCACGTCCCCTACGGCCACGAGCACGCCTACGGCGAGGACCGCGGCGACTCGCGCCGCTTCGCCCGCGTCGCCGTCGACGCCGGCGCCGACCTCGTGCTCGGCTCCGGCCCGCACGTCGTCCGCGGGCTGCAGCTCTACCGCGACCGCCTGATTGCGTACTCGCTCGGCAACCTGACCGGCTGGCACAACTTCGGCACGGGCGGCAACTCCGCGCTCAGCGCGCTGCTGCGGGTCGACGTCGACCGCGACGGCGCGCTCGCGCGGGGAAGCCTGATCTCGCTGCGTCTCGACGGCGCCGGCGTGCCGCACGCCGATCCCGCGCGCGGCGCGGAGCGGCTGATGCGGTCGCTGTCGGCGAGCGACTTCGGGGACACGAGCGCCTGGAGCTCGTTCGTCGCCGAACTGCGCTAGCCACGGCTCTCCGGGCGGAAAGCCCAGCACGGCGTCGGGGGCACGGAGCTCGCTGAGCCCGTCGACGTCGCCGCCGTTGGCGCGCTCGACGAACAGGCGCGTGAGGTCCTCGGGGCGCGTGGCCTGCTCTCGTTCGGTCATGGAGAAAGCCTGCGACCCGCGGACCCCGCCTGCGCGGAGGCCGGCTGGCAACCGCGGATCGCGTTCGAGGCCGGCGATCCGCCCGGGCGCTGATCGCCGGCGCGCGCGAGGCGCTCGCGCTCAGCCCGGCACGCGGCTGACGCGCCCGCCCGGCAGCGCCACCTCGCCCGAGCGCTCACCGCCGGCGATCGTCACCGCGACGGGGTGGATCTCGGCCGGGCGCCCCGTCGGCAGCCAGCCACGACCCGGCCCGGCGAGGATCAACGTGTGCGCCTTGCGGCCGACGAAGCCGAGGCCGGTCGCGTCGTCGTCGACTCCGCCCGACCAGAGCTCGAGGCCGAGCTCGTCCTCGAGTGCGGCGGCTGCCTCCGCGAGGCCCGGCCCGACGATCCCCATCTCCGAGATCCCGGCCAGCTCAGCCGCCTCGAACGCGCCCGTCGCGCCGTTCTCGGCCTCGCCGCGGTGGGCGATCAGCTCGACGATGTTGCCGGCCGGATCGTGGACATAGACCGCCCGCGCGTCCCAGAACGAGAAGTCGAACTCGGCGCCGCCGTCCTTGCCCGGCAGCAGCGGCGCGCGGGCGGCGAGCCAGGCGACGGCGGCGTCGAAGCGGTCGCCGGGGACGAGCAGCGCGAAGTGGTGGAAGGGAGCGCCGTCGCGCGCGCCGAAGGCGAGCTTCGCATCGCCGGCCACAACGGTCAGCGTGTCGCCGTCGCGCGTGCACGCGAGCCCGAGGCCGTCGCCGTAGAAGCCGGGCAGCGCGTCGAGCCCGTCGTGCGGCGCGCCCAGGTCCACACGGGCGATCCGCACGTCCATGCGGCCGAGTCTATGCGTCAGCCGATCCGTGTCAGGAACGGGACGACGGTCTTCAGGAACGCGTTGCGGCGCGGGACGTCGACCAGCGGATCGATGTGGGCCATCGTCGTGTGCCGGTCGACCAGGACGACCCTGCGGCGGGGCACGCCGGATCGGCGTGCCAGCGCCCGCACGTTGTTGAGCACGCGTCCCGCGCCGAGCGAGGTCTCGATCGCGTACATGGGCAGGTGCACGTCGCGACCGTGGATCGTGCGGTCGCCCAGGACCTTCTGCGCCGGGTTGGGAATGCCGTTGTCGATCGCGCCGGCGTCGAGCGAGAGGCGGACGGGGTGATACCAGGAGCTCCCGTCCATCGACGGGATGCCCGAGAACAGCTGCGCGGCCCGCTCGGCGGTGCCGAGCTCGCCGTCGACCCAGTCGCGCCGTGAGCCCGTGTCGGCCAGATGCCCGATGTGCATCTGCACCAGCGCGAGGCTCTTCGGCGCGGTCTGCGTGTCGACCGCGTAGCCGTAGCCTCCGCGGTTGGTCGCCGGCGCGGGCGGGCGCAGGATGCCCGGGAGCAGCGGCCACGCGTCGAACACCGACAGCGCGTGCGGCGCCAGCCGGGCGGCGGTCGATCCGATGGCGTTGAAGACGCCGGCCTGCCACGGCCCGAAGCCGAGGTTCAAGAACGGCGAGGCGCTCGACAGGTCGAGGTCGGCGAGCGACTTGCGCGCCTCGGCGGCGGTCGGCACGCCGCGTCCGAACGAGCCGCCCGCGCCGTCGATGAACACGAGCCCGGCGAGGTCGCGTGCGCCCGCGCGCCCGCCGAAGTCCCAGGTCGCGTAGGCGGTGGTCATCGAGCCGCCGAGCGAGTGCCCGCCGAGCACCACGGTGCGGCCGCCGTGCCGCGCGGCGGCGATCACGCGGTGGAGGTCGCCCATCGCCACCGCCATGCCCCAGCGCTTGACGTAGGAGGCGTCCGCGTCGGCGACGGGTTCGAAGTGGCGGCCCGGGTCCTCCTTGCCGATCCAGCCGAGGTAGTAGTCGAAGAGCCGCTGCACCGAGACCTTGTTCTCGAGCGCCCGGCGCAGCACCGAGCGGTCCTCGAGGCCGTTCTCGCGACGGTCGACGGCCCAGATCTGCCAGCCACGCAGGCGCGCGAGCAGGTCATGGGCGATCGGGCGGAAGTACGGCGCGCCGGCCGACGTGCCCGGCTCGAGCACCAGCACGTGACCGGCCGACGCCGGGCCCATCTGCAGGACCCTCACGGTGTCCAGCCGGGCAGGGCCGGGCGCGTGCGCGCCCTTCAGGGTGAGCACGCGCTCGCGCGCGGCGGCGGGCGACGCACACGCGGCGAGCGCGGCGGCGGCGATGAGCGCTGCGGCGGCGGCGCGCGCGGAGGTGGGACCGGGCATCGGGGCGGCAGCGTACCGGCGCGCGCCTCAGGCGGCGACCCGGTTTCGCCCGGCGCGCTTGGCCGCATAGAGGCGCTCGTCGGCGCGGCGGCCGAGCTCGTCGAGCGCGGTCGCGTCGGGCGCGGACACGACGCCGATGCTCGCCGTCACCGCAAGGCCGCGGGCGAGCGCGTCCCAGCGCTCGCGGTCGATGACCCTGCGCAGGCGCTCGCAGACGGCCGCGGCGCGGGCGGCGTCGCAGGCGGGCATCAGCACGGCGAACTCCTCGCCGCCGGTGCGGATGACGATGTCCTCGGCGCGGACGTGCTTGACGAGCAGCTCCGCGGCGCGTACCAGCACGGCGTCGCCGGTGTGGTGGCCGAACGAGTCGTTGATCGACTTGAAGTGGTCGAGGTCGAGGATCGCCAGCGAGACCGGGCCCGCCAGCGGGCCCGCCGCGCCCGTCCGGGCGCGGTCCAGGTAGCGCCGGTTGTGCACGCCGGTGAGCGGATCGCGGTCGGCCTGCTCGCGCAGCGCGGCCATCTCGATGCGCGCGCGCTCGAGCCCGAGCAGCAGTTCGGAGAATTCCCGCAGCGCCTCGCGCTCGAGCGCGGCACCGCGGGCGAGCGCGTCGTAGGCCTCCTCGTGACGACCGGCCGCGCGCAGCGCCTCGGCCACGGCGCTGAGGATCATCGCCCGGGCCTGCGGGACGCGGTCGCCGAGCCGCTCGAGCGCGAGGTCGCCGGCGCGGCGGGCGTCCTCGACGCGGCCGAGCGCGAGCAGTGCCTCGACCTCCATCAGCACGGTCATGGCGAGCAGGTACGGGTTGACCTCGGGGGAGAAGGTGAGGTGCTCGGTGGCCCGCACCGCGTCGGCGAGCGCGGCGTCGGGCGCGCCCGCGCGCAGGCGCATCTCCGCGCGGGTGCAGTGCAGGACGCCGAGCGCGAAGCGGTTGCGCGGCGCGAGCGAGTCCGCCAGCTCGAGGCCCCGGCGCATGTGGGTCTCGGCGGCGGCGAGGTCGCCCTCGGTCATGCGCAGGTGCGCGAGGTCGTTGTGGGCGATCGACTGCTCCCAGGCCGAGCCGGCCGCCTCGGTGAGCTCGAGCAGCAGCACCAGGCGCTCGGGCCAGTCGTCGACCCCGACGTTGCCGAAGGCGACGCAGCCCATCCGCCGTGCGTGGATGCGCAGGCCCGGCTCGCCGTGGCGGTCGGCGAGCACGACGCCGAGCTCGGCCTGGCGCAGCGACTCGGCGTAGGCGCCGGAGAAGAAGTGCAGGTGCGCGTTGAGCGCGGCGAGCTCGATCCGCGCAGCGGGCGACTCGCCGGCGTGGCGCTCGGCCTCGGCCGCGAGCGCGAACGCGCCGTGGACGTCGCCCCGGTGCAGGGAGATCGCGCCCTGGAGCGACAGCGCGCGGCTCTGCAGCGCGGTGTCACCGGTGGCGCGGCCGGCCTCGAGCAGGCGGATCGCGGTCTCCAGCGACCCCGCTGGATCTTCCCAGTAGTCGCAGCGCGCGCGCTCCAGTGTGTCCACGGAACGTTCGTCGGCGGCTCCCGGGGCCGACTTGAGCCGGGGTCTATTCGACGACCACGCCGACGCGCTGCACGCCGTTGTTGGCGTAGCCGCCCAGGTTCCAGCCGGCCGTGAGGGGCTGGCTCGCGCCGGTCGCGTCGGTGGCGCGGCAGCACAGCCCGTAGCGCCCGGCCCCGGGGGGCGCCCAGTCGCACGACCACGCCCGCCACGCCCAGCGCGACGGCTGGGGACCGAGCGTCGCGTCGCGCCAGCTCTCGCCGCCGTCGGCGGAGAGCTCGACACGTTCGATCGTCCCCGCGCCCGACCAGGCGCGGCCGCGGACCGTCGTGGGGCCGAGGTCCATGTGGCGCTCGCGGCTCGCGAAGTCCGGGAAGCCCGGGGGGATCATCAGCGACCGCGGGAGCATGCGGTCGACCGGCTCGCCCTCGTCCTCGGGCGCCTGGCGCATGCGATAGCCCGTGCGCTGCTGATAGCCCGTGAACGGGGCGTCGAGCAGCTCGACGCGCTCGAGCCACTTCACGGAGGTCATCCCGTACCAGCCGGGGACGACGAGACGCAGCGGGAAGCCGTGCTGCGGCGGCAGCGGCGCGCCGTTCATCGCATAGGCGAGCAGCACCTCGTCGCGCAGGGCGTCCTCGATGGGGAGGCTGCGCTCGTAGCGCTGGTCCTCGCCCCCCTCGACGCCGCGGTCGAGGCCGCGGAAGAGCACCTCGACCCCCTCGCCGCCGGCCTCCTCGAGCAGGTCGCGCAGCCGCACGCCGGTCCACTCGGCCGTTCCGACCGCCTCGAGCAGCCACGGCTGGCTCAGCGGACGCGGGTCGTACAGCGCCCGCCCGTTGCCGGCGCACTCGAGCGTCACGGCCAGCGTCGTCGTCGGCCGGGCGCGGAGCTCGTCGAGCGAGAGCGACAGCTCGCCCGCGCCCGCGACCGCCAGCCGCCACGTCCCCGGATCGACGACGGGGATGTCGTAGTGGACGAGCAGGTAGTGCAGGCCCGCCGGGGTGAGGTCGTAGGCGAGCGCCTCGAGCGGGAGGCCGTGATTGCGCGCGGCGAGCCGCAGCTCGGCAGGGGTGATCTGGTCCGAGTCGGCGACGCGCGGAGGTGTCGGATGGATGGCCGTGGCGCGATTCTACGCGAGTCGAGCCACTCGCTTCAGTCGCCTGACGGATGCCGGGCGCCGCCGTGCGCGCGTACTGTCCGCCGCATGTCCAGCACCACGCCCGCCGAGCTCTCCGTCGCGGACCAGATCGCCCAGGCCAACGCGTCCGAGCGGACGCCCGTCGTCTTCGTCCACGGCCTCTGGCTGCTGCCGAGCAGCTGGGATCGCTGGACCGAGGTGTTCGACGCCGCGGGCTTCGCGCCCGTCTGCGCGGACTGGCCGGACGATCCGAGGACCGTCGAGGAGGCCAAGGCCCACCCGGAGGTCTTCGCCGGCAAGACGATCGGCGAGATCGCCGACCACGTCGCGGGGCACATCGGCCAGCTTCAGCGCAAGCCGGTGGTGATCGGGCACTCCTTCGGCGGCCTGCTGACGCAGATCATCGCGGGGCGAGGGCTGTCGGCCGCGTCGGTGGCGATCAGCCCGGCGCCGTTCCGCGGCGTGCTGCCGCTGCCGATCTCGGCGCTGCGCTCGGCGAGCCCGGTACTGACGAACCCGGCCAACCGCAACCGCGCGGTGCCGCTCACCTACGACCAGTTCCGCTACGCGTTCGGCAACGCGGTCGACGAGGACGAGGCCAAGCAGCTCTACGAGGCCTACTCGGTGCCGGGCTCGGGCGCTCCGCTGTTCCAGGCGGCCGCGGCGAACCTGAACCCGTGGACCGAGGCGAAGGTCGACTCGGAGACCTCCGAGCGCGGGCCGCTGCTGATCATCACCTCCGACTCCGACCACACGGTCCCGCCCGTGATCGCCAACGCGTCGTTCAAGCGCCAGGAGCGCAACGAGGCAACGACGGAGATCGTCGAGCTCGAGGGGCGCGGGCACTCGCTGACCATCGACCACGGCTGGCGCGAGGTCGCCGACACGGCCCTGCGCTTCGTGCAGCGCTTCGTGTGAACGGCTAACCGGATCGCGCCCGGGGCGCGCTAGCCTCGCGCGAGTGAGCGAGCTCCTGGCGACCGAGCCACGCTCCGCAGCGGGGCCGGCCGCTGCGCCGGGCCGGCGCGGCGCGCTCGACCGGTTGCGGCCGCACTGGCCCCTCGCGGTGCTGCTGCTGATCGCGGCCGCGCTGCGGGTGACCGCGCTCGTCGCGATCTACCCGGGCACCTGGTTCTCGGACTCCAACAGCTACATCATCTCGGCGGTCACCGGGCGGCTGTCGACCACGCGCGTCGACGGCTACGCGTTCCTCGTCGCCCCGTTCCACGCGCTCGGCAGCGCGGGCGCGCTGATCGTCCTCCAGCACGCGCTCGGGCTGGCGATCGTCGTCGTCCTCTACGCACTGCTCGTCCGCCGCGGGGTATCGCGGTGGCTCGCGCTGATAGGCGTGGTCCCCGCCGCGCTCGACGCCTACCTGATCGTCGTCGAGCACGCGATCATGTCCGAGACGACCTACCACGTGGCGCTGTTCGGCGCGCTCGCCTGCCTGCTCTGGCAGGACCGCCTCGGCCTCGTCGCGGCCGCGTTCGGTGGGCTGCTGCTCGGCTACGCAGGGATCGTGCGCAGCGTCGGGATCCCGCTCGCGGCCGTGGTCCTGGTCTACCTGCTCGTGCGCCGGGTCGGTTGGAAGCCGTTGCTGGCGTTCGCGATCGGCTGGCTGCTGGTCGCCGGCGGCTACGTGACGGCGTTCCACGCCCAGCACGGGACCTATGGCTTCACCGAGTCCGGCGGGCGCTTCCTCTACGCCAAGGTCGCGCCGTTCGCCGACTGCGCCGAGCTCGGCGCGATCCCGGCCGGCGAGCGCTTCTTGTGCCCGAACCCCGCGAAGCCGCTGACGACCAACGCGTACCTGTGGGGCAAGCAGTCGCCGATCCGCGGGCTGCCGGACTCCGCGGACCGCCGCATCCGCGACTTCGCCAAGCGGGTGATCCGCAACCAGCCGGTCGACTACGCGCACGTGGTGCTCCGGGGGGTCGTGCACTACTTCGAGCCGGGGCACCGGATCGGCTACAACGACTATCCGGTCGGGCCGTGGCAGTTCCCGGCCGACCCGCGGGTCTGGGGCTATCCGGGCTACCGCGGGCCGATCCGCCGCGGGGACCCGGTCCGCCGCGCGCACCACCACATCACCGAGCCCGGGCCGTACGTCTCGGCGATGGTCACCCGGCCGCGCTTCGGTCTCGCGGCCTCGCGCGTGCTGCACGACTACCAGAAGGTCGGATACGCCTGGGGTCCGCTGCTCGCGGCCTGTGTGCTCGTCGTCCTCGCCGCGCTGATCCTGCGTCGTGGCGCATGGCGGCTGCGGCTCGACGCGGCCCTGCTCGCCGTCATCACGCTGCTGGCGATGACCGTCTCGCAGGCGCTCTCGGTCTTCAGCTACCGCTACGTGATGATCGCCTCCTTCGGGCTGCCGGTCGCCGCCGCGCTCGCCATCGCCGCGCTCAGATCGCCGTCCGCCCGCCGTCCGCCGCCACCGTCGCCCCGGTGACGTAACTCGCCACGGGCGAGACGAGGAAGGCGATCACGGCGGCGATCTCCTCCGGCTCGGAGGCGCGCTCCATCGGCGTGGTCTCGCCGAGCGCGCGGATGAAGTCGCGGCCCGACGGCGTCGGCGTGTAGACGGGGCCGGGCGCGATCGCATTCACGCGCACGCCGCTCGGGCTGTACTCGGCGGCCCACGAGCGCGTCATCGCCTCGAGCGACGCCTTCGTCGCGCCGTACGCCGCTCCGCCGCTCATCCCGACGTCGGCGGCCATGCTGGAGACGGAGACGATCGCGCCGTCGCCGCGCTCGGCCATGCCGGGGGCGAGCGCGGCGACGAGCACGAACGCCGCGCGCACGTTGCTCGCGAACATGCGGTCGAAGGCCGTGACGTCGAAGTCGCCGGTGGCGCCCCAGACGGAGACGCCGGCGTTGTTGACGAGGATGTCGACGTCGCCGGCCTCGGCGGCCAGGCGGCGGGCGTCGGCGGCGTCGCCGAGGTCGGCCGCGAGGAAGCGGGCGCGCCCGCCGGCGGACTCGATCGCGTCGACGACGTCGGCGCCGCGGGCGGCGTCGCGGCCGTGGACGAGCACCTCGGCGCCGTCCGCGGCGAGGTGCAGCGCGACGGCGCGGCCGATGCCGGAGGTGGCGCCGGTGACGAGCGCGCGCCGGCCGGAGAGGGGAAGCTCGGTGGAGGTCATGCGACGAGCGTCGCACCGCGCGTACCGATCTCCCTTGGCGGTCTCTCCATCTGTTCGGCAGTCGGGCTGTAGGATCGGACAGTGAGCTCGACCGCGCAGGTGGGGGAGGCGCTACTCGCCCGGCGCGAGGCGGTGGCCCGGGCGATGGTCGAGGAGATCGTCGCGGAGGTCCCGGCCTACCGGGACGCGCCGGCGAGCCTGCTCGGCGACGTGCTCGTGCTCTGCCGCGTCTATGTGGGGCTGCTCGCGACCGCCGTCTCCGGCACGGCGCCGCTGCAGCGCGAGGACGTCCCGATCGTGCGCGACCACGCCGCCCGCCGGCTGCACCAGGGCATCCCGCTCGAGGCGTTCCTGCACGCCTACCGCGTAGGTCTGTTCCGCTGCTGGGACGCGTGCGCCGAGGAGGCCGCGCGGCTGGAGCTGCCGCGCGAGGCGAGCTTCGCGCTCGCCCGCTCCGCCCTCGCCGCGATCGACACGCTGACCACCCACGCGACCGAGGCCTACCTGCGCGAGGAGAACCGGGTGCGCGAGCTGCGCGGGCTCGAGGCGCGCGACCTCGTCGAGCGCCTGCTGCGCGGCGAGGCGGTCGACCCCCGCCGCCGCCATCCCGCGGCGCCGGGGCTGGACCCGCGCGGCGAGCTGGTGGTGATCGTCGCCCGCGCGCAGGACGGCGCCGCCGACGCGCTCGCCGCATCGCTGCCGGGGCGCCCGCTGATCGCCGGGCGCGAGGGCGAGGTCGTCGCCGTCGCGGCCGAGAAGAGCGCGCGCGACGCCGCCGAGCGGGCCGGCCTGCGCTGCGGGGTGAGCGGACCGGCGCGCGGCTTCCCCGGCGTCGCGCAGGCCTACCGCGAGGCGACGCTCGC
>DATBDM010000215.1:0-9126 GCA_036269915.1 Solirubrobacteraceae bacterium | reverse complement strand
GCGACGGCGCTCAGACCTCCGGCACCCCGAGCGCGCCGGCGCCCGCACGGCCCAGCGCCGCCTCGGCGTGCTCGAGCGCCTCGGGCTCGATCCGCCGGCGCTCGCCGTCGGCCAGGACGTCGCTGACCGCCAGCACGCAGGCCGCGGCGGTGCCGGTGCGCTCCGCGATGCGCAGGATCGTCGCCGCCTCCATCTCGACGGCGATCGCGCCCGCCGCCGTCCAGCGCGTCGCGCGGCCGGGGTCCGGGTCGTAGAAGAGGTCGGCGGAGACGACGAGGCCGGCGTGGGCGTCGGGCGCGGCGGCGCAGAGCTCGGCGTGCAGCGTCGCGTCCGGGGCGACGGGGCCGGCCGCGCCCAGCGCGCGGCTCGCGCCGTCCTCGGCGAGGGCGGCGTCGGCGAGGACGAGGTCGCCGAGCCGCGGGCCCTCGACCAGGGCGCCGCAGGTCCCGACGCGAACGAACCGGCGTGCGCCCAGCCGCAGCAGCTCCTCGCAGACGATCGCGGCGCTCGGACCGCCCATGCCGGTGCTCTGCACGGTGAGCAGCTCTCCGTCGGCAGCGACGCCCGTGTAGCCCCACAGACCCCGGTGGTGGTTGAGCATCCGCGGGGCGTCGAGCAGGAGCTGGGCGATGCGCATCGCGCGGCCCGGATCGCCGGGCAGCAACACCCGCTCGGCGACCTCCGCGTGGGGGCGCAGGTGCAGGGTTACACCGGTCACTGCGCGGGACATTAGAGTGGCGCCATGGCGAAGAAGGACAAGAAGGCCAAGAAGGACACCAACGACGGCGCACAGGACGCCGTCGACGCCGTCCGTGGCGCCGTCGAGCGTGCCCTGGCTTCGGCCGGCGGCGCGGCCGGAGCGCGTGAGCGGACGAGCCAGATCATCGACGAGTTCGCGACCTTCGCGGGTCGGTTCCGCAAGTCGCTCGACGACCTCAACGTCCTGGAGGAGGTCCGCGGCCTGCGCAAGGAGGTCGAGACGCTCGCAGGACGCATCGCCGCGCTCGAGGTGACGGCCAAGCCGGCGGCCTCGACCTCGCGCTCGACGACGACCCGCCGGGCCACGACCGCCAAGAAGCCCGCGTCGCGCGCCTCTTCGGGCTCGAGCAGCACGCGCAAGCCCGCGGCGAGCCGCTCGCGGTCGGGCTCCTCCTCGACCACGCGTCGCAGCACGAGCACGCGCAGCAGCGGCAGCGGCGGTGGTTCGAGCCGGTCGAGCGGCGGCAGCTCCCGGAGCGGCGGCACGTCCGGAAGCGGCTCAGGCTCCTAACCGCCGTGGACGCCTCCTTCGAGTCGCCGGAGGAGTTCCGTGAGGTGATGGACCGGGTCTTCGCGATGATGGATGAGGACCCGGAGATGGGTCAGCGCCTCCAGGACGCCGACCTCCCGCAGCGCTACGAGTTCACCGACGTCGCGATGGTCGTGAACATCCGGGCCGCCCGCGGCGCGGAGGGCGGGCACCTGCACTGGGAGTGGCGCGACGACGTCGGCTGGGAGGCGCGCGTGTCCATGAGCATGAGCTCGGGCATCGCCAACCGCTACTTCCAAGGCGAGGAGAACGTCGCGATCGCGATCGCCCGCCGCCGGATCACGACCGGCGGGGACGTCAAGGCGGCGCTCAGCCTGCTGCCTCTGACCGAGCCGGTGCATGCCCGCTACCGCGCATTGGTCGCCCGCGACTACCCGCACCTCGCTGTTTGAGCCGTTTGGCGTCAGCGCTTCGGCCGGGTGCATTGACACGGCTCTCATCGAGCGCTACACCTCAACCACCTGATCACGGCAATAGGCCGGGAAGTAGCCGTCAGCAACGGCGGCTGCAAGGTGTCGCGAATACGAACGCCGCCGGCCGAGGCAGCGGGCCGCATTGCCCGCGTAGCGGCGGGACCGCACGAACGGTCTCGCCGCTTTTTCTTTGCCGCGGGTGCATCGGTCATCCTGACGGCGTGTCCGACTCGCCGACCACCGCCGAGGTCGCCCGTCGCGTCGAGGTGACGCCCGCCACCCTGCGCCGCTGGGTCCGCGACGGCGTGGTGCCCGTCGAGCGCGGCGAGTGGACGCCGGCGTCGATCGCGCACGCGCGGCTGGTCGCGCGCCTGCGCGCCCGCGGGCACTCCCTCGCCGAGCTGCGCGAGGCCTCGCAGTCCGGGCGGCTGGCGTACGGCTACGTCCAGGACCTCTTCCCGGTCGAGCCCGGCGCCCACACGCTCCGGCAGGCCGCGCGCGCGTGCGGGATGTCGCCGAAGCTGATCGAACGGATCTGGCGCACGGCGGGGCTCTCGGTCGACGGGCTCGACCGCATCTCGGACGACGACCTCGACCTGCTGCGCCACATGTCGGCGGTGATCGACGCCGGCTTCCCGCTGGTGGCCTTCCTGCAGCTCGTCTCCGTCTACGGCCAGGCACTGGCCACGATCGCCGACGCCGAGGTGCGCCTCTTCCACCTCTTCGTCCACGAGCCGATGATGCGCGACGGCCGCGCCGAGCTCGACATCGCCGAGGCCATGGGAGACCTCGCGGGCGACCTGCTCCCGCTCGCCGGGCCGGTCATGGAGCGCCTGCACCAGCGTGCGCTCGCGCATTTCATCGGCCAGGACGTCGTCGGCCACCTCGAGGCCGACGCCGAGGGCGACGGCGCCGAGCTCGGACGCGTGCGGGTCACGATCGCCTTCGCCGATCTCGCCGGCTACACCCGCCTGACCGAGGAGGCGGGGGACGAGGAGGCGCTCGACGTCGTCGAGCGCTTCGTCGAGGCCGTCCAGGTCACCCTGCCGACGGAGGCGCGCGTGATCAAGACGATCGGCGACGGCGTGATGGTGATCTCCTCCGACGCGTCCTCGCTCGTCGACTGGGCCGTGGGCTTCCAAGCGCTGTACGCCCAGGAGCGCCCGCTGCCGCGCATCGGCCTGCACTGCGGCCCGGCGCTCTATCGCGACGGCGACTACTACGGACGCGCGGTCAACCTCGCGGCCCGCGTCGGCGCCCGGGCGGCCGGCGGCGAGGTGCTGTGCACCGACACCGTGGTGAGCGCGGCCGGGCCGCACCTCGAGTTCGACCACATCGGCGAGGTCAAGCTCAAGGGCTTCGACGTCGCCACCGACCTGTTCCTCGCCCGCCCGGCCGCGGAGGCGCCATGAGCGCCGCGGCGATCGAGGCGGCGGTCCGCGCGGAGGGCCTGCTCGAGCCCGGCCGCGCGACGGTCGTGCTGCTCTCGGGCGGGCGCGACTCCGTCTGCCTGCTCGACCTCGCGACCCGCATCGCGGGACCCGGCGCCGTCGCCGCGCTGCACGTCGACTACCGGCTGCGGCCCGAGTCGGGCGCCGACGCCGAGCACTGCGCCGCGCTGTGCGACGCGCTCGGCGTCGCCCTGCACGTCCGCCGCGCCGGCACGCCCGAGGGCAACCGCCAGGCCTGGGCGCGCGAGCTGCGTTCCGCCGCGGCGGAGGAGCTCGCGCGCGAGCGCGATGCCGTGATCGCGGCGGGCCACACCTCCACCGACCAGGTCGAGACCGTGCTCTACCGGCTCGCCGCCTCCCCGGGGCGCCGGGCGCTGCTCGGGATGCCGGCCCGGTCCGGCCGGCTCGTGCGCCCGCTGCTGAGCCTGACGCGCGAGCAGACCGCGGCCTACTGCTCCGAGCGCGGGCTGGCCTGGCGCGAGGACGCGTCCAACGCGTCGCCGGCCTATGCCCGCAACCGCGTGCGCCACGGCCTGCTCGACGACCTTCGCGCGATCCATCCCGCCGCGGAGGCCAACGTCCTGCGCACCCTGGCGACGCTCCGCGACGAGGCGTCGGTGCTCGACGCCGCGGTCGACGCCGCCCTGCGGGAGCTCGGCGACGCGCCCGAGCAGGCCGCGCTCGCGGCGCTGCCCCCGGCCCTCGCCCGGCTCGCGCTGCAGGCGCTCGCCGACGGCGCGGTCGAGCGCGCGCCGGCGGTCGGCCCGCGCCTGGACGAGCTGCTCGCGCTCGGCGGCGGCCGCGGCAGCGCCGGGCTCGACCTCGGCGGCGGCCTGCGCGCCGTCGCGGAGTACGGCCGGCTGCGCTTCGAGCCCGCGGGCGCGCCCGCGGGGGCCGAGCCCGCCACCCTGCCCGTCCCCGGCCGCGCCGGCTGGGCCGGCGGGGAGCTCACCTGCGAGCGCGGGCCCGACCTGCCGATCGGCGACGGGACCCTCGACGCGGGCGCGCTCGCGCGCGGAACGCTCGAGGTCCGCGCCTGGCACCCCGGCGACCGCATGCGCCCGCTCGGCCTCCGCGGGACGCGCACCCTCCAGGACCTCTTCACCGACCGCAAGATCCCGCGCGCGCGCCGCGCGCGCTGGCCCGTGATCACCTGCGCCGGCGAGATCGCGTGGATCCCGCGCGTCGCCACCGGCGAGCGCTACGCGGTCGGACCGGCGACCCGCGAGCGCGTCCGCCTGTCGTGGCGCGAGACTGCGTAGGCTTCCGCGCCCATGCCGCGCGACGAGTCCATCGGCGAGATCCTCGTCCAGCCCGACGAGCTCCAGCACCGGATCCGCCAGCTCGGCGAGGAGATCTCGCGCGACTACGCCGGGCACGAGCTGCTGCTGATCGGCGTACTCAAGGGCGCCGTGTTCTTCCTCGCCGACCTCATGCGCCAGATCGAGGTTCCCTGCGAGGTCGACTTCATGGCCGTGTCCTCCTACGGCTCCTCGACCGACTCCTCCGGCGTGGTGCGGATCCTCAAGGACCTCGACGCCCCGCTCGAGGGCCGCCACGTCCTGATCGTCGAGGACATCGTCGACTCCGGGCTCACGCTGCAGTACCTGATGCGGACGCTGCAGACGCGCGGGCCGGCCTCGCTCGCGGTCTGCGCCCTGCTGACCAAGCCGGAGCGCCGCAAGGCCGAGGTCCCGGCCCGTTACGTCGGCTTCGAGATCCCCGACAGGTTCGCGATCGGTTATGGGCTCGACTACGCGGAGCGCTACCGCAACCTGCCCTACGTCGCCACGCTGTCCATCGATGACGGCGAAGACGCCTAAAGCGGCGTCGCCCATCGGCCGTTAGGGAACGCATACGTAGCGCGCCCAGACTGGCCGGGGCGCCAGAGCACCACTGGTAGCCTTGATCTTCCTGACCAGCAGTTCCAGCCCTGCGCGCGGCAAGCGCGCCGCCTCATGAGCCGATTCTTCAAGAGCGCCGCCTTCCCGATCCTCATCGTGATCGTGCTGGCGTTCTTCGCCTCCAAGCTGATCGCGCGGTCCGACCAGGCGCCCGCGACCTCCTTCGGGACCTTCCTCGAGCAGATCCAGCAGAAGAAGGTCCAGGACGTCGTCCTCTCCACGAAGGACGACTCCGTCCGGGTGACGCTGCGCGGCACCGGCAAGAGCTACGAGGTCGGCTACCCGACCGCGTATGGCGACGTGCTGGTCAATCAGCTGCGCGCCGCCAAGACGCAGCACCTGATCAACGACTACGACGTCAAGCCCGCGCGTTCGAGCGTGATCCTGTCGCTGCTGACCTACGTCCTGCCGTTCCTGATCTTCATCGGCTTCTGGATCTTCCTGATGAACCAGGTCCAGGGCGGCGGCTCGAAGGTGATGTCGTTCGGCAAGTCGCGCGCCAAGCGCCTGTCGGTCGACTCGCCCAAGATCACCTTCCGCGACGTCGCCGGCGTCGACGAGGCGGTCGAGGAGCTGCACGAGATCAAGGAGTTCCTCGAGAACCCGAAGAAGTTCCAGGCGCTCGGCGCCCGGATCCCCAAGGGCGTGCTGCTCTACGGCCCGCCCGGCACCGGCAAGACGCTGCTGGCCCGCGCGGTCGCGGGCGAGGCCGGCGTGCCGTTCTTCTCGATCTCCGGCTCGGACTTCGTCGAGATGTTCGTCGGCGTGGGCGCCTCCCGCGTGCGTGACCTCTTCGAGCAGGCCAAGCAGAACTCGCCCTGCATCATCTTCATGGACGAGATCGACGCGGTCGGCCGCCATCGCGGCGCCGGCCTCGGCGGTGGCCACGACGAGCGCGAGCAGACGCTCAACCAGCTCCTCGTGGAGATGGACGGCTTCGAGGCCAAGGACAACATCATCATGATCGCGGCCACCAACCGGCCCGACATCCTCGATCCCGCCCTGCTGCGCCCCGGCCGCTTCGACCGCCAGATCACCGTCGACCGCCCGGACCGCAAGGGCCGCGCGAAGATCCTCGAGGTCCACACCCGCGGCAAGCCGCTGGCCAAGAACATCGAGGTCGACACCCTCGCCGGCCAGACCCCGGGCTTCACCGGCGCCGACCTCTCGAACCTCGTCAACGAGGCCGCGCTCCTGTCCGCCCGCACGGGCAAGAAGGAGATCGGCCAGACGGAGCTCGAGGAGGGGATCATGCGCGTGATCGCCGGCCCCGAGAAGAAGACCCGCGTGATGGGCGAGAAGGAGCGGCTCATCACCGCCTACCACGAGATGGGCCACGCGATCGTCGGCCACTACCTCGAGCACTCCGACCCGGTCCACAAGGTCTCCGTGATCTCGCGCGGCCAGGCGCTCGGCTACACGATCTCACTCCCGACCGAGGACAAGTTCCTGACCACGAAGGCCGAGCTCACCGACACGATGGCGATGACCCTCGGCGGTCGCGCCGCGGAGGAGCTCATCTTCGGCGAGATCACCACGGGCGCGTCGAACGACCTCGAGAAGGTCACGGCGACCGCCAAGCAGATGGTGATGCGCTTCGGCATGAGCGAGAAGCTCGGCCCGCGCGTGTTCGGCCACGACCACGGCCAGCCGTTCCTCGGCCGCGAGTTCTCGACCGAGCCGGACTACTCCGACGAGATCGCCCGCGAGATCGACGACGAGATCCGCCGCATCGTCGAGTCGGCCCACCGGCAGGCGCACGAGATCCTCGGCACCCACCGCGCGAGCCTCGAGACGATCTCCCAGATCCTGCTCAAGCGCGAGACGATCGAGCGCGACGAGTTCGAGGCGCTGCTCCAGGGCCGTTCCGAGGAGGACGTCTTCGGGCCCGACGAGACGCCGTCCGACGGCACCCCCGAGCGGCCTGAGCTGCCCGGCGCCGTCGCCCCGTCGCCCCCGCGGCCGCTGCCGCGTCCCGGCTTCGCCGGCGGCGCGACCGAGACCCGCGGGCTCGACCTCCCCGAGAAGCCCGAGCTCGCCTGAAGCCACCCGCGACCCCGGCGCTGCTGCTCGATCGCGACGTGCTCGAGCGCAACGTCGCGCGGATGGCGGCGCACGCCGCCGCGCTCGGCATCGAGCTGTGGCCGCACGTCAAGACGCACAAGTGCGCCGAGGTGATCGCCGCGCAGCTCGCGGCGGGCGCGGCGGGCATGACCGTCGCCACGCCTGCCGAGGCCGAGCTCGCCCGTGACGCGGGCGCGCCGGCGATCCTCGTCGCGCACCCGCCCGCGAGCCCCGACCGGCTGGAGCGCATCGTCGCGCTCGCCGGCGAGGTGCGCCTGCGCGTGGCGCTCGACTCCGAGGCCGTCGCCGAGGCGCTCGATGCCGCCTGCCGCGCCGCCGGGGTGCGGGCCGGGTGGCTGTGGGAGCTCGACTGCGGGGTCGGGCGCTGCGGCACCGCGCCGGGGGAGGCCACGGCCGACCGGGTCGCGGCGCTGGCCGGACGGCTCGGCACCGCGACGTTCGAGGGCCTGCTCACCTTCCCCGGCCACGCGTACGGCGGCGACGTGCTCGGCGCCGCAGCGGACGAGCGCCGCGCACTCGCGTCCACGACCGCGGCGCTCGAGCGCCGCGGCGTCGCCGTGCCCGCGCGCTCGGCGGGGACGACCCCGACCGGGTGGGCGCTCACCGACGCCGGCCCGGTCACCGAGCTGCGCCCCGGCAACTACGTCTTCCACGACGCCACGCAGGTCGCGCTCGGCGCCGCGGCCTGGGAGGACTGCGCGCTCTCGGTGCTCGCCACCGTCGTCTCGCGGCCCGATCCGCGCCGCGTGATCCTCGACGCGGGCTCCAAGGCGCTCGCCGCCGAGCGCATGACGCCGCTGACGCCGCATCTCGGCCACGTCCCCGGCCATCCCGGGCTCGTGGTCGAGCGCCTCTTCGAGGAGCACGCGATCCTCACCTCGGCCGAGCCGGTGGCGATCCCGGTCGGCGCGCGGCTGGCCGTCGTCCCCAACCACGCCTGCGCGGCCGCGAACCTGCACGAGCGGATGGTCGTGACGGCCGGCGGGGAGCCGACGGGGGAGTGGGCCGTCGCGGCGCGTGGGTGGGAACCTGTCGCGCATGGCCACTGAGCACACGATCGACCCGACCCGCATCCACCACGAGTGGAACGCCTCGCTCGAGCCCACGCTGCGGATCGAGAGCGGCGACAGCGTCCACTTCGACCTGCTGATGGCCGGCGACGGCCAGGTCGACCGCGACTCGGACTACGCGGACGCGCGCTTCGACTTCGACACGATGTACAACCTGCTCGGCCCCATCTGGGTCGAGGACGCCGAGCCGGGCGACGCGCTCGAGATCGAGGTCGTCTCGCTGCGCACCGGCGACTGGGGCTGGTGCTCGGTGATCCCGGAGCTCGGGCTGCTGCCCGAGGACTTCCCGGACGGCCTGTTGCGCTTCTTCGATCTCACCCAGGGGGACACGACCGCGCACTGCGAGGGCGTCGCGATCCCGATCGAGCCGTTCCTCGGCACGATGGGCGTCGTCCCCGACGACGTCGAGCAGGCCTCGCCGTTCCCGCCGCACAAGGGCGGCGGCAACATCGACACCCGCCACCTCAAGCAGGGCGCGACGCTGATCCTGCCCGTCTTCCGCGAGGGCGCGCTGTTCTCCTGCGGCGACCCGCACGCCGCGCAGGGCGACGGCGAGGTGTGCGTCGCCGCGATCGAGACCGCGATGCAGGCGACCCTGCGATTCGGCCTGCGCAAGGGCGCCGACCTGTCGACGCCGCGCTTCGTCGTGCCGGGGCCGCTCACTCCGCGGACCGATGCAGGCGGCTACTACGGGACGATGGGCATCGACGGCGACCTCATGCAGGGCGCGAAGCTCGCCGTGCGCGGGATGATCGACCTCGTCGTCGAGCAGCACGGGCTCAGCCGCGAGGACGCCTATGTGCTCTGCAGCGTTGCCGGCGACCTGAAGATCTGCGAGATCGTCGACGCGGGCGTCTGGAACGTCGGCTTCACGCTGCCGCGGTCGGTGTTCAC
>DATBDM010000214.1:0-2715 GCA_036269915.1 Solirubrobacteraceae bacterium | reverse complement strand
AGCGTTGGTGAGCCTGGCCCTGCCGGTGGCCGCGAACGCCAACCTGCAGGATGCGGTGGCGAAGGGCAAGGTGCCCGACTCGGTGCCCATCAACACGACCTGGGTGGTGCTGGCCGCCCTTCTGGTGATCTTCATGCAGGCGGGCTTCGCGCTGCTGGAGATCGGCTTCTCGCGTCAGAAGAACGCGGGCACGGTGGTCGCGAAGATCCTCACCAACTTCTCGATCGCCGCGATCATGTACTGGGCGATCGGCTTTGCCCTGGCCTTCGGCAACGGCGACCTGCTCGGTCATACCGGCTGGTTCCTGCGCGACTACGGCGATCCCCAGAAGGCCTTCGGGATCATGGGCCTCTCCGACGCCACGATCGAGTCCAAGTGGCTCTTCCAGTTCTCCTTCTGCGCCGTCTCGCTGGCGATCGTCTGGGGCACGACGCTCGAGCGGATCAAGTTCGGCGTGTATGTGATCTACGCGATCGTCTTCGCGGGCGTGATCTACCCGATCGCCTCGCACTGGGTGTTCGGCGGCGGCTGGCTGCAGGCCAACGTCGGCATGCAGGACTTCGCCGGCTCGACCGCGGTGCACATGATCGGCGCCACCGGCGCCCTCGCGGTGCTGCTGCAGCTCGGCGCGCGGCGCGGCCGCTACGGCCCGGACGGCAAGCCGCGGGCGATCCCCGGCCACAACATGCCGCTGTTCGGCCTCGGCGTGCTGATCCTGTGGCTCGGCTGGTTCGGGTTCAACCCGGGCTCGACGCTCAACGCGCTCGACGGCCGCTACCCGCAGATCGCCATCGTCACCCTGCTGGCCGCCGCGGCCGGCGTGCTCGGCGCGCTGCTCACGGCGCAGCGCAAGACGGGCTTCGTGGACATCGGCATGGCCGGCAACGGCGCGATCGGCGCGCTGGTCGCGATCACCGCCCCGTCAGGCTACGTCGAGGCCTGGGCCGCGATCCCGATCGGGTTCATCGCCGGCATCATCGTCCCGCTGGGCGTCTACGCGATCGACAAGAAGCTCGACGATCCGGTGGGTGCGCTCACGGCACACGGCCTCTGCGGCGTGTGGGGCACGATCGCGTGCGGCATCTTCACCTCGACGCGGCTGGCCGAGTTCAACGCGGTCGGCAAGCCGGGCCTGCTCTACTCGGGCTCCTTCCACCAGCTCGGCAGCCAGCTGCTCGGCGTCGTGGTCGTGTTCGCCTTCGTGTTCGTCTGCTCCTACGCGGTGTTCTGGGCGATCAAGAAGACCTACGGCCTGCGCGTCAGCGCCGAGGAGGAGGACGCGGGACTGGACATCTCCGAGCACGGCATGTACGGGTACCCGGAGCAGTTCATCCCGGCGCCCGAGCTCGTGGGGTATACCGTCACGCCCGGCAACGGCGCGCGTCAGCCCCGCATGCCGGCGACGACACCCGCAACGGAGGTGCCCGCGTAATGAAGAAGGTCGAAGCGTTCATCCGACACGAGGCGTTCGAGCCGATCCGCATGGAGCTGCTGAGCCTCGGCTTCCCATCCCTGACGATCTCCGAGGTCAAGGGGTCGGGCCGACAGCGGGGCATCACGGAGCGCTACCGCGGCGCCGAGCTGACCAACTGGCTGCGGCCCAAGGTCAAGCTCGAGTGCGTCGTCGCGTCCGGTGACGTGCAGACCGTCGTCGACACGATCCTCCGTCACGCTCGCACCGGCGAGATCGGTGACGGCAAGGTGTTCGTCATGCCCGTCGAGGAGGCGTTCCGCATCCGGACGGGCGAGAGCGGCGAGGAGACCCTCCAGGCACACCCGGAGGTCGCCCAAGAGGCGAGGGTGTAGCCCGGGCTGGAGCCCGAGGAGAGGGCAACCGCGGGGGCGGCTTGAGGGGGCCGCCCCCGCGTGCCCTGTCCCGGCGACTCGGGGACGGCTGCGATGAGCGCACATCCGGCAGAGCTGCGCATGTTGCACCTCGCGATGCTCGACGCGGTCCTCGTGGGCGAGGGCCTCGGCACCGTCGCCGACCTCGCCGCCGCCGAGTGCGGCGGGCCCGTGGTCCTGATCGTCCCGCGGCTGGAGGTGCTCGCACCGTCGGCGGACGTCGGAGGCGAGGATCTCGCCGCGCTGCGCCGCTACGTGCTCGAGCGCTGCCGCGGCCGCGTCGCCCCGGTGCCGGCCGGGGTCGCCGCCGAAGTCCCGATCGCCACCGGCGCCGAGCTGCTCGGCGCCGTCCTGCTGCTCGGCGACGCACCGGCGGGAGAGCGCGCGCTCGAGCGCCTGCGGCTCGTGTCGGTCGCGGCGCTCACCGAGATCGCGCTCGCGCACGCGCGCGACGTCCCGGACGAGGGCGCGTCGGCGACGCTGCTCTCGGCGCTCGCCGGCGGCGCGGCGCTCGGGCGCGAGGAGATCGTCCGGCGCGCCGCCCGCGGCGGCTGCGACCTGCGCGGCGGCGCGGTCGCCGTGGTCTGCGAGCTGCACGTCGAGCGCCCGCGGCACGTGGTCGCGCTGGTGCGCGACGACTGGCCCGGAGCGCTCGCCCAGCACGTCACCGACGGCGCGGGCTTCGCACCCCCGCGGCTCGTCGCGCTCCTGCCGCTGCGCAGCGGCAGCGCGGAGGACGCTGAGGCGCTCGCGCAGCGGCTCGCGCGCCACGGCCCCGTCGGGCTCGCGGCGCCGTGCGAGGACCCCGCCGAGCTGGGCGGGGCCGTCGAGTCGGCCGGGCTCGCGATCGACCTCGCCACCGAGGAGCGC
>DATBDM010000213.1:0-6767 GCA_036269915.1 Solirubrobacteraceae bacterium | reverse complement strand
GTCCCGCTGACCGCCGAGCTCAAGCTCGAGGTGTGGGACTCGCCGAACTCCGCCGGCATCGTCATCGACGCGGTCCGCTGCATCAAGCTGGCCCTCGACCACGGCGTCGCCGGGCAGCTCGACGGTCCGTCCTCGTACCTCATGAAGTCCCCGCACAACCAGCGCCCGGACCACCTCGCGCGCCAGGCCACCGAGGACTTCATCGCGAAGCACGCGCGGACGCGCAAGGCCGCCAAGGCCGCCGAGGAGGCCCGCGAGAAGGCCGCCGAGGATCAGTCCGCCGTCGTCGACTGATTCGTCCGTGAGAGCACCGGCGGCTACGATCCCGCCGGTGCTCGAGCGTTTCTCGATCGCGCAGGTCTCGCCCTTCCCCTGGGAGGACGAGCACGAGGTCAACACCTTCGTGGCCGAGCTCTCGCGCGAACTGGCGTCCCGCGGCCACCGCGTGGTCGTGCTCGCGCCGTCGCGCTCGCCCGAGCGCATCCGCGAGTCGCGCCGCCTGATCCGGGCCGCGCGCGAGCAGCCCGAGCTGCTCTTCGACCCCGACGGCGGGGTCCGCGTCCTCGCCGTCGGCGAGGCGCTCCCGCTCGGCCGCCGTACGGGGCCGTCGCCGTCGGTCGACGTCTCGCGCACCGTCGAGGACGTGCTGACCGCCGCGCCGCTGGACTTCGTGCACGTGCACGAGCCGTTCGCGCCGAGCGTCGCCTCGGTCGCGCTGCGCCACTCGCGCGCGCTCAACGTCGGCTCCTTCCACGCGCCGACCGAGCGCGTGCTCTCGACCCAGGTCGCGCGCCGCTTCGTCGAGCGCTTCTTCGGCCGCCTCGACGCCCGCACGGCCTCGTTCGCCGCCACCCGGCGGCAGATGGACCGCCACTTCCCGGCCGACTACCGGCTGCTGTACCCCGGCGCCGCGCCGGTCGAGCGCCGCGACGGCGACGGACCGCTGCGGATCGCCTTCGCCGACCGCGAGGAGCGGGCCGCGCTGCGGCTGTTCCTGCGCGCCTTGCGCCGCCTCGACCCCGCCCTGGACTGGACGGCGACGATCCACTCGCCGACCGGCGCCGCCCCGCTCGGCGCGCTGCGCTCGGCGGTCCGCGACCGCGTCGAGGTCGTCTCCCACGTGCCCGAGCGCGACGTGCTCGGGCAGGCCGACGTGGTCGTCGCCGCCTCGCTCGGGCAGGCGCCCTCGCCGGGGCTGCTGATCCGCGCGCTCGGCGCCGGCGCCGTGCCGGTGGCGGCCCGGCTGCCGGTCTACGAGGAGGTCCTGCGCGAGGGCGAGCGCGGGCTGCTGTTCGAGCCGGGCGACGTCGAGGTCCTCGCCGCCCAGCTCGGCCGGCTCGCGAGCGACCGCACGCTGCTCGCCACGCTGCGCGGGCACGTCGCCGGCGCGGCCGACGGGCTGTCGTGGTCGCGCGTGGCCGACGACGTCGAGGCGATCTACGGATCCCTCGCCGCGCTGCGCCACGACCCCGATCCCCGGCCCGAGGTGCGCAGGCGGCTGGCCGGCCGGCGGCTGATCGACGTCGACCTGCACATGCACACCGACCACTCGGGCGACTGCGTCACCCCGGTCGACGTGCTGCTCGCCACGGCCCGCGAGCGCGGGCTGGGCGCGATCGCGGTCACCGACCACAACGTGATCGGCGGAGCGCTCGCCGCGCGCGCCAAGGCCGAGGAGTACGGAGTCAAGGTGATCGTCGGCGAGGAGGTCATGACCGCCGAGCAGGGCGAGGTCATCGGGCTCTTCCTCGAGAAGCAGATCCCGCGCGGGATGACCCTCGAGGAGACGATCGCCGAGATCCGCCGCCAGGGCGGCCTGGTCTACGTCCCGCACCCGTTCGACCGCCTGCACTCGGTGCCGGACTACGAGCACCTGCTCAAGGTCGTTCCCGACGTCGACGCGCTCGAGGTCTTCAACCCGCGCATCGCGATCCCGGCCTACAACGAGGAGGCCGTGCGGTTCGCGGCCAAGTACCGGATCGTCGCCGGCGCGGGCACCGACGCGCACGTCGCGCAGGGGCTCGGCGCGGTGCGGATCACCATGCGCGACTTCGACGGGCCGGAGGAGTTCCTCGAGTCGCTGCGCGACGCCGACATCATCGGTCGCTCCTCCTCACTGCACTACGCGCAGGTCCAGGCGCTGAAGTTCCTCGAGACGCGCGCGACCCCTCCGGCGGCCCGTCGCGCGGCCCGGCGCAGGCGCGTGGCCCGCGCGGTGGCGACCCGCGACACGCAATGACGGATGCAAGGGCAAGGAGAACAGCCCGAAACGCCTAAACCGGTCGGCGGGATGCCCGCAACCGACGACGAGATCCGCGAGAAGTACCTGGAGCGCGCCATCCGCGAGCTCAACCACTTCACTCGCGACCTACAAGCCTGCGACCGCTGTCCGCGCGGCAACCTGATGCCCGTCCTGGGCTCCGGGCACCCGCAGGCCGACGTGTTCCTGCTCAAGTACGCGCCGACGCCTTCGGAGATCGAGGAGGGCGTCGCCTTCTATGGACGATCCGGCGCCGCGGTGATGAAGTCGCTGCGGCGCCTGGACATCGACCCGCTGGCGGTCTACGGGACGATCTGCATCAAGTGCCCGGTCGCCGACACCTCGCTCTCGGCCCCCGAGTGCCAGGCGCGGCTGGTCGAGGAGATCGCGATCGTCCAGCCCAAGATCGTCGTGGTCATGGGCATGGAGGCGCTCGACGGCCTCAACGAGCTCGCGCTGCCGCTCGCCCGCGAGGTCGAGATGGCGCCGGGCGAGATCCAGACGCTGACGCCGTCGATCGAGGCGCTCTACACGCCCGACATCGACCACGCGCTGGACGAGGAGAGCGCCAAGCGCGACTTCTGGCGTGCCTTCCGCGCGCTCGGCGACTGGTACGCGGACTTCCCGCCGTACTAGTCGCGCGGCGGGACGAGCCCGCCGACCAGCAGGCCCGAGCCCAGGTGCGCCCCGAGCACCGGGCCGACCTGGGTGCAGAACAGCGGATCGCAGCCGATGACCTCGCGGCCGAGGTCGACGAGCCGCTCCGCGCCCTCGTGCGACTGCGCGTGCTGCACGATCCACTCGCGCACGCCGCTCGCATGCAGCTCCGCCAGGTAGGCGGCCATCCGGTCGAAGGCACGCCTGCGCGTGCGCACGCGGCCGACCGGCGCGATCTCGGTGCCGAAGGTCAGCAGCGGCTTGATCTGCAGCGCTGATCCGAGCAGCGCCTGCGCGGCGCCGATCCGCCCGCCGCGACGCAGGTACTCGAGCGTGTCGAGGCAGAAGAGCATCTCGAGTCCGTCGCGCGCCCCGGCGGCCGCGGTGAGCGTCGCGTCGAGATCGGCGCCGTCCGTCGCCGCGCGGGCGGCGGCCAGCACCAGGCAGCCAAGTCCGCCGGCGCCGGTGCGCGCGTCGAGCACCTCGATGCGGCCCTCGTGCCCGTCCTCGGCGAGAGTGCGCGCCGCCTCGCGCGCGCTCTCGCACGTGCCCGACAGGCCGGAGGCGATGTGGATCGACGCGACGTCGTGCCCGGCGGCGAGCAGCGGCTCGTAGACCGCGACGAAGTCGCCGACCGAGGGCTGCGAGGTCGTCGGCAGGCCCGGCGAGTCGCGCAGCCGTGCGTAGAAGGCGTCGAGGTCGTCGTAGGCGTCCTCGCGCTGCAGCTCGCCGTCCCAGCCGACGTACAGGGACACCTGCCGCACGTCGAAGCGCTCGAGCAGATCGGGCGGGAGATACGGCGTGCTGTCGGTGACGACCGCGACGCGACGCGACGCGGTCACGTGGCCAGCACGATCTTGCCGAGCTTGGCACCGGCCTGGAAGCGCTCGTAGGCCGCGGCGACGTCATCGAGCGGGAAGGTCTCGGCGACGAACACGGCGAGGTCGCCGGAGACGAAGCCGGGCAGCACCTGCTGCTCGACGAGGCGAGCGGCGGACGCCTTGTCCTCGAGCGAGCGCGAGCGCAGCGTGGAGGCGTGGATGGCGCCGCGCTTGATCATCAGCTTGTGCAGGCTGATCTCGACCTGCGGGCCGGCGCCGACGCCGATCACCGAGATCCGCCCGCAGTTGGCGAGCGCGTCGAGGTTGCCCGGCCAATTGGGCGCGCCGACCAGCTCGAGGATCACGTCGAAGGGACCCGCGTCGACGAACTCCGCGGGATCGATCGCGTTGATCTCGAGCGCGGCGATGCGCTCGCGGCAGGCCTCGTCGCGGACGGTGGCGGTGACCCGGGCGCCGGCCATCTGCCCAAGCTGCACGGCCGCCATGCCGACGCCGCCGGCGCCGCCGTGGACCAGCAGCCGCTCCCCCGAGGCCAGCCCGGCCTGCGTGAAGAGCGCGTCGTGGGCGACGGTGAAGGCCTCGGGCACGCCGCCCGCGGCCTCCCAGTCGAGCTCGTCGGGGATCGGGATCGCGAGCCGCTCGTGCACGACGGCGAGCTCGGCCTGGCCGCCGCCGCCGACCACCGCCATCACCCGATCGCCGGGCTCGAAGCGCTCGACGCCGTCGCCCGTCTCGACCACCTCGCCGGCCAGCTCGAGCCCCGGGATGTCCTGCGGGGAGCCGGGCGGAGCGGGGTAGGCGCCGTAGAGCTGGAGCATGTCGGCGCCGTTGAGCCCGGCGGTGCGGACGCGGACGAGCAGCTCGCCCGACTGGGGCTTCGGATCGGGGTGCTCGCGGACGGCGATCGACCCGTCGCTGATGGTGGCGGCGCGCATCGGGCCGATGCTATCCGGAGGGTTCGTCGCATCGTCGGAGAAACTGGACCGATGGCCCGTGCATCGAATGAGGATTTCGGGTAACACCGCGTCAACATGGGCGTGATCTCCCTCCCTCGGGTGCACCCCCCGCATCTCCCGCATCTGCCGGGGGTGCCGCACCTGCCGCCCCTGTGGCGGGAGTCGCGGATGGGCCTCGAGGCCGCCGCCCTGCGCCGCAGCGCGATCTGGCACGGTGAGGGCGTCCCGCCCGGCGACGGGCGCCCGGTGCTGCTGATCCCGGGCTTCATGGCCGGCGACGGCAGCCTCGCTGCCATGACGCAGTGGCTGCGCGCCAACGGCTACCGGACGCGCCGCGCCGGGATCCGCGCCAACGTCAGCTGCTCCGAGGCCAGCTGCGCGCGCCTGGAGGCCCGCCTGGAGGGCTTCGCCGAGGCCCAGGGCCGCCCGGTGACGATCATCGGCCAGAGCCGTGGCGGGATCTTCGCCCGCGCGCTCGCCGGCCGCCGGCCCGACCTCGTGGAGAACATCGTCACGCTCGGCTCGCCCGTCGTATCGCAGCTGAGCGTGCATCCGCTCGTGCTGCTGCAGATCGGGCTGCTCGGCGCGCTCGGCTCCGGTCACGTGCCCGGCCTGTTCAGCCTGCGCTGCCTGCGCGGCGACTGCTGCACGCGCTTCCGCGACGCACTCGAGGCGCCGTTGCCCGACGACGTCCACTGGATCGCGCTCTACTCGCGCTCGGACGGCATCGTCGACTGGCGCGCCTGCTGCGCGCCCGACGCCTCCGAGCTCGTCGAGGTCCGCTCGTCGCACTGCGGGATGGGCCTCAACGCGGGCGTCTACGAGGAGGTCGCCCGCGCGCTGGCGATCGCCCGCCCCGGCGCCGCCGGCGCGCCACACGAGACACCCCTCGCCGCTTAGTCCGGCTTAGGTTGCTCCCGTAATCTGCGGCGGATGTCGCTTCCCGTGGACGCCTACAAGCTGCCCGGCATCTCGCCGCGTGCCTACCAGCACCCGGCCGACCGCGCGGCGACCGCGGCGCTGCAGAAGGTCCCGTACCTCGACCAGGTCGTCCGCAAGCTGATCGCGCTCGGCTACGAGCGCGCGCTCCGCGTGGCGTCGCTCGGCGCCTCCGTGCGGCTCGGGCAGGAGCAGCTCCCGCACATCTGGGTGCTGCACCGGCAGGTCTTCAACGTGCTCGACATCGAGCAGGTGCCGGACCTCTACCTGACGCAGTTCCCGCTCGCCAACGCAGCGACGTTCGGCACCGAGCGCCCGGTGGTGATCCTCAACTCGGAGCTCGTCCGGCTGCTCGACGAGGACGGCCGCCGCGCCGTGCTCGCGCATGAGGCGGCGCACATCCACGCCGACCACGTCCTCTACCAGACCGCGCTGCTGATCCTGCTGCGCGTCGGCACCGCCGGCCTGCCCACGCTCGCCGGACTGCCGCTGATGGCGATCCGGCTCGCGCTGCTCGAGTGGTCGCGCGGCGCCGAGCTCTCCTGCGACCGCGCGGCAGCGATCGTCACCCGCGACCCGCTCGCGGTCTGCCGCGCGCTGATGATCCTGACCGGTGGCGAGGCGGCGGCCGACCTGAACCTCGACGCGTTCATCGCCCAGGCGATGGACTACGACATCGGCGGCAAGGGCCTCGAGCGCATCACCAAGCTGCTCCAGGACATGAACGTGACCCATCCGCTGCCCGTCCGGCGGGTGCGGATGCTGCTCGACTGGGTCCGCCAGGGCGAGTATGACCGCATCATCGGCGGCGAGTACCTGCGCAAGGGCGAGGAGCCGCCGCTGCGCGCCGAAGCCGACGCCGCCCAGGCGCACTACTCCGAGCGCATCGGCGACGCCTTCTCGCAAGCGGGATCCTCGATCGCCGAGGCGGGCGACCAGTTCGCGAAGTGGCTCGCCCGCCAGCGGGGTAGCGGCGGGCCGGTCGAGTAGGCGTCGCTCCGTACGTCAACGGCGGCTGGGTAGGGCGGTGAGGGCTCGGGCGGCGGTGCCGGGGGCATGGTCGGACCGACGTTTTCGCCGGGCGCCAACGAACGTCAACCCCGGCTGGGTAGG
>DATBDM010000212.1:0-22096 GCA_036269915.1 Solirubrobacteraceae bacterium | reverse complement strand
AGCACGAGAAAGCGGTTGGCCTTCGAGCGGCCCTGGCGATAGACCCGCTCGAACTCGGCGCTGCGCGACAGCCGGCGCCGCGGTGAACGGCCTCCGCCGGGCGAGCGCCCCGCCATCTACACGGTGAGCCGCTTGCGGCCCTTGTCGCGGCGGCGCTTGAGCACGATGCGCCCGGCGCGCGTGCTCATCCGGGCGCGGAACCCGTGCGTACGGGCGCGCTTGCGCTTCTTGGGCTGATAAGTCCGCTTCACGTTCAGGCTCCTTCGCCGCGCCGGTCGACGCTCGGCCCATGCCGGAGCGCCCGCGTCGCGGGACGACGGCCCTGCAGGATACAACGCCCTCGCGGCCGTGCCGCGCCCGACGGCGCGCGACCGGCTCGAGGAGCAGGTTGTGCACAGGCCGTCGACAGCCATGCACAACCCATTCTGTCGGCTGCCCGACCCCTCGCAGCACATGTTCTCCGCGATTTGCGGGCCGCTCCGATCCGGTCTCGCGGAAGCCCTCCTGACGCCCCGGACGTCGTGGTATGTTCGCCGCGCCCGGGCCTTCCGAGGCCCCAATTTCACCGCAGCTCGGCAACCTCTCGTGCAGGAGGAGGCCATGTCTCACCCTTGACCGACGACCCGCTCTCACACGCCTGGCCCCGCATCCGCGCGGAGCTGCGGCGGGCGGTGAACGAGCCGACGTGGCACTCGTGGATCGAGCCCGTGCAGGCGGGCTCGCTCGCCGGTGGTGAGCTGCTGCTCGAGGCGCCCGACGAGATCCGCCCCTGGATCGAGTCGAACTTCGGGAAGCTGCTGCAGGCGGCAGCGGACGTCGTGCTCGGCACGGGCGCCGCGACCGTCCGGCTCGTCGGCCCGGGCCAGGCGGCGCCGTCCGTCGCGGCCGCGACCCAGCGCGGCGCCGGCGCCGGCGCCGGCGGAATGAGCGCACCCGGGGCGGCGGGGCGCACCTTCAACCCGCGCCTCACCTTCGACCAGTTCGTGATCGGCGACTCGAACCGGCTCGCCCACGCCGCGGCGCTGTCGGTCGCCGAGATGCCGGGCCTCGCCTACAACCCGCTCTTCATCTGCGGCCCGCCCGGCCTCGGCAAGACGCACCTGCTCCACTCGATCGCCAACTACGTCACCGAGCACGGCGACGGGCTGTCGGTCCTGTACACGACCGTCGAGGCCTTCACCGACCAGTTCGTCGGCGCGCTGCACACGAAGCAGCTCGACGCGTTCAAGGCCGCCTACCGGACCGTCGACGTCCTGCTCGTCGACGACATCCAGTTCCTGCAGAGCAAGGCGCGCACCGAGCAGGAGTTCTTCCACACCTTCAACGCGCTGCACGGCGCCGGCGCCCAGCTCGTGCTCACGTCCGACCGGCTGCCGCGCGACCTCGACGCGCTCGAGGACCGGCTGCGCGAGCGCTTCGAGGCGGGCCTCGTCTGCGACGTGCGGCCGCCGGACGCCGGCACCCGCCTGACGATCCTGCGCAAGCGGGTCCTCCAGGACGCCATCCCCGGCGTCGACCACGAGGCGCTCGAGCTCATCGCCGCGCGCGTGCACACCAACATCCGCGCGCTCGAGGGCGCCCTGATCCGCGTCGTGGCCTTCGGCTCGCTCACGGGCCGGCCGGTCACGCACGATCTGGCGGCCGAGGTGCTCGACGGCCTCTATCCGGAGCTGCGCCCGAGCCAGCGCACCGTGCGGGAGATCCAGGAGTCGACCTGCGAGGCCTTCGGGATCTCCATCGACGAGCTTGTATCACCGAGCCGCGCCGGCGGAGTCGCCTGGCCCCGCCAGGTCGCCATGTACCTCGCGCGCGAGCTGACCGACCAGACGCTGCCCGCCATCGGGCGCGCCTTCGGCAACCGCAACCACACGACCGTCATGCACGCCTGCAAGCGCACGGCCGAGCGCATCGCCACCGATCGCGACGCCTACGACGCGGTGCGCCGGCTCACCGAGCACCTCGGCGGCACCAGATGAGGTCCGGCCGGCCTGACAGACTGCACCGTTCGTGCACACCCCCGCGAACGCCGTCGTCTCCGCTCCGAGCAGGGACTCCGGGAGTTGTGCACACCATTGACACCCCCGACGAACACCAACTGATTCCCTTCTTCATCTTCGAGTCATTGATCGCGAGGCGAGCATGAGACTGACGACGTCGCGCGACGCGCTCTTCTCCCAACTTCAGACCGTCACCCGTGCCGCGTCGACCCGCTCGGCGGTTCAGGCGCTCTCCGGCGTCCACGTCCAGGCGAGCGGTGGGGCCATCGAGCTGCGGGCGACCGACATGGAGATCGGCCTGCGCGTGCCGCTCGAGGGCGAGGTCGTCCGTGAGGGCGCCGTCGTCCTACCGGCCCGCCTGCTGGTCGACGTCGTCCGCGCCCTGCCGGCCGACGGCGTCTCGGTCGAGCTTCGCCCGACCGAGCAGGACGTCGAGATCGTCTCCGGCTCGGCGACCTTCCACATCCGCACGCTGCGCCTCGAGGACTTCCCGCCGCTGCCCGAGCCGGCCTCCGACGGGCGCCTGGAGATCCCGGCAGCCGCCTTCGTCGAGACCGTGCTGAAGGTCGGCCGCGCGGCGTCGCGCGACGAGACACGCCCGGTGCTGACCGGCATCCTCGTGTCCGCCGCCGGCGACGAGCTGCGGATGGCCGCCACCGATTCCTACCGGCTCGCCGCCAAGGACACGCACCTGGAGGCGGCTTTGGCCAGCGACTTCGAGGCCAACGTGCCGGCGCGGGCGTTGCAGGAGCTCACCCGCATCGTCCAGGGGACCGGCGCGGACCGGCTCGCCGTCGCGCTGACCGCCAACCAGGTGGTCTTCGAGGCCGGCGGCGTCGTGCTGTCCTCGCGGCTGATCGACGGCCAGTTCCCGAACGTCCGCCAACTGCTCCCGGATGCCTACGAGCACGAGCTGCGCCTGGCCGCCGCGGAGATCGCCGAGGTCGTCCGCCGCATCTCGCTGCTCGCGCAGAAGAACGCGCCGCTGCGTCTGGCCTTCAGCGAGGGCGAGCTGACCGTGTCGGCCCGCACGCCCGACGTCGGCGAGGCCCGCGAGACGCTGCCGGTGCCGTTCGCCGGCGAGCCGTTCGAGATCGGCTTCAACCCGGAGTTCCTGCGCGACGGGCTCGAGGCGATCGACACCGGCGACCTGCTGCTCAAGCTGATCTCACCGCTGCGCCCGGGCCTCATCTCCTCGGCGGACGAGAGCGGGTTCCAGTACCTGCTCATGCCGATCCGCCTCAACGTCTAGAACGAAATCCATGCACGCCACGCGGCTGCAGCTGCGCGACTTCCGCTCCTATGAGCACGCGGAGCTGCGGCTCGGGCCGGGGCTGACCGTGATCGCCGGCCGCAACGGCGCGGGCAAGACCAATCTCCTCGAGGGCGTCTACTTCGCCTGTACCGGGCGCTCGTGCCGCACGGCCAACGAGCGCGAGGTCGTCCGCTTCGGCGCGGCGGTGTGCCGACTCGAGCTGCGCACGGAGGACGCACTCGGCGCCCACGCGATCGCGGTCGGCTTCCAACCCGGCGAGGCCAAGCGGCTGACCGTCGACGGCGCCGACGTCGAGCGCCTCACCGACGTCTCGGCGCGACCGCTGGTCTCGGTCTTCCTGCCCGACCGCCTCGAGCTCGTGCTCGGCGCGCCGGCGCTGCGACGCGCCCACCTGGACCAGGTCGTCGCCGCGCTCTGGCCCGGACGCGCGGACACGCGCCGCGCCTACTCGGCCGCGCTCGCCCAGCGCAACGCGCTCGTCGCCGCGATTCGCGCCGGCCGTGCCGGCCAGGACTCCCTGCCGGCCTGGGACGCCGAGCTCGCGCGCCACGGGATCGTGCTGATGCGCGATCGCGCCGAGGCCGTCGACGGGTTGCGGGAGCCGTTCGCCCGCCACGCCGACGCGCTCGGGCTCGAGGGCGGCGCCGAGCTCGCCTATCGGCCGCGCTCGAAGGCGCAGGACGCCGACGCGCTCGCGGCCGAGCTGGCGGAGCGCACACCGGGCGATCTCGAGCGCGGGTTCACCGGGCACGGCCCGCACCGCGACGAGCTCTCGCTGCGCCGCGCCGGGCGCGAGCTGCGCGCCTACGGCTCGCGCGGTCAGCAGCGCCTCGGCCTGCTCGCCCTGCTGCTCGCGGAGCGCGAGATCCTCGCCGACGTGCGCGGGACCCCGCCGCTGCTGCTGCTCGACGACGTCATGTCCGAGCTCGACGCGACCCGGCGCGGGCGCCTGGTCGAGCTCCTGCGCGGTGGGGGCCAGAGCGTGATCACGACCACCGAACTCGCGCACGTGCCCGGTGCCGAGGACGCCGCCGTGGAGAAGGTCGCGGTCGCGGAGGGACGCGTGCTGCAGGGCGCGGACGCGGACGACGAGCGGCTGGCGGGATGAAGCGCCGCGGCCCGCGACCGGTCTCGCACGCGCTCGACGGCCTCACCGCGGGCCTCGCTCCGCCGACGCTGCTCGCGGAGGTCCAGCGCGCCTGGCCGACGGCCGCCGGCTCCTTCGCCGAGCACGCCCAGCCCTATGCCGAGCGCGACGGCGAGGTCACCGTCGCATGCCCCGAGGCGGTCCGGGCGCAGGAGCTCGACCTCATGTCGGAGCTCGTCCTGGGGCGCCTGAACGCGGCCCTCGGGCGCCCCGCGGTGCGCCGCTTGCGGGTGCAGGCGCGCCCGGCACCGCGTCCACGTTCCTGAGCGGTCCTGTTTTGTGCCGATTTGCAGCACTTTCCTGACCCTCCGAGAGGCGGGTCCGGGGGCCCGCTGTGCTAAAGTTATGGCTACTTGAAGGCCACGCCCCGGCCGTGCGCGGACCCCGCGCCGACGCCGGGGCGTCGCATGTGTGTGGACGGAGGCACCTTGGCTGCGAACGACGGCGGCAACGAGCAGAAGAAGGCGGGCTACGACGCCCAGGACATCACGGTTCTCGAGGGCCTCGAGGCCGTGCGCAAGCGTCCGGGCATGTACATCGGCTCCACCGGCGTACGCGGGCTGCATCACCTCGTCTACGAGGTGGTCGACAACTCGGTCGACGAAGCGCTGGCCGGCTACTGCGACGCCGTCTCGGTGACGATCCACCCCGACAACTCGGTCACGGTCACCGACAACGGGCGCGGGATTCCCGTCGGGATCATGGAGAAGGAGCAGCGCCCCGCGGTCGAGGTCGTCCTCACCGTCCTGCACGCCGGCGGCAAGTTCGGCGGCGGCGGCTACAAGGTCTCCGGCGGCCTGCACGGCGTCGGCGTCTCCGTGGTCAACGCGCTGTCGGAGGAGCTCCACGTCGAGATCCACGTCGACGGCTACGTGTGGACGCAGGACTACGTCCGCGGCGCGCCGCAGGCGGACCTGCTCAAGGGCGAGAAGGCCTCCGACACCGGCACGACGATCACCTTCCGGCCGGACGCGGAGATCTTCGAGACCACCGACTACGACTTCTCCACCCTCGAGCAGCGCCTGCGCGAGACGGCGTTCCTGACGCGCGGCCTGCGGATCTCGCTCACCGACGAGCGCGGCGAGAGCGCCAAGTCGGTCGAGTTCCACTACGAGGGCGGCATCGAGGACTTCGTCACCTACCTCAACGAGAACAAGGACGCGATCCAGAAGAAGGTCATCTTCTTCGAGGGCGAGTCCGACGAGGGCGCCGTCGAGATCGCGATGCAGTGGAACGCCTCCTACCAGGAGTCGATCTTCTCCTTCGCGAACAACATCAACACGCACGAGGGCGGATCGCACCTCTCGGGCTTCCGCTCGGCGCTGACACGCACGCTCAACCGCTACGCGCGTGAGAAGGGCGAGCTCAAGGAGCGCGACGAGAACCTCTCCGGCGAGGACGTCCGCGAGGGCCTGACCGCGGTCATCTCGGCGAAGCTCGCCGACCCCCAGTTCGAGGGTCAGACGAAGACCAAGCTCGGCAACCCGGGCATGGAGGGCTTCGTCGCCTCCGTCGTCAACGCGCGGCTCGCCGAGTTCCTCGAGGAGAACCCGCAGGAGGCCCGCGCGGTGATCCGCAAGGCCGTCTCCGCCGCCCAGGCCCGCGCCGCCGCGCGCAAGGCACGCGACCTCACGCGCCGCAAGTCCGCGCTGGAGAACTCGGCCCTACCGGGCAAGCTCGCCGACTGCTCGGTCCGCGACCCGCGCCTCACCGAACTGTTCATCGTCGAGGGCGACTCCGCCGGCGGCTCCGCCAAGCAGGGCCGCGACCGCGGCACGCAGGCGGTGCTCCCGCTGCGCGGCAAGATCCTCAACGTCGAGAAGGCGCGGATCGACAAGGTCCTCCAGAACAACGAGATCCAGGCGCTCATCACCGCGCTCGGAACCGGCGTGCGCGACGACTTCGACATCGCGAGGCTGCGCTACCACAAGCTCGTCCTGATGACGGACGCCGACGTCGACGGCGCGCACATCCGCACGCTGATCCTGACGCTGCTGTTCCGCGAGATGCAGGACCTGATCGAGGCCGGGCACGTCTACATCGCCAAGCCGCCGCTCTACAAGCTCACCCAGGGCAGGCAGGAGCGCTACATCGAGAAGGACTCCGAGCTCGAGGAGATCCTGCTCGGGGACAAGCTCGAGCGCTTCTCGGTCACCGACGAGTCGGGCCAGTCGTTCAAGCTGACCGAGACGCGCTGGCAGCGCTACAGCCGGCTGCTCAAGCAGTACGAGGGCTGGGGCAGCGCGCTGCGCGCCGAGTACGGCCACGAGGTCGTCGAGTTCCTCGAGACCTCGCAGATCCTCGACCACCAGGTGACGACTCGCGACGAGCTGCTCGAGCTGATCAACCGCGACGATCCCGAGGCGAGTCCCTACACGACCGAGGTGCTCTCGGGCGAGGACGAGATCGTGCGCGTGCGCGCGGTCGAGCGCAAGTCGAACCTCGCCCGCACCTACCGCCTGCGCCGCTCGCTGTTCGAGGCGAACGAGTACCGGCAGCTCTCGCGCGTGCACCAGGAGATGATCAAGATCGCCGGCATCCCGCCGTTCCAGGTGCGCCTGGGCGAGGAGACCGACGAGGCGACCTCGTTCGAGGACCTGCGCCGCGCGGTGCTCGACGTCGCCGCGAAGGGCATCAAGCTGCAGCGCTTCAAGGGGCTCGGCGAGATGAACGCGGACCAGCTCCGCGAGACCACGATGGACCCCGAGACCCGCACGCTCGCGCAGGTCACGATGGACGACGCCGCCGCGGCCGACCGTCTCTTCACGATGCTGATGGGCGACAAGGTCGAGCCACGCCGCGAGTTCATCGAAGAGAACGCGCGCGTCGCGACGCTCGACGTCTAAGCAAACGAACGCGATCACACAAGGAGGTGACGCATGGCCACGTCTGACCTGATCTCGGGCGGCAACATCGAGCCCCGCGGGCTCGAGGAGGAGATGCGCTCCTCCTACCTGGACTACGCGATGTCGGTCATCGTCGGGCGCGCGCTGCCCGACGTCCGCGACGGGCTGAAGCCGGTCCACCGCCGCGTCCTGTACTCGATGAACGAGACCGGGCTGCAGCCCAACCGGCCCTACGCGAAGTGCGCCCGCATCGTCGGCGACGTGATGGGCAAGTACCACCCGCACGGCGACTCGGCGATCTACGACGCGCTGGTCCGCCTCGCGCAGGACTTCTCGATGCGCTCGCCGCTCGTCGACGGCCAGGGCAACTTCGGCTCGGTCGACGACGATCCCGCCGCGGCGATGCGCTACACCGAGGCGCGCATGGCCCCGCTCGCGCGGGAGATGCTGCGCGACCTCGACGCCGACACCGTCGACTTCGTCCCCAACTACGACGGGTCGCTGTCGGAGCCGACCGTCCTGCCGGCGCGCTTCCCGAACCTCCTCGTCAACGGCTCGAGCGGCATCGCGGTCGGCATGGCCACGAACATCCCGCCGCACAACCTGCGCGAGACGATCGCGGCGACCGTCGCCTACATCGACGATCCCGACATCGACGTCGACGGGCTGATCAAGCACATGAAGGGCCCGGACTTCCCGACCGGCGGCGTGATCCTCGGCTTCGGCGGCATCCGCGAGGCCTACGAGACGGGCCGCGGTCGCGTGCGCGTGCGTGCGCGCGCCCACACCGAGGACATCGGCAACGGCAAGGAGGCGATCATCGTCACCGAGCTGCCCTTCCAGGTGAAGAAGGGTGGCGAGAGCGGCCTGATCCGCAAGATCGCCGAGCTCGTGCAGGAGAAGAAGATCCCCGAGATCTCCGACCTGCGCGACGAGACCGACCGCAAGGGCATGCGCCTGGTGATCGAGCTCAAGCGCGGCGTGATCCCGAAGGTCGTCCTCAACAAGCTCTACAAGCACACGCCGATGCAGACCACGTTCGGCGTGAACATGGTCGCGCTCGTCGACAACGTGCCGCGCACGCTGCCGCTGCGCTCGGTGATCCACAACTACGTCGGGCACCAGCGCGAGGTCATCGTCCGACGCTCCAAGCACGAGCTGCGCGCGCTCGAGCGCTCCGTCCATCGCCTCGAGGGCCTGCTCATCGCACTCGAGAACCTCGACGCGGTGATCGAGCTGATCCGGGCGTCACGCGACCGCGACGCCGCCCGCGCCGGCCTCGTCGAGCGCTTCGGGCTGACGCCGATCCAGGCGCAGGCGATCCTCGAGCTGCGCCTGCAGCAGCTGACCGCGCTGGAGGCGGACGCGATCCGCCGCGAGCACGCCGACAAGGTCGAGCGCATCCGTGAGCTGCGTGCACTGCTCGGCGACGAGGACAAGGTCTTCGAGCTGATCAAGGAGGAGCTGCAGGAGATCTCCGAGCGCTACGGCGACGAGCGCCGCACGGTGATCACCCCCTCCGAGGACGACCTCGACATCGAGGACCTGATCGCCGACCAGCAGATGGTGATCTCGATCACCGCGTCCGGCTACGTGAAGTCCCTCAAGCTCGACACCTACCGCCAGCAGCGCCGCGGCGGCGTCGGGATCATCGGGATGGACACGAAGGACGACGACTACATCGAGCACCTCTTCGTGTCCTCGACGCACGACTACCTGCTGTTCTTCACGAACCGCGGCAAGGTCTACCGCTCGAAGGTCTACGACCTCCCCGAGGCGCCGCGGCAGTCCAAGGGGCGCTATCTCGGCAACGTGCTGCCGCTGCGCGAGGGCGAGCGGGTGCAGTCGGTGCTCGCGACGCGCGACTACTCCGAGTCGGAGTACCTCGTCTTCGCGACGCGCAACGGCACGGTCAAGAAGACCGAGCTCCAGGCCTACAACACGCCGATCAAGGCCGACGGCATCATCGCGATCAACATCCGCGACGACGACGAGCTCGTCGCCGTCCGGCGCGTCGATCCGGGCGACGAGATCCTGATGGTGTCGCACGCCGGCCTGACCGTGCGCTTCCGTGAGGAGGACGCGCGGGCGATGGGCCGCGACACGACCGGCGTCCGCGGCATGGACGTCTCGGGCAAGGACAACTACCTGCTCGCGATGGACGTGGCGCGGCCCGGCCAGGACCTGATGGTCGTGACCGAGAACGGCTACGGCAAGCGCACCGCGATCGACGAGTACCGGCTGACCTCGCGCGGCGCCAAGGGCGTCAAGACGATCGCCTTCACCGAGAGCAAGGGCCTGCTGGCCGCCGCGCTCGTGGTGCGCGAGCACCAGGAGCTCGTCTTCATCTCCCAGAACGGCATGGTGCAGCGAACGTCGGTGCGCGGCATCAACCGCTATGGGCGCACGTCCCAGGGCGTGCGGGTGATGAACCTGCGCGAGGGTGACGAGGTCTCTGCGGTCGCGCTCGTCGTCGAGACGGAGGCGCCGGCGTCGACGGCCTCGGACGAGCCGGTCAGCCTCGTGGATGACGGCGACGAGAGCGCGGTCACCGGCGAAGCGACCGACGGAGTGATCGTCGCCGATCCGGCCGACGATTCGACGCTCCAGCCGCCCGAGATCGACAGCGAGGACATGCCCGACTCAGACGTCGAGGAGTAGGCGCTCCGGGGCGTTCGATTCCGCCTCGGAGTTCGCTACTCTTCTGCGCACCAGAGAAGGGAGGTGGTCCAAACTGAGTGACAGTCTTACCGGGACCCTGGAGGTACCCGGCCGCTAGCCCAAACGGTGCTGGACCCGTTGGAAGCGGAATCCACACCGAGGTACCGTCGCCTGTGGTGCCGGAGCTCGTCCCCCCGGCCGTTCAGAGAGTCCGCCGGCGGCAAGAAGTCCAGTGAACCATCGCGAAGGCCCCGGGTAGTCGACCCGGGGCCTTTGCACGTTTCGGCGTGGCAGTTCGGTTTTCGCACGCCCAGCCGGGGCTGCTCCGCTCGCCGCCACCCTTCCGCACCACCACTCGACCGACGCTGTCGCGCCGGCCGCGACCTCTCCTTCGGGCGCGTGGGGGCACGGTCGTGCGGCAACCTCGAGCAGAGCCCCTGAGCCGGCGGACGAGGCGACCGGGAGACGCTCAGGCAGCTTCTGGCAGCGCCAGATACTGCCGCCACGTCGCCGGGATGGTCGGCGACGCGAGCTGGATGAAGATGTGCGCGCCCGGCGTGCGCGGCTTGACCCGCGGGTGCATGTTGATCTGGTGCGGGAGGCGGTCGGCCTTGCGGCGGTTGCAGGGCGCGCAGGAGGCGACGATGTTCTCCCAGTCCGATCCGCCGCCCTTGGAGCGCGGGATCACGTGGTCGACGGTCAGCGCGGTCCGGGCGCCGCAGTACTGGCACTCCCAGCCGTCGCGGGCGAAGACGGCGCGGCGCGTGATCTTGCGCCGGTGCGGGTCGCGCGGGACGCGGACGTAGGTCACCAGTCGTATGACGACCGGCCGGGGGAGCGAGCCGCGCGCCCAGTGCAGGTCGGAGGCGCCCTCCTCGAGCACCTCGGCCTTCGCCTTGAGCAGCAGAACCGTGGCGCGCCGGACCGTGCACACGTTGATCGGCTCGAACGTGGCGTTGAGGACCAGCACGCGACCACCACTCCAACGGCCCGAGCCGTCGGATACTCGTCCGTGCCGCTGGTGATCGGGGAGCGGCACGGACCCCAGTGGTGGCGCTACTGCGCTGGAGCCCATGGCCCGCGAAAGTGTAGCTATCGGCTCGGCGGGCGAGTGCCGCTCAGTCGAGCGTCGCCGACTGCGTCTCACCCGCGAGCGCGAGGCGGATCGCCTCGTCCTCCTCGGGCGAGAGCTCGTGCTCGCCGTGCCCCGCGCGGACCGCCTTCGTGTACAGCCGGGCAGTGTCGCGATGGGTGATGCACGAGAGCACGACGCCGTCGCCCGCCGCGTCGAGCAGCGCCAGCGAGCTCGACTGCCGGCCCGACAGCTCGCCGTAGGCGTCGTAGCGGACGAGCGCGCGGTAGGCGATCGCCCCGTCGAGGCGGCCCTCGGCGGCGCCCATCCGCTCCTCGAGCCGGGCCGCGACCTCCTCCACGCGATCGTGCAGCGCGTCGAACGCCTGGTGCAGCCCGGCGGCGTGGCTGACGAGGTCCTCGCGGCCTGCGGGCCCGAGCACCGCGGTCTGCGCCGCGCGCAGACGGCGCAGGCGGAAGAGCAGCACGAACGCGAGCAGCAGCGCGACGACGGCGACCGCCGCGGCGCCGAGGGCCACGAGGCCCGCGGGATCCGTCAGGTCGTTCACGAGCGATCAGAGTCTACGAGTCGCGGCGCTAGCCGCGGCTGAAGAGCACGTTGTACTCCGACCGGTTGTTGTCGGTCTTCTTCTCGCCCGGAACCGGTGCGACCTGGACCTGGATCGTGGCGACGCTGTCCAGCGGCGGCTGCTTGTTGAGCGGCAGGCGGGCCTCGGCCGTCGCGCCCTGGGCCACCTTCGGCACGGTCGTCGTGAGCGTGGTCTGCTGCGCCCCCGAGGAGATGCGGACGGTCACCTTGATGTCGAACTCGTCGTTCTCGCCCTGGTTGGCGAACGTGACGACGAAGTCCTGGCCCGGCGCGTAGGTCAACCGGTTCGAGGTGCCGGGCTGCAGCGTCACGCCGTTGTAGGCCGTCGACTGCAGGCCGGTGCCGTGCAGGCCGGGGCCGGTGGGCTGGCCGCCGGCGTTGCCGCCGCCGCTCGTGAGCTGCTGGTTGAGCGCGCTCGCGACCGTGTCGGGCTGCAGCCAGGCCTGGTTGGGCATGAAGCGCGAGCTGGCGACGGTCTGGCCGCCGATCTCGTTGGAGTTCAGCGCGTTGTGGATGAAGGGCACGACGCGCGAGGCGTAGATCACGTCCGAGGCGAGGAAGACCTGCATCTGGCCGGCGATCTGGTTGATCGCCTGGTCGGCGACGTCGCCCGAGTCGCCGAGCGCGGAGCGGATCCGCGAGGCGATGTAGTCGAGCCCGTCGCGGCGCATCTCGAGCGCGATCAGCAGGTTCTGCTGCGCACCCTTCATGTCGCTCGGCACGCTCAGCCCGGCGGCCTGCTTGCGCTGCTGCTCGGCCTGGACGCGGAAGCTCGAGATCGCCGACTGCAGGTCCTGCGGCTGCTGGCCGGACTGCTGGCCGAGCAGCTGGAAGAACTGGGAGCCGACCTGCTGAGCCGAGTCGTTCGCGATCGTCGAGACCTCGCGGTTGTAGTCCTTGAGCGCGCTCTCGTGCTGCGAGTTCCGGCACGAGTTGACGACGATCGCGAGCAGGACGAGGAACAGCACGGCAACGACGCCCGCCACGATCCGGCGGGTCATCAGCGTCTGCTGGTCGGCGACGCCCCCACCGGAGCGGCCGCGCGCGACGCGTGGCTGCCGACGGGGCTCGTCGTCCTCGTCGAAGAAGGAGGACACGTGGCTCTCGTTGGAGGAAGTTCGGAGTATGACCCGCGCTCCGGCCGGAACGAGGGACGCGGGGAGACTAGTAGACGCTCCACCCGCAGGGATCCTCACCCGCGCGTCGAACCGAGGTCCGTGGACCCGACCGCGGAGCTGCCCGGCGCAGGGCTCCAGGACGGCGGCACGCTCGTCCTGGGCCGCTATCGGCTCGGGCAGCGGCTCGGATCGGGCGGGTTCGGGACGGTCTTCGCAGCGCGTGACGAGCGGCTCGGGCGGGTCGTCGCGGTCAAGGTCATCCCCGCGGGGGCCGCCGGCGGGCTCGACGAGCGCGGTCGCCGGGAGGCGCTCGCCGCCGCGCGCCTCGACCATCCGGGGATCGTCTCGGTGTTCGACGCCGGCGAGGACGGCGAGGCGCGCTACCTGATCTCCGAGCTCGTCGAGGGCGCGACGCTCGACAAGCTCCAGCGCGAGGGTGCGCTCTCGGACCGCGACGTGCTGCGGATCGGCCTCACGCTGGCCGCCGCGCTCGCCCACGCGCACGACCGCGGCGTCATCCACCGCGACGTCAAGCCCCAGAACGTGATCGTCCCTGAGGTGCCCGACGAGGGCCGCGCCGCGGCGAAGCTCACCGACTTCGGCGTCGCGCACCTGGCGGGCGACGAGCCGCTGACCATGACCGGCGACGTCGTCGGGACGCTTGCCTACATGGCCCCCGAGCAGGCGGCGGGAGAGCGTGTCGACGACCGCTGCGACCTCTACGCGCTGGCGCTCGTGCTCTACGAGGCGCTCGCCGGCGTCAACCCCGTGCGGGCGCAGAGCCCCGCGGCGACGGCCCGCCGCGTCGGGACCGCGCTGCCGCCGCTCGCCGGGAAGCGCTCGGACCTGCCGAAGGGCCTGTGCACCGCGATCGACCGCGCCCTGGCGCCCGACCCGGAGGAGCGCGGCGAGCTCGAGGACCTCGAGGACGCCTTCGAGGACGCGCTGCTCGACGTCTCCGACGAGGGCGGGACGATCGCGCCACTGCCGCTCGAGCGCCGCGGCGGCGCGCTGCTGCCGGGCTGGGTCGCCCGCCCCCTGGGGGCGCTCGCGGCGGGCGGTCTCGCGGCCGCCGTCGCCGCGAGCCTCCACCCACCGCCGGTCGATCCGCTCCCCGCCGCCGCCGGGGTTGCCGCCGCGGTGCTGGTGCTCCCTCGCGCCGGCTGGGCGGTCGCCGCGGTCGCCGCGGTCGCGGTGCTCGCCGTCGAGCGACCGGGCGTCGCGGCGCTGGCGGCGCTCGCCGCCGTCGCGTCCGTGCTGCTGGCGCGGCGCGCACCCACGGCCTGGACCCTCCCCGCTGCCGCTCCCGTGCTGGGGCTCGCCGGGCTGGCCGGCGCCTACCCCGCCCTCGCTGGGCGCGCCACGCGGGCGCGCACGCGCGCGGGGCTCGGAGCGGCCGGCGCGGTGTGGGCGCTGCTCGCCGAGCCGGCGCTGGCGCAGGCGCTGGTGCTCGGCACGTCGCAGCCCGAGCCGAGCTGGGATCGCACCGCCGGCCGCGCGCTCCAGGACGCCGCCTGGCCGCTCGTGACCTCGGGGGCCGCGCTGCTGGTCGTGCTCTGGGCGCTCGGCGCGCTCGTGCTGCCCTGGCTCGTCCGCGGCCGCTCGCTGATCGCCGACGTGCTCGCGGCCGCCGTCTGGGCCGGCGCCCTGGCCGGCGCGACCGCGGCGCTCACGGAGCGCGTCGTCGGGCCCGGCTCCAGCGCCCCGGGCCTGCTCGGCGGAGCCCTGCTGGCGAGCGCCGTCGCCGTCCTGCTGCCTCGGGCACGGCGCTCGCACGGGATACTGTGACGGGTTCGCAATGACGCCCTTGACCCCGGTCACCGTCCATCCAAGCCGCCGATGAGCGTCCTCCGCAACCTCGAGTCCAAGCTCGCCGGGCTGGTCGAGGGCACCTTCTCGCGCGCCTTCAAGTCCGAGGTGCGCCCGGTCGAGATCGCGCGCAAGCTCGCCCGCGAGCTCGACGAGCACCGGGTGACGTCGCTGTCGCGCACGTACGCGCCGAACGAGTACGTGGTCTGGCTCTCGCCCGACGATCGCAAGCAGTTCGAGGGCTACGAGTCCGACCTGCGCTCAGAGCTGAGCGGCTACCTGCTCGAGCACGCGCGCCGCGAGCGCGTCTCGCTGGCCACGCGGCCGACGATCGAGTTCCGGACCGACGAGCGCCTGCGGCTCGGCGAGTTCGGCATCCAGGCGCGGCTCGTCCACGCGGAGGCCGACCGCGACGAGGCGCCGAGCCAGGGCGACCACGGGCACACGATGGTCTACTCGACCTCCGAGCGCCTGGCCGAGCCGCTGCGGGCGCCCGATCCCAAGCGCGGCAGCGCGGTGCTGCGCATCGACGGGCGCGCCGAGGTCCTGAAGTCCGACGGCGCCGTCCTCGGCCGCTCGCGCGACTGCGACATCACGCTCGACGACGCGAACGTCTCCCGCCACCACGCCGAGGTCCGCCCGTCGGGTGGATCCTGGGTCGTCCGCGACCTCGGCTCGACCAACGGCGTCAAGGTCAACGGCCGCCGCATCGACGCCTCGCGGCCGCAATCGCTCAAGCCCGGCGACGTCGTCGAGCTCGGGACGTCCCGCCTCACCTTCGACCTCAAGTAGGCCACCGTGCAGCTGGATCCCGTCGCCGTCGCGCTCAAGTTCGGCTTCCTCATCGTCCTGTACCTGTTCCTCGTCTGGATGGCGCGCTCCGCGCTGCGCGATCTGCGCTCCGGCGGGGCGTCCGAGAACGGCGGGGCCCAGCGTGTCGACTACGAGGACGCGACCGGCATGCACGTCGCCTCCGACGGCCTCGGCGGCCCGCCGCGCGACGCCGCCGAAGGCCCCCCGAAGCTGCGCGTGCACACCGCGGCCGGCCTGCGGTCGGGCTCCGCCTATGATCTCTCCGACGGCGCGCTGCTCGGCCGGGGAGACAGCGCGGACATCCGCCTCGAGGACGCCTTTGCCTCGACGCGACACGCGCGGCTGGTCGCGGAGGGGGACGTGATCGTGTTGGAAGACCTTGGCTCCACCAACGGCACCTACCTGAACGGCGAGCCGCTGCGCGGTCCGCAGCCCCTGCACATCGGCGATCGCATCAAGATCGGGGACTCGGAGTTCTCCTTCGAGCGTTGACGTGCTGAGGATCGCCGAGCACTGGTACGGGTCCGACCTGGGGCGCCAGCGGCAGGGCAACGAGGACAACTACTTCGTCCGCGCCCCGCTGTTCGTCGTCGCCGACGGGATGGGCGGCGCGCAGGCCGGCGAGGTCGCGTCGGAGATCGCCGCGGCCTCGTTCGAGCACGGGCTGCCCGACGGCGGTACGGTCGCCGAGGGCCTCGCGCGCATCATCGAGGACGCGAACCGCCGCATCCACGACCGCTCGCGCGCGGAGGCCGAGCTGGCCGGGATGGGCACCACGGTCACCGCCGCGCACGTCGGCCACAGCGAGGTGACGATCGCCCACGTCGGCGACTCACGGGCCTACCTGATGCGCGACGGCGAGGTCGTGCGGCTCACCCGCGACCACTCGCTGGTCAACGAGCTCATCGAGCGCGGCAAGCTGACCGAGGAGCAGGCCGAGACGCACCCGCAGCGCTCCGTGATCACCCGCGCGCTCGGGCCCGAGCCCAACGTCCAGGTCGACCTCGAGGCCTTCCAGGCCCGTGCCGGCGACGTCTTCCTCGTCTGCTCGGACGGCCTCACCTCGATGATCCCGGAGTCGCGCCTGGCGCCGATCCTCACCCGTGCCGGCTCGCTCGAGGAGGCGGGACGCGCGCTGATCGACGCCGCCAACGACGCGGGCGGGCGCGACAACATCACCGTCGTGCTCTTCCGGCTCGAGGAGGTCTCAGGCGCCGGCGCCGCCTCCGGCGCGCCCGCGAGCCGCTCCGACGCCGACACCTCCGAGTACTCGACGTCCGACCGCGAGGGCCTGCGCTCCGGGCCGCCGGCCGGCGACGAGAGCGAGGCCAACTACCGCCGCCAGGCCACGATGGCGATGTCCGCCGTGCGCCCGCGCGCCGAGCCCGAGGAGCACCCGCCGCGCCGCGAGCGGCGGGACCCGGAGCCCGCGGCGACGCCCAAGGCGCGCCGCCGTCGCCGGGTGCCCGTCGGGGCGATCGTCCTCGCCGTGTTCGTGTTCATCGTCGCGGCGGCGTTCTGGACCGCGTCGCGCGTCGTGTACTTCGTCGGCACCGACCCGCAGCACGGCAACGCGGTCACGATCTACGAGGGCCTGCCCTACGAGCTCCCGCTCGGCCTCAAGCTCTACAGCCGGCACACCGGCTCGGGCGTGACGCTGGCCGAGATCCCGCCCGCGCGCCGCAAGACCTTCACCGACCACAAGCTGCGCTCGCTCGACGACGCCGAGAACCTCGTCAACGCCCTCGAGACGGGGAAGCTCCAGCCGTGACGGCCCGCAACCGCGAGCTGGTCGCGCTCGTCCCCGCGACGCTGCTGCTGATCGCCGGCTTCACGGCGATCTTCATCCAGGAGTCCAACGTCGTCTCCAACGTGTCGCTGACCTACGGGGCGGCGTTCCTCGGGCTGTGCCTGGTGACGCACCTCGTGATCCGCTTCACGCTGCCCTACGCGGACCCGTACCTGTTCCCGCTGGTCGCGGTGCTCGCCTGCTTCGGGCTGGTGATCATCTACCGGATCAACGACACGCTGGCCCGCCAGCAGGCGGGGTGGTTCGTCGTCGGGCTGATCCTCTTCACGGTGACGATCCTGTTCGTGCGCGACCTGCGCGTGCTCGAGCGCTACCGGTACACGATCGCGCTCGTCGGGCTGGTGCTGCTGTTCCTGCCGCGCCTGCCGATCATCGGAGATCCCGTCAACGGCGCGTACCTGGGGATCAAGATCGGCCCGATCGCCTTCCAGTCGGCGGAGTTCGGGAAGCTCGCGATCATGATCTTCCTGGCGTCCTACCTGCGCGACACGCGACAGCTGCTCGTGCAGGGGCAGACGAAGATCCTCGGCTTCGCGCTGCCGCCGCTGCGCACGCTCGGCCCGCTGCTGTTCGTGTGGGGCGCGGCGATGCTGATGCTGATCTTCATCCGCGACCTCGGCTCCTCGCTGATGTACTTCGGCGGGTTCCTCGCGCTGCTCTACGTGGCGACGAACCGGCCGTCGTTCGTGCTCTTCGGGCTGATCCTGTTCGGGCTCGGCGCCTGGTTCATGGCCACCCACGTCCCGCACGTGCAGGATCGCGTCGACGTCTGGCTGAACCCGTTCAACCCGCGCTGGGTCGAGGGCTCCGGCTACCAGATCGCGCAGTCGATGTTCGCCCAGGCCGACGGAGGGCTCTTCGGTACGGGCTTCGGCGCGTCGTTGTTGACCGTCGGGCACACGACGCTGATCCCCGCGCCGCAGACCGACCTGATCTACGCGGTGATCGTCAACGAGCTCGGGCTCGTCGGGGCGTGCGGGCTGATCCTCGTGTACCTGCTCTTCGCCGAGCGCGGCTTCAAGACGGCGATGGTCGCGAGCGACTCGTTCTCGAAGCTGCTCGCGGTCGGCCTCTCGTCGGTCTTCGCCCTGCAGGTGTTCGTGATCGTCGGCGGTGTCACACGCGTGATCCCGCTGACCGGCGTGACGCTGCCGTTCGTCTCCTACGGCGGCTCGTCGATCATGGCCAACTTCATCCTGCTGGCCCTGCTGCTGATCGTCTCCGACAAGGCGCGGCGGCCGGCGGCCGGCAACGTGGGGAGGCGGCGCCGGTGAACAAGCCCGTCGGCCGTCTCTTCGTCCTCGTCGTCGTGCTCTTCGCGGTGCTCGTCGGCTTCACGTCGCGCTGGACGGTGTTCGACGCGCAGGCGCTGCGCGAGAACCCGGCCAACCACCGCATCCTCCTGCAGGAGGAGCGCATCAAGCGCGGGGTCATCCGCGCCGCCGACGGCTCCGCGCTGGCCGTGTCGCGCCCGATCGGCCAGGGCCGCTACGCGCGGCGCTACCCGACCAGCGACCTGTTCGCGCATCCGGTCGGCTTCTTCTCGATCGACCGCGGGCGGGTCGGCCTCGAGGACTCCTACAACGATGCGCTGTCGGGCCGCGAGACGACGGCCATCGGGGCGATCTCGCGGCTACTGGGCCCGCAGGACGAGGGCGACGACCTCAAGACGACGCTCTCGCCCGCCGGCCAGAAGGCCGCCTACGCGGGGCTCAACGGCCGCGCCGGGGCGGTCGTGGCGCTCGACGTCCACTCGGGCGCGGTGCGCGTGATGGCGGCGACGCCGTCGTTTGACCCGAACGATCCGAAGAACGCGTCGACCTTCAACCGCGCGACCCAGGGCCGCTACCCGCCGGGCTCGACGTTCAAGACCGTGACCGCCGCGGCGGCGCTCGACTCCGGCCGCTACACGCCCAACTCGACGCTCGACGGCCACAGCCCGCAGACGATCTCCGGCGCGCCGCTGTCGAACTTCGGGGGCGAGCAGTTCGGCCAGGTCGACCTCACGACAGCGCTGACGAACTCGATCAACACGGTCTGGGCGCAGGTCGGCGTCCACGTCGGCAAGGCGACGATGGCCGACTACATGCGCAAGTTCGGCTTCTACGCGGACCCGCCGATGGACTACCCCGGCCGTCAGATGCTGCCCAGCGGCGAGTACCGCAACGGGAGGCTGCTGCCGCCGACCTCGCAGTTCATCGACGTCGGGCGCATGGCGATCGGCCAGGACAAGCTGCTGGTCACGCCGCTGCAGATGGCGACCGTCGCCCAGACGATCGGCAACGGCGGCGTGCGTATGGAGCCGCGCATCGTCGAGCGGGTGATCGACCCCGACGGGCGCACGGTGGCGCATCCGCTCGGCAAGGTGGCCACGCGCGTGATGTCGAGCAAGGCCGCCGGCGAGCTGACGCAGATGATGTACCGCGTCGTCAACGAGGGCACGGGCACGGCCGCCGCGCTCAGCGGCGTCAAGGTCGCGGGCAAGACCGGCACCGCCGAGGTCGACCCGGCGGCGGGCATCAACGACCTCTGGTTCATCGGCTTCACGCCCAAGGACGCGGTCGCCGTCGTGATCGAGCGGGCGCACGGGACCGGCGGTCCCGTCGCGGGTCCCGTGGCCAAGCAGGTCCTCCAGGCGCTGGGTGGCTGAGTGACCGCGCACCTCCAGCCCGACGTCCTCGTCGACGGCCGCTACCGGCTGGTGGCGCGGATCGGCTCCGGCGGCATGGCGGACGTGTGGTGCGCGAACGACGAGGAGCTTGGCCGGCGCGTCGCCCTGAAGGTGCTGCACCCGCGCTTCGCCGCCGACCCGCAGTTCGTCGAGCGGTTCCGCCGGGAGGCCTCGCACGCCGCGGGCCTGCAGCACCCCAACGTCGTCGCCGTCTTCGACCGCGGCGAGTGGGACGGCACGCCCTACATCGCGATGGAGTACATCGAGGGCCCCACGCTGAAGGAGATCGTCCGCGAGCGCGGGGCGCTGCCGCCCGCGCTGGCCGTCGACGTCGTCATCCAGATCCTGCGCGCGGCCCGCTACGCGCACAAGCACGGGATCGTCCACCGCGATCTCAAGCCCCACAACGTGATCCTCGACGAGGAGGGCCGCGTCAAGGTCACCGACTTCGGCATCGCCCGCGCCGGCGCGTCGCAGATGACCGAGACCGGGGCGATCATGGGCACCGCGCACTACCTGTCGCCCGAGCAGGCGCAGGGGCTCCCGGTCGACGGGCGCTCCGACCTCTACTCGGTCGGGGTGACCCTCTACGAGCTGCTGACCGGGCGGGTGCCCTTCGACGCCGAGTCGCCGGTCTCGATCGCCGTCCGCCACGTCTCCGAGACCCCGGTCCCGCCCGCCGAGCTCAACCCGGCGGTCCCGCCCGCGCTCGACGCCGTGACCATGCGCGCGCTGGCCAAGGCCCCGGAGGACCGCTTCCAGGACGCCGACGCGTTCATCGCCGCGCTGCAGGCCGCGCGCGACGCGCCGATGGAGGCTCCGGCCTACGCGCCGGCGGGCCCGGCGGTGGTCGTCGAGGAGCAGGAGCGCGGCCGCCGCTGGTGGCTGTGGCTGCTGGCGCTGCTCGCCCTGGCGGTGATCGCCTTCGGCCTCTACACGCTGCTGGCGCCCAAGCAGGCCGCGGTCCCCGACGTCGTCGGCGAGCGCTCGAGCGTCGCCGCCCAGACCCTGCAGAACCGCGGCTTCGAGGTCGACATCCAGCGGGTCGTCAACGCGAAGGTGCCCAGGGACCGCGTCGCGACGCAGAACCCGGGCGCCGGCGAGCAGGCCGACGAGGGCTCGACCGTGCGGCTGTTCGTCTCCGACGGCCCGGGATCGGGCACGGTGCCGCCGGTGACGGGGATGCCGCAGGCGAAGGCGGAGAAGGCGCTCAAGTCGGCGGGCTTCAACGTCTCGACCACCCAGGCGTTCTCGGCCGACGTGAAGTCGGGCCAGGTGATCTCCTCCAGCCCGCCCGAGGGCTCGACGGCCGAGAAGGGCAGCACGGTCCGCCTGACGGTCTCGCGCGGCGCCCAGCCGGTCGCGGTCCCCTCGGTCGTCGGCAAGACGGTCGCCGAGGCGCGCGGCGTGCTGGAGGGCAAGGGCTTCAAGGTCACCGAGTCCGATCAGCAGACGACGAGCAAGCCGGACGGGACGGTGGTCTCGCAGTCGCCGGCGGGCGGCACCTCGGTCAAGCCGGGGAGCACGGTCAAGCTGACCGTGGCCACGGCGCCGCCGCAGGTCCAGGTCCCGGACGTCGGCGGCGACACCAAGGACGAGGCGCGCCAGGCGCTGCGCGACAACCACCTGCACGTCACGGTCGTGCGCGACCCGGTCGACACGCCCGACCAGGACGGGCTCGTCGTCAAGCAGGAGCCACAGGCCGGCACGAGCGTCGACCGGGGCACCACGGTGACGATCCACCTCGGAGAGTTCACGCCGCCGACGACCCCCGACACGACGCAGACGCCGACGGCGACGGCGTCGCCGACCGCGACCGCGACGCCCTGATGAAGGTCGCCGTCCTCGCCGGGGGCCGCTCCTCGGAGCACGACGTCTCGCTCGACTCCGCCGCCTTCGTCCGCGATGGGATCGCCGCCGCCGGCCACGAGGTGCTGCCGGTGACGATCGAGCGCGCGGGGACGTGGACCCACGGGGACGAGACGCTGGCGCTGCGCCCTGGGGAGGGGCTGCTCGGCGCCGACGTCGTCTTTCCCGTCCTGCACGGCCCGTTCGGCGAGGACGGCACCGTCCAGGGGCTGCTCGAGCTGCTCGACGTGCCCTACGTCGGCGCCGGCGTGCTCGCCTCCGCGCTGTGCATGGACAAGGTGGTCTTCAAGGAGGTGCTCGCCGCCGCCGACGTGCCGCAGGTCGCCTACGCCGCGGTGCGCGAGGCGCGCTGGCGCGCCGAGCCCGATGCCGTCCGCCACGAGCTCGCCGCCCTCGGC
>DATBDM010000211.1:0-7668 GCA_036269915.1 Solirubrobacteraceae bacterium | reverse complement strand
GCCCCAGGGGCGTCCGCCGCGAGCGCGGCCGGCGCCGCCGCGAGCGCGACTGCGATGGCAACGATGGTCGTGCAGATCAGCCGGCGACCGGCCATGCCGGGCTCCTCTCCCCACGGCCGCCCCCGCGGCGACCTCCCGCCGAACCTCTACCCCGATCCGGGCACGGCATACGCCTCGCCGTCCGAGTGGGCTTGCGTGACCCTCTGGGGAAGGCGTTCACCCTGACGAACGTCGAGAAGCTCTCCGCGACCGCGGTGCCCGTCGACGGGCGCCGGAGCGCGATCTAGATGTGGTACACGTACGCGCCCGCTGCGCGGTTCTCGGCGTCGAGCACGTCGGCGATCGTCGACTTGCCGAGCACGGCGCGGGCCGCCGCGGCGGCCTCGGAGAAGATGCCCTCGGCGCCGCCGCCGACCGGGCCGTCGAGCAGCTCGACGACCTCGAGCACGGTCACCTCGCCCGCGGGGCGGGCGAACGAGTAGCCGCCCTTCACCCCGCGCTGGGAGCGCAGCACGCCGGCGCGGCGCAGCACCGCGAACAGCTGCTCGAGGAACTGGACGGGGATGTCGCGCCGGCGGGCGAGCTCCCCGATCGGCACGGGCGCGGCGTCGCCGGCGCGCGCGAGCTCGACCAGGGCGCGGATCGCGTACGGCGACTTCGTGGTGATCGAGAGCACGGCCTCAATCCTGGCACGCGGCGAGGCGCACCCGGCGCGCGCCCACGAGCCCGCGCCCGGGCTCGACGGCGGCGCGGGCGGGATCGACGAGCAGGCACGCCGTGGCCGCGAGCCCGCGGAGGCGCACCATCCAGTCGCCGGACGGCGCGCGGCGTACGGCCGCTGCGTGGCACCCGGGGCCGCAGGCGACGCGCACGACGGCCACCGCCGCGGCACGCTCGCGCTCGGCGGGCGCCGGCAGCGACCAGTCGCGCAGGCCGATCCACCCCGCCCCGCTCGCGGCGACCGCCAGCAGCACCGCCCATCTCACGACGACACGGCGAACGCCTGCACCTCCCGGAACCCGTTCCTGGCCCGCACGAGCGGGCCGGTGGCGGTCATAGCCGCCCCCACGACGGGCGACGGCATGCCCGGCGCGAGCTTGACCACGAAGACGTGCAACCGGGCGATCAGCGCGAGGTGCACCTCTCGCGGCCGCCTGCGCACCCAGAGGACGCGTCCGTGCACGCGCGCGCAGCGCGCGAGGAGCACGCGGTCCGGCCGCGCCGCCCGTCCGTCGCAGGGGCGGCTCCACGCCGCGTGGCGGGCGCCGCCGGGGTCGATCCGGACCGAGCCCTGCAGCGCCACGGCGCCGGCCAGCGCGATCGCCGCCGCAGCGGCGATCGCGAGGATGCGCGCGACCCTCCGGCGGCGCACGGCTACTTGAACTTGAACGCGGCCGTGTGCGGGATGCCGTCGCTCAGCGTCACCGTCAGCTGCCGGCACGTGCCCGACCAGCTCTTGTCGGTCTTCCAGACGTAGGCGTACTGATCCGAGGCCGCGTCGTAGCTCAGCGTGCTCGCGCCCGCCGTCACGGTCTGCTCGACGTCGTCCAGCGGCGCGCTCGTCGAGCAGGTGACCAGCCGCGAGTTCGGTGCGCCGGGCGCCATCAGCCCGTCGAGTCCTTGGAATCCGCCGACGCTGAACTTGATCGGGACCGCCGACCCCGCCTTGACCTGGTTGAGGGTCGGGGCGTTGTCGATCGGGGCGAAGAAGCCCTTGAACGGGAACGCCGGCTCGCGGGCGACCTCGTCGGCGGTCAGCGGCCGCCCGTAGATGCGGACGTCGTCGATGCTGCCGACGAAGTCGAGCCCGGTGCAGCCGTCGTAGTGGCCGACGAAGAGGTCGCGCGTGTCGAGCGCGCCGTAGTCGATCGGGTCGGTCGCCGGCGTCCCCGAGCCGACCTCGGCGCCGTCGACGTAGAGCCGCACCGCCGACCCGTCGTAGGTGCCGGCCACGAGGTGCCACCGGCCGTCCCACACGCCGTCGCCGGCGTCGGGCGAGCGCGCGAAGCGCGTGCCCCCGGCGCTGGAGACGTAGAACTGGATCCCGCCGCCGGGGCCCGTGTAGAGCCCGTAGGAGGCGGCCATGCAGGCCGAGGCGCCCTTGGCGACCACGTAGCGGTACGGGCCCGGAGTGCCCGTCTGCTTCACCCAGGCCTCGACGGTGACCGCGGGCGTCTCGAACGCCGCGCGCGTCGGGATCCGCACCTGGCCGCCGGTGAACGCGAGCGCGCCGCCGCGCGCGCCGCTCACCCACGACACGCCGCCGGAGAGGGTCCCGGCGTTCCCGCCCCCCGACGCGTCGGCCGCGCTCGCGCCGTTGCCCTCGTCGAACGTCCAGCGCCCGGACAGGCCGGTGGCGGCGTGAGCGGGGGTGGCAGAGAGCAGCAGGCCCACCAGGCCGGCCGCGAGCAGGGCGATGCGTCTCATTGGCGTCCCTTCCGACGACGACGACGTCGTACCGCGTGGTCAGTTGCCTGACTAACGTCGAGAGGGCGGCCGCGCTTCCGCGGCCGAGCCTAGAGCCAGCCGCGCTCGGTGGCGTGCAGCACGGCCTGGGCGCGGTCGACCGCGCCGAGCTTGCCGTAGATGTTGTGCAGGTGCGTGCGCACCGTGCTCGTGGAGAGCGAGAGCTCGAGCGCGATCTGCTTGTAGACCATGCCCTGGGCGAGGCGCCTGAGGACCTCGAGCTCGCGCACCGACAGCGGGCACGGCTCGACCGAGCGGGGCCGGTCGCGGCTCGGGTAGGGCAGGTCGTAGAGGACGGCGCGCAGCTCGGACGGCCCGAAGCCGATGATCCGGGCGGAGCGCAGCATCTCCGGCGAGGAGACCGGGGAGCCCTGGGAGTAGTGGGCGAGCATGTCCGCCAGACGGACGTAGGCGGCGTCGCCCTGCGCGTCCTCGGCGTGATGGCGCTCGATCGCCGAGGCGAAGACGCGCGGGAGGTTCCAGCGGCGGGCGAGCACGCCGCCGACCAGGGCGTGGTCGACGCCCAGCTCGCGGCGCTCGTGGTGCAGGCGGTCCTCGGGGGTGCGCGCCGGCCCGTGGACCTGGCGCGGGTACCCCGGATAGGCGTGCATGAGCACGAGCTTGCCGACGTCGTGCAGCAGCGCGGTGACGAGCAGGCGGTCGCGATGCGGGTAGCCGGAGGCGGCCGCGAGCCGGTCCGCGGCGCGCTGGACCGCGACGGCGTGCAGACGGAAGCGCTCCGGGGCGGCGTCCCAGGTCTTGCCGCGCTCGAAGAAGTCGAAGGTCTCGGCGTTGGCGGCGAGCGCTCGCACGGCCTCCGGGGAGAGGATCTCCACCGCGGAGACGACCGACTCGATCTGGCCGCGCTTGGGCGACTCGAGGCTGTTGGCGAGCCGCAGGACAGCAATGACCAGCGCGACGTCGGACTCGATGGCGCGGACGACGTCGCCGGTCGAGGGGCGCTCCTCGGTGACGAGCGCGAGCAGGCGGTCGCGCGACTCGGCCAGCGCCGGGAAAACCTCGAGCGCCTCGAACGCGGCGGTCAGCCGCTTGCCGTGGCCCTCGTTGCGCGACCGGCCGACGACCGAGTACGGCTGGCGTGACGAGGGCACCGACGCGGGCCGCGGCGCGGGCACGCCCAGCGCCGCCGGCGTGGCCGGGGTACCTGAGGGCGTGGGGGCGGCGGTGGTGGCCATGAGTCGGTCGATGGAGGACGAGCGGTCTGGGGTACTGGAGTCGGTCAACGGGTGGCCGCCTCCAGGCGTATCGGCAGGGGTGGTGTCCCGGTTGAGCGCCGGGTGGGCTCGGCGAGGCCGTTCGGCTCAGGCGGCCTGTCGCCCGCGCGACGCCTCATCCACCCGTGCCAACGTCTCGTCGCGTCCCAGCAGCGCGACTGTCTCGAAGATACCCGGTGAGACGGTCGTTCCAGTCAACGCGACCCGAAGCGGCTGGAAGACCTGCTTGGCCTTGAGGCCCGATCGCTCGACGGCGTCGCGCAGGACGCGCTCGACCCCCTCCTGCTCCCACGGCTCCGCAAGCTCCCCCAGCGCCGAGCGCACCTGGGTGAGCGCGTCGGTCGCCTCGGGCTTGCCGAGCACCTTGGCCCGCGCGTCGGGATCGTCGACCGGGCCCTCGAAGAAGGACCGCGCGAGCGGCCAGAACTCCGCCAGGGTGGAGATCTTGTCCTGGGTGATCGCAACCGCGTCGCGCAGCCCGGTGTGGCCGGTGAAGGCCTCCAGGCGCGCGGTCAGCTCGTCGACCGAGAGCTCGCGCAGGTAGCGACCGTTCATCCAGCGCAGCTTCTGCTCGTCGAAGACGGCCGGGGCCTTGGAGACGCGCTCGAGGCTGAAGCGCTCCTTGAGCTCGTCGACCGTGTGGAAGGTGGTCTCCTCGTCGTAGCCCCAGCCGAGCAGCGCGAGGTAGTTGATGACGGCCTCCGGGAGGTAGCCGGCCTCGCGCAGGTCCTCCACGGACGTGGCGCCGTGGCGCTTGGAGAGCTTCTTGCCGTCGGGCCCGTGGAGCAGCGGCAGGTGGGCGTAGACCGGGGTCGGCGCGCCCATCGCCTGCTGGATGAGGATCTGCTTGGGCGTGTTGGAGTAGTGGTCGGCGCCGCGAACGACGTGCGTGATGCCCGCGTCGGCGTCGTCGACGACCACTGCCAGGTGGTAGATCGGCGTCCCGTCCGCGCGCGCGATGACGAGGTCGTCGAGCAGCGTGTTCTCGAAGGCGGTCTCGCCGCGGACGACGTCGCGCACGACGGTGACGCCCTCGTCGGGGACGCGCAGCCGCACGGCCCCCTCCCCCTCCTCGGCGCCGCGGAAGCCGCGGCTCTCGTGCGCCTCCTTGTAGGCGCGGACCTCCTCCGGCCCGGCCGTGGAGCGGTAGGCATGACCGTCGGCGATCAGCTGCTCGACCACCTCGGCATGACGCTCGGCGTTGGCGGACTGGTAGGTGGGGCCCTCGTCCCAGTCGACGCCAAGCCACTCGAGCGCCTCGAAGATCGACTGCTCGTTCTCGGGCGTCGAGCGCTCGCGGTCGGTGTCCTCGATCCGGAGCACGAGCGTCCCGTCGTGGCCGCGCGCCAGCAACCAGTTGTAGAGCGCTGTCCTGGCATTCCCGATGTGCAGCGCACCGGTCGGCGACGGAGGGAACCGTACCCGCATCCCCCTAGTATGCCGCCCGCATGCTGATCGGCGCCCACGTGTCTCCCGCCGGCGGCCCCGCGAACGCCGTCGCGCGCGGCGAGGAGCGGGCCTGCCAGGCGATCCAGATCTTCAACCAGAGCCCGCGGCAGTGGAAGCCGACGGTCTACTCCGACGAGCAGGTCGGCGCCTTCCACGAGGCCGTGCGGGCGTCCGATTCGGTCGACGCGCTGCTGATCCACGCCGTCTACCTGATCAACTGCGCCTCCGAGGACGCGGAGATCCGGCGCAAGTCCCTGACCTCGCTGACCGCCTCGCTGCGGGCCGGCCACGCGCTGGGGGCCGTGGGCGTCGTGCTGCACGCCGGCTCGGCGCTGAAGAACGGCGGCGACGTCGACAAGGCCCTGCGGCGCGCCTCCGCCGTGATCGCCGAGGCGCTGAAGGAGTCCGAGGGCTGCGCGCTGCACCTCGAGGACACCGCGGGCGCCGGCGGGACGCTCGGGCGCTCCTTCGAGGAGCTCGCGCGCATGATCGATCAGGCCGGTGGCGGCCCGCGGCTCGGCGTCTGCCTGGACTCCTGCCACCTGTGGGCGTCGGGCTACGACATCGCCAGCCCGGAGGGCCTCGAGGGCGTCCTCGACGACTTCGACCGCGTCGTCGGCGGCGAGAGGCTCGGCTCGCTGCACGTCAACGACTCGCAGACCCCGCTGGGCTCCAACGTCGACCGCCACGCGAACCTCGGCGACGGGGAGATCGGCGCCGCCGGCATCGCCGCCTTTTTGTCGGAGCCGCGCTTCGACGGCCTCGCGTGCATCTTCGAGGGCCCCGGCAAGACGGGCAAGGCGGTCGAGCGCGCGGACGTCGAGAACGCCCTCGCGCTGCGCGAGCGCGGGCTCGGCGCCCGCGGCTAGGCGGCGACGATGGCGGGCTCGGGCGCCGCGGCGGCCTCGGGCGGCGCCGGTGGCGTCGCCTTGCCCAGCAGGCGGTCGAGCTCGGCCTTCAGCCCGGCGTTGCGGCCGGCGACCCGGTAGCCCGAGCCGAACTTCAACCGGCGCAGGCCGGTGGCGGTGTGCATCTCCAGCACGAACTCCGAGTCGCCCGGATAGCGCTCGAACAGCTCGCGCAGGTCCTCGATGACCGCCGCCTCGAGCCGCGTGGCGTCGACCGGCCAGCAGAGCGCGGTCGGCGGCGCCTGCGAGGCCATCCGCGCCACCTGCTCCTTGGCCTTGTCGATCTCGGCGTCGGTGGGCTCGAACAGGTCGACGTCCTGGACGATCACGCAGACCTTGCCGGCCTCCTTGTGGTCGACCCGGCCGCGTACGAGGACGATCGCGTCGTCGGCGACCTTGCCCTCGGCGGCGGCGAGCGCCTTCTCGAAGACCACGATCTCGACCTGGCCCTCGAGGTCGTCGAGCGTCGCGAACATCATCGTCGAGCCGGTCCGGGTGCGGATCTTCTTCGCCCCCGTGACCATGCCGCCGACCTTGACCCAGTCGCCGTCACGCTGGTCCATGACGGTGGCGCAGGAGCAGTCCGCCTTGACCGCGAGCGCCTCGCGCACGCGCTTGAGCGGGTGCTCGGTGATGAAGATGCCGACCGACTCCTTCTCGATCGCCAGCAGCTCCGCGCGCTCGAACTCGATCGTGGGGATCGTCGGGTGCGAGGGCGCGGCGAATGGCGTGGCCGCGACGGGCGCGAGGTCGAAGATCGACCCCTGGCCGATCTCGGCGTCCTGCTGGGACTTCTGCCCGGCGGACTGCGCGGCCTCGAGCACCTCGAGCATCCCCCTGCGGGTCGCGCCGGTCGAGCCGAACGCGCCGCACTTGATCAGCGCCTCGATCGCCTTCTTGTTGACCGCGCGACCGTCGACGCGCTCGCAGAAGTCCCACAACGACTCGAACGACCCGTCCTCCTCGCGGGCGCGCTTGATCGCCTCGACCGCGGCGTACCCGACGCCCTTGACGGCGTCGAGCCCGAAGCGGATGTTGCCGTCGACGACCATGAACTCGTGGTCGGACTCGTTGACGTCCGGGGGCAGGATCTCGATGCCCATCGACTCCGCCTGGTTGACGAAGAACGGCACCTTGTCCTTGGTGTCCATGACCGAGGAGATCAGCGCGGCCATGTACTCGGGCGGGTAGTTGGCCTTCAGCCACGCCGTGCGGTAGGAGACCAGCGCGTAACAGGCGGCGTGGGACTTGTTGAACGAGTAGTCGGCCGACTTCTCGTTGGTCGCCCACAGCGTCTCGATGACGTCCTCGGTCGTGCCCGAGGCGCGGCAGCCCTGCACGAACTCCGGCTTGAGGTCGGCCATCGCGGCACGGTTCTTCTTGCCGATGGCCTTGCGCAGGTCGTCGGCCTTGGCGCCGCTGAAGCCCGCCAGGGTCTTGGCGATCTGCATCGCCTGCTCCTGGTAGAGGATCACGCCCTTGGTCGACTCCGTGATCGCGCGCAGGCGCTCGTCGATGAAGCTGATCGCGTCCGGGTTGCGCTTGCCGCGGGCGTAGGTCGGGATCTGGTCCATGGCGCCCGGGCGGTAGAGCGCGCCGAGGGCGACGAG
>DATBDM010000210.1:0-31806 GCA_036269915.1 Solirubrobacteraceae bacterium | reverse complement strand
GAGCGCTTCCCCGGGCTCGTCGAGGTGCTCACGCGCGGCTGACGCGGGTTTCGGAGTCCCGCCCCCCGCGCGCTGCCGGGACGCGCGCTCCCGGACAGCGCATCGAGGGGGAAGCAGGGCCCAAGGCCGCGGAGCTCGGCGCGAGCGGTCGCCCGACCGCGATCGAGGCGCACGTTTGGTCTGCATATCGCCCTTAACGTGCGTCTCGATCGCTCACACGCCGAGCGTGGCTCTCCTGGCGCATACCGACCGCCGGTTGCCGCGCGCCGCGCCGGCACTCTCGGGCGTCCCTCCTCGATGCGCCGTCCGCCTGCGCCGCGCACGAAAAGCGAACGCCCGAGCGGAACGCCGCCGACCGGCGGCGCGCGACCGAGCGACCCCACAACGACCGAGGGCCCGGCGAAAACGCCGGGCCCTCGAAGTACCTCGCAAGCGAAGCGCCGAGGCGCCTGCCTACATCATGCCGCCCATGTCGGGCATGCCGCCGCCGCCGACGCCGGCGCCGTCCTTGTCCTGCACCTCGGCCACGATGGCCTCGGTCGTCAGGATGTTCTTCGCGATCGAGGCCGCGTTCTGCAGCGCCGAGCGCGTGACCATCGCCGGGTCGATGATGCCCTCGGCGACGAGGTCGACGATCTCGCCGTTCGCCGCGTTCAGGCCCTGGCCCTTCTTGGCCTTGCGGACGTCGTTGACGACGACCGAGCCCTCGAGGCCGGCGTTGTGCGCGATCTGGCGCAGCGGCTCCTCGAGCGCGCGGAGGACGATGCGGGCGCCGGTGCGCTCGTCGTCCTCGTACGCGTCGGGGTTGACCGCGCTCGCCGCGCGCAGCAGCGCGACGCCGCCGCCGGGCACGATGCCCTCCTCGAGCGCCGCGCGGGTCGCCTGCAGGGCGTCCTCGACGCGGTGCTTCTTCTCCTTCATCTCCGTCTCGGTGGCCGCGCCGACCTTCACGACGGCGACGCCGCCGGAGAGCTTGGCGAGGCGCTCCTGGAGCTTCTCGCGATCGAAGTCGGAGTCGGTGTTCTCGATCTCCGCCTTGATCTGGTTGATGCGGCCCTTGATGGCGTCCCCGTCACCGGCACCGTCGACGATCGTCGACGTGTCCTTCGTGACCACGACGCGACGGGCGCGGCCGAGCTGCGAGATCTGGGTGTTCTCGAGCTTGAGGCCCATCTCCTCGGTGATGACCTCGCCGCCCGTGAGGATCGCGATGTCCTCGAGCATGCGCTTACGGCGGTCGCCGAAGCCCGGCGCCTTGACGGCGACGCCGGTGAACGTGCCGCGCAGCTTGTTCACGACGAGCGTCGCGAGCGTCTCGCCCTCGACGTCCTCGGCGATGATCAGCAGCGGCTTGCCCGACTGGATCGTCTGCTCGAGCACGGGCAGGATGTCCCGGACCGAGCCGATCTTCGAGTTGGCGATGAGGATGTACGGATCCTCGAGGACCGCTTCCATCCGCTCCTGGTCGGTGACCATGTACGGCGAGATGTAGCCCTTGTCGAACTGCATGCCCTCGGTGAACTCGAGGTCCATGCCGAACGTCTGGCCCTCCTCGACGTTCACGACGCCGTCCTTGCCGACCTTCTCGATGGCGTCGGCGATGACATCGCCGATCTCATCGTCACCGGCGGAGATGGTCGCCACGCGGGCGATCTGGTCCTTGCCGGAGATCTCCTTGGAGATCTCGCCGATGTGCTCGACGACCTGGTCGACGGCCTTCTCGATGCCGCGCTTCAGGCTCAGCGGGTTGGCGCCGGCGGCCACGTTCTTGAGGCCCTGGCGAACGATCGCCTGGGCGAGGACGGTCGCCGTGGTGGTGCCGTCGCCCGCGACGTCGTTGGTCGCCGTGGCGACCTCGCGCACGAGCTGGGCGCCCTGGTTCTGGAAGACGTCCTCGACCTCGATCTCACGAGCGATGGTCACGCCGTCGTTCGTGATCGTCGGGGCGCCGAACTTCTTGTCCAGGACGACATAGCGACCACGCGGGCCGAGGGTGACCTTGACCGCGTTGGCGACCGCATCGACGCCCTGCTCGAGGGCCTTGCGGGCCTCGACGTCGTACTTCAGTTCCTTGTGAGCCATAAGTTTCTGGGCCTCGCTTCCTAGGACTGGACCTTGGCCAGCACGTCGGACTCGCGGAGCACGAGGAGATCCTCGCCCTCGACCACGATCTCCGTGCCGCCGTACTTGGAGTAGAGGACCTCGTCGCCCTCGGAGACGTCCAGCGGGACGCGCTGGCCGTTGTCGTCGAGCTTGCCGTCGCCGACCGCGAGGACCTTGCCCTTCTGGGGCTTCTCCTTCGCCGTGTCGGGCAGGACGATGCCGGAGGCGGTCGTCGTGTCCTCTTCAACGGCCTTGACGATCAGACGATCGCCCAAGGGCTTGAGCTTCATGCGGATGACCTCCACTGAGATCCGAGGGACTTCCAAGAACGATCTGGCACTCCCATGCGGAGAGTGCCAACCGACCGGTCATCTTAGAAGGCGCCAAGCCGAAGTCAAGCGAATCTGGCACTCCGGACATGAGAGCGCCAGCCCACCGTTCGCCGATTCATGAGGACCGGTGCTGGAGTTCCCGCCTCCGCGTGCCGATGACCGGGACACATGCGCACGCACGGGTTCCGCACCCACATCCTGCTGGTCGTCACCGGCGCCGTCGCGGTGCTCGCCGGGCTGAGCCGCGCCTGGTACGCGCGGGCTCCGCTCCCGCAGGTCGGCGACATCGCGATCGGCGAGGTCAACGGGCCGCTCAGCGGGTTCTTCGAGGCGGTCAAGCGCTGGGTCAGCGACTCCAGCGGCAAGACGGGCTACCAGGCGCTCGACACGGTCGGCCAGGTGCTGGCCGGGCTGTGCGTCCTGTGCGCCGTCGCGGCGCTGGTGTCGATGGTGCCGGGCGTCCAGCGCGTCGTCGCGCTGCCGCTGCGCTACGCCGGGCTCGGAGTGATCGGCATCGTCGTCTGGCGGCTGGTCGACCCGCCGGGGGCCAACGCCGCGTGGGAGCTGCGCCACGGCGCGCTGATCTCGCTCGGCGGCGCGCTCGTGCTGGGCATCTGCGCCCAGACGGTCGCCAGCGCACCCAGCCGCAAGCGCGTGGTCACACCGAAGTACGTGCCGCCGCCTCCGCCGCCGGCCTACGAAGGCTCGACGGCGCCCCCCACCTACTAGCTAGTTCTGGGCGCCGCCGACGCCGCGCAGCCGGTCCTGGAAGTCGGGCGGGTTCTCCACGATCTGCGAGAAGCGCACGACCGTGACCGTGTCCTCGAGCCCGATGTCGCGCCCGTAGATCTGCTTCATGAAGTGCACGAGCTCCTCGGTCCGGCGGAACTCGGGGTTGTCGTGCTCGATGTCGCGCGGGGACAGGTCCTTGACGCGCTTGACCTCCACGGCGTCGATCACCGCGTGGAAGAGCTTCTCGCGCGGCGAGTACTGGTAGCCGACCGTGACCAGGACGAGCTGGTTCTTGCGGTACTTGTGCCGCTTGTCGCCCAGCCGGATGGTCGCGGTCTTGCGACCGCGCTTCATCTGGTCCGCGAACACGCTGGAGTAGAAGTTGAGGACCTGCACGGCGGGGCAGACTATCGACCGGCGCTCGACTTGGACAACGCGCGCTCGATCAGCACCCGTTCTCCCGGATAGGAGAGCGACCTCACGGCGTCACGCAGCGGGATCCAGCGCGCCTCGTCGACCTCGTGGTCGTGGTCGGCCGTGGAGCCGGATACGAAGTCGAAGAGGAAGAAGTGGACGGTCTTGAACACGCGCCGGCCGCCCCGCCGGTACCAGTACTCGACGTCGCCGAGCGGCTCGCGGACCTTTGCGTTGATACCGGTCTCCTCGCGCACCTCGCGCGTCGCGGTCTGCTCGGGCGTCTCGCCCCGCTCGGGGCCTCCCTTGGGCAGCCCGGTGATGCGCCGGCCCGCCGGCGTGATCACGAGCACCTCGTCGCCGCGCACCACCACTCCGCCGAAGGAGGTCTCGGTGAGATGGTCAGTAGACATAGCCCTGCAGCGCGGCCGGGTCGTGCACCGTCAGCCGGCCACGGCCCTGGGTGATCACGCCGGCGCGCTCGAGCACGGCGAGAAAGCGCGAGGCGGACTCCCGTGAGGAGCCCGCGAGCTTGGCGAGGTCGGCCTGCGTCGTGCGCACGAGCACGTCGTGCTCGGCCGCGCCCTCGTTGCGGGCCTGCTCGACGAGCTGGTCGAGCACGAGCGCGACGCGGCTCTGGACGGTCTGGAAGCTCTGGCGGGCGAGCCGCTCGTTGGCGGCGCGCAGCCGGCGCCCGAGCGCGATCGACAGCTGGACCGCGATGTCGGGGTGCTCGCGCATCAGCCGCCGCATGTCCGGGCCGAGGATGCCGATCACCTCGAGGTCGTCGATCGCCTCGACCGTGGCCGACCGGCGCTCGTCGTCGAACATCGCCAGCTCGCCGAAGATGTCGCCCGGTCCGAAGGTCGCCAGCGTGATCTGGCGCCCGTCGGCGTGCTCGCGCAGCGCGCGGGCGTGGCCGGACTGCACGACGTAGCACGTGTCGGAGTCGTCGCCCTCGCGGAAGATGACGTCGCCCGCCGCGAAGGCGCGCGGGACCGAGACCTCGGCGACGCGCCGGAGGTCATCCTCCGTCAGCTCCTCGAACACGGGGACCCGTGCCAGCAGCAGCGCGGTGTCAGCGGATGCCATTGTCGGAGGGCATACCACAGCCCGCGGCCGTTTACGCCCCGTCGAGCAGCCGCTCCCGCCGCTTGCGGGTGAGCATCCGCGCGGCGAGCCACGCGAGCGCGGCGAGCGCCGCGAAGGGCGCGAGCACCGCGAGCACGATCACGGCGACGCCGGCGGCGAGCTCCAGGACGCGGCCCGCGTCGTGCAGCGCGTCGCCCGGCGTCCACGGGTCGTGGCCGCCGGCGGCCCCGCCGCCGCGCTCGGCGACGATCGTCAGCGAGAGGCTCGCCAGGTCGGCGCGCGCGTGCACGGCGCGCACGCGGCCGCGGGCGTCGTTGAGCCGGCGGGTGACGACCGCGAGCCGCGCGCGGGCGTGGTCGGCGATCTTCGGCGTGCCCGCGTGCGCGAGGCGGCGCAGGAGCGAGCGGCGCTCGGCCCGGAGGTCGGCGACCTGCTGGCGGGCGGTCTGCAGCTCGCTCGTGATGTCGAGCGTCGAGCGCTGCAGTCCCCGCACCTTGCCGAGCTGCGACAGCCGCGAGACCGCCGTACCGACCCGCGCGCCCGGCACCTTCAGCTCGAGGTCTGCGCCCTCGCCGTTGGTCACGTTCGACGTGCTGACGTAGCCGCCGAGGTCGGTGGCGACGGAGCTCGCCGCGCTCGCGACGCGGTCGATCCGCGCGGGGGCGGTCGCGATCGTCATCGTCGTGGTCTGCTCGACGGCGCGCGCGCCGCCGGGCGCGGGCGCGGCGCTGCTCGCGGAGCTGCCGGAAGACTCCTGCGCCGGCGCGGACATACCGCCGCTCGAGGAGCTGCTGTCGCCCGCGCCGGAGCCGCCGCCGCGGGCCACGAGACCGACGGTGACGAGCAGCACGACGCAGGCGGCCAGCCCCAGCGCGGGCATCAGCGCGACGCTCCAGCGCCGCCGCCGCGAAGGGCGCGGCCGCAGCCGCGGCCTCACGCGCGCGTCGATCCGGCGCGCGGCGTCGGTGCTCGGCGCGGGGCGGACGGCGGCGACGACGCCCGCGAGCTCGTTCAGGACGGGATCGTCGAAGGGATCAGGGGCGCGCATCGACGGCCTCCCGGAGAGTGGTCATGGCACGGTGCAGGAGCGTCCCCGCATTGGAGACGCTGACGCCGAGGACGGCGGCCAGCTCGGCGTTGTCGAGCCCGGCGTGGAACTTGAGGGCGACGACCTCGCGATCGCGCGGGGCGAGCGTTGCGAGCGCGCTGCGGACGGCGGCGCGGCGCAGCGCGGCGTCGGCCTCGTCGTCCGGGCCGGGCGCGTCGAGGTCCGGCGGGTCGCCGTCGAGCGTGGCGCGGCGCTTGCGGCGGCGCAGCTCGTCCAGGGCGGCGTTGCGCGCGATGCCGAACACCCAGGCGCGCGGCGAGCCGCGACGGACGTCGTAGCTGCGGCGGCGCCGGATCGCCCGCTCGAAGGCCTGGGCGGTCACGTCCTCGGCCGCGGCGGCATCCCCGAGCAGCGTCGCGACGTAGGCGAAGACGTCGTCGCGGGCGTCGCGGTAGAGCGCCTCGAGATCGAGTGCGAGCGGGCGCTGCGGCGCGGCGACGGGGACGCTCAGAGGAGTGCTCACGTAAGGGACTACGTCGGAGCGCAGCGTCCATCACACGAGTGCCCGGCGCAAGTGCCCGCGGGCCGGCGATCGCCGGCCCGCGGGCGTCGCGCTAGTGCTTGGCGGGCTTGGCGGGCTTGGAGACCACCTCGCCCGTGTCCGGGTCGAGGAAGACCTTCGACGCCCGACCCTTCTTGGAGGAGAAGTCGAACATCGAGTTCAGCGTGCCGGCCTCGGCGTCCATCGACTGGTCGCCGATGCGGCCGAGCTTCCAGTTGTCCTCGATGAAGCGCAGGATCGAGGACTGGTCGGTGAGGCTGTGGTCGACGTAGTCCTGGCGCGCGTATGGCGACACGACGAGCAGCGGCTGGCGCGGGCCGTAGCCGCAGCGGTCCGGGTAGGCCGCCGGGTCCTTGACCGTGCCGCAACGGCCCGGGCCGTTGAGCGCGTCCGAGGGCGCGGCCGACGGCGAGAGGATCGGCGACATCTGGTGGTCGTACCAGCCGTCGGAGTCGTCGTAGGCGAGCACGACCGCGGTCGAGCTCCACTCCGGCGACTGCTCGAGGGCGTTCAGCGTGCGCGCGACGAAGCGCTGCTCGTCGAGCGGATCCGAGTTGCCCGGGTGGGCGTCCTCGAAGGCCGCGGCCTTCAGGAACGACACCTGCGGCAGGTTGCCCTGGCGCAGCGCCGTGTCGAAGTCCGACAGGTCGTACTGGTGGTTGGCCTGGTCGGTCCGGCCGATCTTCTGCGGCGAGCTCGGCGGCAGGTGGTGCGGGTTCGCGGTCGAGGCGTAGTACTCGAACGGCTCGTGGTGGGGCACGTAGTCGGTGCTCGTGCCGCCCGCGACGTTCGCGTGCTGTGAGCCGCAGACCGCCTTGCCGTTGGTGGTCGCGGTCGGCATGAAGCCGCCCTCGAACCATCCCCACGTCACGTTGTGGGCGTTGAGCAGGTCACCGACGTTCTTGCCGGACATCGACACGCCGCCCTTGCCGCAGTCGTCGAGCGCGGCGGCCGGGTCGGGATCGCCGATCACCGTGCCGTTCTCGACGCCCGAGACGCCCGCCGGCGGGGTGGCGCCGTGGGTCTGGCCGGAGATCAGGTTGATCGCGCCGACCGTCGAGGGACCGAAGTTCGTGCCGTAGGAGTTGTCGTTGAGCGAGAAGTGCTGCGCGAGGTTCCACAGTCCCGTGACCGTGTTGCCGTCGTAGTAGTCCATGACGATCGACTTGTCGGTGCACGAGCCGCCGGCGGTCTCCTCGACGAAGCGGTCCATCGTCCCGCCGTCGAAGGCCTTCTGCTCGGCGCCGTAGCCGTGGTTCTGCGAGCAGGTGACGGCCTGGGAGCGGTCGAGCCGCTTGGGGTTGGCCGAGTTCGGGTTATGGGTCAGCAGCGCCTCGTTGAGGCCGTTGGTGGACGGCGTGCCGGCGCTTGCGGTGAAGCGCGGCTCGCCGGCCGGGTTGGTCGCGTTCGGATAGGTGCCGAAGTAGTGATCGAAGGAGATGTTCTCCCCGAAGATGACCACGACGTGCTTGATCGGCGTGGTCGCGGCGGCCGGACCGGGCGGGTCCGCGCTCGCCACCCCGAGGCCGACGGCCACCGCGGCCGCAGCCACGAGACCGCCCGCGAGGGGCAAGGTACGTCTGCGCACGTGCATCTCCTGTGCTCTCGGGCGGATCCTCGACTCCGCGCCGCCGGCCACCCATCCAGCGGTGCGGCGGGGATGCTGCGCCTCGGCGGGTCTCGAGGTGTGTCGCGGTTGTTGACGATGAGCGGACGCTGAGATGTGAACGGCGTATTACGAGCCGTTCACAGGCCGCCGCAACGCGCCGCCTAGCGTGCCGCGGCGATGATCCGCCGCCGGCTCGCGATCCCCCTCGCGCTCGTCTCGCTCCTGGCGGGCTGCGGCGGCGGCGCGACGGACCGGCACGCCGCGGCGCGGCCCGACCTGCCCGCCATCGCTCCCGGCGCGGTCACCGAGACCTCGCGGTCGCTGCGGATCGCCGGGACCGATCGCTCCGCGCAGGACGTGGCGACCGCCGCGGCCGCGGCGCCGGACGCGGCGGGCGTGCGATCCGAGCTCGCGCCGCTGCCGCGCGCGGCGTTCCGGCCGCCGATCGCCCGCTGGCGCGCCGGGTCGCGGCGCGAGGCGGCCGCCTTCGCCGCAGCCGTCGCGCGGCTGCGCGCGGACGTGGCGGCAGGCGCCGTCGCCGCGGCGCGGCGCGACTGGCTCGCGGCGGACGTGCGGCTCGCGCGCATCGGGGCGGCCTACGGCGCGCTCGGGCCGCTCGGCGTCGCCCTCGCCGGCCGGCCCGGGCGGCTGACCGGCGGCGTGTCGAGCCGGCGCTTCACCGGCATGCACGCGGTCGAGCGCGCGCTCTGGACCGCGCGCGACCGCGCGCGCCTGCCGGTGCTGACCGCCGGGCTGGTCCGCGACGGCGCGCGGCTGCGCCGGCGCATCGCCGCGATGGCCGTCAGCCCGCTCGACTACACGCTGCGCGCGCACGAGATCCTCGAGGACGCGCAGCGCGACGACCTCTCCGGCGAGGCGGCGCCGTGGAGCGGAGCGGGCCTGCGCGTGACCGCCGGCGCCTATGCGGCGACGCGGCGGGTCGTCGGCACGCTCCGTCCGCTGCTCGAGGGGCGCGGCGACGCGCTCGAGCCCGTCGAGTCGGGCCTGCGGAGCTTCGGGGCGGAGCTGGCCGCGGTGCGCCGGGCGCACGGCGGCGCGCTGCCGTCGCAGCGCGCGCTCGGCCGCCGCGAGCGCGAGCGCCTCGACGGCCGGCTCGGTCAGCTGCTCGAGGCGCTGGCGGCGATCCCGCCGTCGCTGGAGACCCGCCTGCCGTCCGCCATCCCGTCCCTGCCGTGAGCCTGAGCCGTCGCCGCTTCCTCGCCTCCGCCGGCCTGCTCGGCGCCGGCGCGCTGGCCGGGGAGGCGCTCCCCGCACAGGGCGAGGCCACCGCGCCCTCCGCGCCGCGATCGGTGTCCGGGCGCCCGGCGCGGATCACGTTCGACGGCCGCCACCAGGCGGGGATCCTCACTGCGCCCGGCGAGGCCGCGACGATCGTCGCGCTCGACGCCATCGCGCCCGGCCGCGCCGAGCTGATCGCCGGGCTGCGCGCGCTGAGCGCTCGCGCGCGCGACCTCGCCCACGGCGGGGCGATGCCCGAGCAGGAGCCCGACGAGCCGCCCGCTGACTCGGGCACGCTCGGCCCGGTGATCGCGCCCGACGGGCTGACGGCGACGATCGCCTTCGGGGCCTCGCTGTTCGACCACCGCTACGGGCTCGGCGCGCGGCGGCCGCGGCGGCTGACCGCGATGCCCGCCTTCCCCGACGACGACCTCGACCCCGCGCGGACCCACGGCGACGTGCTGCTGGCGCTGTCGGCGAACCGTCGCGACACGGTCGTACACGCGCTGCGGGAGCTGCTGCGGCCGGTGCGCGGCGCGTTCGCGCTGCGCTGGTCGCTCGACGGCTTCCTCGGCGGCGACCGCGGCCCGACGCCGCACTCCTCGCGGCGCAACCTGTTCGGCTTCCGCGACGGCACGGGCAACCCGCACACCGGCGACGCGGCCGCGATGGACGAGCTGCTGTGGGTCCCGCGCGGCGGCGACGAGCCCGCGTGGGCGGCGGGCGGGACCTACCAGGTCGTGCGCGCGATCCGCATGCACGTCGAGTTCTGGGACCGGGTCGGGCTGCGCGAGCAGGAGGGCATGATCGGGCGCCGGCGCGACAGCGGCGCGCCGCTCGGCGGGCGCACGGAGTTCCAGGATCCGCGCCTTGACCTCGACCCGCACGGGCGCCGCATCCCGCTCGACGCGCACATCCGCCTCGCCAACCCGCGCACCCCGGAGACGGCGTCGCGGCGGATCCTGCGCCGCGGGTGGAACTACGACCGCGGGTTCGACGCCGACGGCCAGCTCGACCAGGGCCTGCTCTTCGTCGCCTTCAACCGCGACCCGCGACGGCAGTTCGAGGTGATCCAGCACCGCCTCGCGGGCGAGCCGATGACCGACTACGTGACACCGGTCGGCGGCGGCTACTTCTTCGCCCCCCGCGGCGCCCGCGGCCCGGGCGACTGGGTCGGCTCCCCCCTCTTCGCCACCTAAAGGGGGTCTGGCCCCTTCATGAAGGGGCCAGACCCCTCAACAGTGCGTTAACGCTGCGTCGGGGGGTCAGACCCCCTTTAGCTAAAGAGGGTCAGACCCCCTTTAGGTTCGGGGGGTCTGACCCCGTAGGGTGGCGCGGGTGCTGGAGGCACTCGGGATCGGGGTCGCGCTCGGGCTCGCGGCCGGTCTCGCGCCTGGGCCGATGCTCGCGCTCGTGCTGTCCGCGTCGCTGCAGGGCGGCTTCGCGGCCGGGGCGCGGGTGGCGGCCGCGCCGCTGTTGTCGGACCTGCCGGTCGTGCCGCTCTGCGTGCTCGTGCTCGACGGCCTGCCCGACCACGTCGTGGCGGCGTTCGCGATCGCCGGCGGCGCGTTCGTCGCGGTCCTCGGCGTGCAGAGCCTGCGGGCGCCGCTGCCCGGAGCCGCCGCGGGACCGGTCGGCGCGCGCGACGTCCGCCGCGCGGTGCTCGTCAACCTCGCCAACCCGCACCCGTGGATCTTCTGGATCGGCGTCGGCGGCCCGGTCCTGCTGCGCGCCGCGGATGACTCCACCGGCGCCGCGGTCGCGTTCGTCGCGGGTTTCTACGGGCTGCTCGTCGGCACCAAGCTCATGCTGGCGGCCGCGACCGCGATCGGCCGGCGCCGGCTGCTGGCCGGGCGCGGGCTGCGGATCGCCGTGCACGGCGCGGCGCTGCTGCTCGTCGCCGCCGGGATCCTGCTGATCGCCGAAGGCGTCGCCGCGCTCTGAGCGTCCTAGATCGCCTGCGCGAAGCGGAACAGGCGGTCGGGGTCGACGGCGTGCTTGACGGCTTCGAGCCGAGCGAGGTTCGCGCCGTAGTAGGCGCGCCGCCAGTGGGCGAGGTCCGGGTCGATGTAGTTCTGGTAGGCCTCGCCGCTCGTCCACGGCGCCAGCGAGCGCCGCGCGCCGCGCACCCATGCGGCCGCAGGGCCCGCCGCGCCGTAGGCGAGGTACTGGATCGAGCAGCGCTGGTCGCGGTGTACGAAGGCGGTCGCACCGGGCTTGACCCGGTTGATCGCCCCGCCGTAGGCGTCGAAGAGCAGCGCCGCGGAGCCGCCGCCGCGGCGCTCGAGCGCGCGGATCGCCGCCGCGCGCCCCGCGGACGGCAGCGTGCGGGCGAAGTAGTCCGACCCGCCGGCGAAGTCGGCGCGCGGCAGCGTCCCGCCCGGCCGCGTGCCGACCGTGTGGCACTCCGAGCCCGAGAGGTGCGCACAGCCGGCCCAGCGCCGCTGCAGCGCAAGCCAGCCGTCCGCGCCGGTGCTCAGCGAGGCGCCGCTCACCCGCGTGAGCGGACCGAGCAGCCTGCGCAGCGCGGCGAGCGAGCCGCGGTACTGGCCGAGCGCGGTCACCTGCCCTCCGGTCGCGAGCGTGAACACGCTGGTCAGCGCCTCCGGCGCCTCGGGCGCGAACCCTTGCCACGCGGCCAGCGCCGCCGAGGCCTGCGACCACGGCCAGCGTAGGAAGAACCACGCCGCGCGTCCGGCCGGCGCCGTGCGCAGGGTGAACGAGGTGACGATCCCGAAGTTGCCGCCGCCACCACCGCGGCACGCCCAGTACAGGTCGGGCTCGCGCCGCGCGCTGGCCACGCGGGCGCGGCCGTCGGCCGTGACGATCGTCAGCTGCTCGACGCGGTCGCAGGTGAGTCCGAGGTCGCGGCCCGCCAGCCCCATCCCGCCGCCCTGCGCGTGCCCGCCGAGCGCGACCGACGGGCACGTCCCCGCCGGGACGGTGACGCCGTGCGGCGCGAGCGCCGCGTACAGGTCGCCGAGCTGCACGCCCGGGCCGGCGGCGACGCGCGTGTTCGCGTGGTGACGCGCGATGCGGCGCATGCGGCGCAGGTCGACGACCAGCCCGCCCGCCGGCGTCGAGTAGCCGGCGTAGGAGTGCCCGCCAGAGCGCGCGGCGATGCGGACGCCGTGTCGCGCCGCCCAGCGCACCGCGGCCTGGACGTCGCCGACGCCCTCCGCGAGCAGCACGGCCCGCGGGACGCGGCCGTCGTAGCGCTCGTCGTAGCCGTGCGCGACGCCGGCGAAGCCGGAGTCGCCGGGCGCCAGCACCGGCCCGCGGCATGCTCGCGCGAGCTCGCGCAGCGCCGCGGGATGCCGCCGGGACACGAGCGCCCAGCCGGGTGGCACGATCGCCGCGGCGACGAGGCCCAGCGTGAACTCCCGTCGCGTCGACGGCACGTGATGCGGTATCTCGCCCTCCGGTCCTCGCACGCCCCGAGCTCGCCGCTTCCCGTCGTCCGGCCGGTCGGCTCGGACCTGCGGGCGACGTTACAGAAACAGCCGTGGGTCGTTCGTGATCACGCCGGTGACGCCGAGGCGCTCCAGCCGGCGGATGTGCGCGGCGTCGTCGACGGTCCAGACGTAGAGCTCGCCGCCTTCCTCGCGCACCGCCTTCACGAGCGCGGGGGTGACGAGGCGGTGGTGGGACATGACCGCGTCGCAGCGGCCCGCGGCGAGATGCGCGCGCGCCGCGCGCACCACCCGCCGGCGCAGGTAGAGCAGCAGGCCGTAGCCGGGGACGGCGACGATCGGCGACGCCGCCCAGCCGCTCTTGATCCGCGGCACCGACCAGCCGAGCCGCAGGTCGGGCTCGAGCTCGCGCAGCCGCACGAGCGAGCGCATGAACATCGTCGAGACCAGCGTGCGCTCGATCAGGCCATGGGCGCGCAGCGCGTCGACGACGCGCTCCTCGTAGCCGGGCAGCTTGAGGTCGACGTCGAGGCGCACGTCGGCGAACGGCGTGGAGGCCAGATGGGCGAGCCCGTCGTCGAGCTCGACGGCGCCCGTGACGTGGTCGTAGTCGTGCGCGAGCAGCAGCCGCCCCTCGCCGGGGCGATCCTGGAACTCGGGCAGGATGTCGAACTCGATCATGTGCACGCCGTGCGCGAGCGCTGCGTCGAAGGAGCCGAGCGTGTTGCCGGGCGCGATCAGGTCGGCGCCCTTGTGGCCGATGCGCAGCAGCCCGCTCATCGCTGGCATCCCGGGCACCAGTAGGTCAGGCGGTTGCCGAGCCCCTGCTGGCGCTGCTGGATGATCCCGCCGCAGCGCGGGCATGGTCGCCCCGCCGCTCCGTAGACCGACCGCCAGCGGTCCTGCATGCCGTCGCGCGCGGACTGCTGCATCCGCGGCCGGCATTCGCGCACGATCGCCAGCGCCTCGTCGTCGGACACCTCGCCGACCGGCCGCCACGGGTCGACGCCCGCCAACCAGCAGCCCTCGACCTTCCACAGGTTGCCGATCCCCGCGACCGTGCGCTGGTCGAGCAGCGCGTCGCCGATCGGGCGCGTCGGGTCGTCGTCGCGCAGCCGGCGCAGGAAGCGGTCCTCGTCCCAGCCCGCCGCGACGATGTCCGGCCCGAGCCCGGCGATCCGCTGGTCGAAGCGCGTGCGGCCCTCGGTCATCAGCTCGAGCACAGGCCCGTCGAACTGCACCACGAGCGCGTCGTCGCGGCGGATGATCAGCCAGGCGCGCCGGTGCGAGCGCGGCCAGTTCTCGCTGTGGGCGCCGATCACCCGCCACGAGCCGGTCATGCGCAGGTGCGAGTGGATCGCGAGGCCGCCCTCGAAGCGCAGGAACAGGTGCTTGCCGTGGGCGTCGACCCGGCGCACTGCACGGCCGGCCAGCCGCTCGGGCCAGCGGTCGCGCGCGAAGCGCCGGTGCGGAGTACGGATCTCGTCGGGGACGTGGCCCTCGAGGACCGCCCCGATGCGGTTCGCCGCGTAATGGATGGTGTCGCCCTCGGGCACTGCATCGAGGGTACGGCCGTCACGTGAGGCGATGTCATCTGCCTGCTCTCAACAAGCGCGCCGTCGCGGCCGATCAAAGGCTCATGCGTCAACCGACGTCGCGGCTCTCCCTGCTCGGGCGCTTCAGCCTGATGAGCCTGGCCGTGATCGCGACGCTGGGCCTGGCGATCGGCCTGACGCTCAAGCGCCAGATCGAGCAGCGGGCGCTGGCCCGCGCCTCGCAGCTGGCCGAGGTTGTCGCCGAGCTCGGGGTCCGGCCGCGGCTCGAGCGCGACGACCTCGTCGGCGCGCTGCCTGCCAAGCGCATCCGAGCGCTCGACGCGGCGCTGCGCGACTTCGCCGCCGAGCGCGGCGTCTCGCGCATGAAGGTCTTCAACCGCCTGGGCGAGATCGTCTACGCCGACGACCACACGCTGATCGGCGAGAGCGAGCAGCACGAGAGCGGCGTGCGCCAGGCGCTGCGCGGCGGGCGTACCGCTCGCCTCCAGCGCGGCGTCGCCGACGAGGGGAAGGGCATCCGCACGCTCGAGGTCTACGTCCCGCTGCGCTTCGCCGACGCCTCGCGCCGGGCCGGTGTGCTCGAGATCTACATGCCCTACGCGCCGGTCGCCGACGAGATCTACACCGATCTGCTGACCGTCTACCTGCTGCTCGGGGTCGGCCTCGCAGTCCTGTTCGTCGCGCTCTTCCGGATCGTCGCGGGCGCCTCGCGGCGGCTGCGCCACCAGGCCCTTCACGACGGGCTGACCGGGCTGCCGAACCGCTCGCTGCTCTACTCGCGCCTGCGCCGCGCCATCGGCTCCGCGCGCGGTGACCGGCTCGCCGCGCTGATGCTGATCGACCTCGACCGCTTCAAGGAGGTCAACGACACGCTCGGACACGACCACGGCGACGAGCTGCTGGTCGAGGTCGCCGCGCGCCTGCGCGGCGCACTGCGCCGCGGCGACACGCTGGCCCGCCTCGGCGGCGACGAGTTCGCCGTCCTGCTCCCCGAGCTGCCCGAGCGCGCCGCCGTGGCCGAGCTCGCCGGCCGCCTGCAGGACGCGCTCGGCCGCCCGTTCGCGCTGCGCGGCGTCGCGGTCGAGCTCGAGGCGAGCATCGGCGTCGCGCTCTGCCCCGAGCACGGCGACGACGTGCACACGCTGGTCCAGCGCGCCGACGTCGCGATGTACGACGCCAAGCGCGCGCAGGCCGGGATCGCCACCTACAGCCCCGAGCGCGATCCCTACTCCGCCGACCGGCTCGGGCTGCTCGCCGAGCTGCGCCGCGCGATCGAGCGCGACGAGCTCGTCCTGCACTACCAGCCCAAGGTCTCCGTCGACGGCGGCGACGTCATCGGCGTCGAGGCGCTCGTGCGCTGGCAGCACCCGACCCGCGGCCTGCTCGGGCCGGCCGAGTTCGTCCCGCTCGCCGAGCGCACCGGGACCGTGGCGGAGCTGACGCGCTGGGTGCTGGCCGCCGCGCTGAGCCAGGCGCGCGCATGGATCGACGCGGGGCGCCCGCTGCCCGTCGCCGTCAACCTCGCAGCGGCCAACATCGTCGACGTCACGCTCCCCGACGCGATCGCCGTACAGCTCGCCGAGCACGGCGTGCCGGGCGAGCTGCTCGAGTGCGAGATCTCCGAGCACACGGTCATGGCCGATCCGCTGCGCGCCATGGAGGTCCTCGGCCGGCTGCGCGAGATGGGGCTGCGGCTCTCGCTCGACGACTTCGGCACGGGCCACTCGTCGCTGGCCTACCTCAAGCGGCTGCCGCTCGACGAGGTCAAGATCGACCGCTCCTTCGTCGCCGGGATGACCGCGGACGAGAACGACGCGGTGATCGTGCGCTCGACGATCGACCTTGCCCGCAACCTCGGCCTCGACGTCGTCGCCGAGGGCGTCGAGGACGCCGCCACCCTGCACGGGCTCGGCGAGCTGCACTGCGACATCGCGCAGGGCTTCCACCTCTCGCGCCCGCTGCCCGCGGGCGAGCTCGACGCCTGGCTGGCCGCCTGGCCGGGCGCTACGACGTCAGCGTGAGGCGTCGCGGGCCGGCGCGGAAGCCGAGCTCGAGCAGCCGCTCCTCCCACGCCGAGCCGACCGCCGGCTCGCCGTCCACGCGCTCGATCCCGAGCCGCGGGACGCGCCGTGTGTGCACGGCGTCGGCGAGCGCCTCGAGCGCGGCGCCCAGCCGCGGGTCGTCCTCGTCGACGAGCACGATCAGGCCCTTGCCGCCGCGCTCGACGTAGACGACGGGCTCCGAGCCGGCGAGCACGACGAACGCGCCGGCGACGCGCGCCGGCGAGCGGGCGCCGTCCTCGCGCTTGGGCCACTTGAGCACGCCGCCGTAGGGCTGCGCGGGGTCGGTGGCGGCGAGCATGACCGGCGGCGCCTCGTCGTCGTCGCGCTGCGCGCGCAGCCGCTCGACCGCGCCCGGGAGCGCGAACTGCGCCCCGCCGAGGCCCTCGACGAAGTAGCCGCGCCGGCAGACCCCGATCGTCTCGAGCGCGGCGAACTGGTCGTAGAGGACGGAGAAGCCCCCGGGGATCCCCTCGGCGAGGACCTGCTCGCGGGTGACGATGCCGTAGCGCTCGAGCAGCAACTCGGCCTGCGCGCGGCGGCGGCCGGTCGGATCGACCTCGCCGCCGGCGAACAGCGGCGCGGTCAGCGACCAGCGTCCCTGCACCGCGGGCTGCGCGCCGCGGCGGCGCGCGGAGAACGTCCGCCGGCGCTCGGCGCGCGCCTTCTGCGACCAGCCCGGCGGCGTCGCGGTCAGCTTCGGGGAGCGCAGCGGTGCCCACGCGTCATTGGTCACCTCGCCTGCCCAGACGAGGTCCCACAGCGCCTCGACGAGCTCCTCGGTGGGCATCCCGGTCACGTCGGCCAGCAGGTCGGTGAAGAAGCAGGCGCCCTGGCGCAGCCGTGCGCGCAGCGCCTCGTGCGCCGGCTCGGCGGGGGCGTCCGCGGATGGCGGCGGGCCGAGCAACGCGGCGTCCTCGCGGAAGTACAGCGCGACGCGGCCGGAGCGCCGGCCGAGCGCGCCCGCGCCGACCCAAACGACCTCGCCCGAGGCGCACAGCTGGTCCAGCCACGCCGGCGAGTAGGCGCCGGTGCGGCGCGGCAGGACGTCGCGCTCCCACACCTCGAGCGGCAGCGCGAGCCCCTGCAACGGGACGAGCACGTCGCGCAGGCGGTCGACGCCGGCGCCCGACGGCGGGTGGCGGTCCACGCCCTGCCAGCTCGGCCCGAAGCGCGCGAGCGCGCGCTGGTCGGCCGGCTCGATCTCCTTGCGCAGGACCGCCAGCGAGGCGCGCCGCAGCCGCCGCAGAACCTCGGGATCGCACCACTCGCGCCGCGTCCCGCCCGGGCGCAGCTCGCCGCGCAGCAGCTCGCCGTCACGCTCCAGCGCCTCGAGCACCGGCGTGAGGTCGAGGGCGTAGCGTTCGCGCAGCTCGGCCGTCTCGAACGGGCCGTGGGTGATCGCCCAGCGCCGCACGAGCCGGGTCATCGCGTCGGGGACGTCGGCGAGGAACGTCTCGGGCAGCCCGGAGGGCGGCACGACGCCGAGCGCGTCGCGGAACAGGCCGGCATCCTCGGCGGCGACCCAGCGCTCCTCGCCGCCGACCCGCAGCCGCACGGCGCGTCGCTCGTCGGCGAGGCCCCCGATCCACGCCTCGACGTCGGCGCCGGGCGCCGCGCGCAGCCGCAGCTCGTCGAGCGTGAGGTCGCCGACGCGGCGCAGCACGTCGTGCAGCGCGTCGGGGTGCTCGGCCCGGGCGCGCTCGGACGTGCGCTGCAGGTCGGCCTCGACCTGGGCGAGCGCGTCGGGGTCGATCAGGTCGCGCAGCTCCTCCTGCCCGAGCAGCTCGGCGAGCAGGTCGCGGTCGAGGGCGAGCGCGGCCGCGCGGCGCTCCGCGTTGGGCGTGTCGCCCTCGTACATGTAGGTCGCGACGTAGTCGAACAGCAGCGAGGACGCGAACGGCGAGGCCGTCGCCGTCTCGACCTCGACCACGCCGAGCTCGCGCGTGTGCAGGCCGCGCAGGAGCTGCTGCAGGCCGGGCACGTCGAGCACGTCGCGCAGGCACTCGCGGTAGGTCTCGAGCACGATCGGGAACTGGGCGAAGCGCTTGGCGACCTCGAGCAGCGACTGCGACTTCAGCCGCTGCTGCCACAGCGGAGTGCGGCGGCCCGGGTAGGCGCGCGGGATCAGCAGCGCGCGGCCCGCGTTCTCGCGGAAGCGGGCGCCGAACAGCGCCGAGCCGCCGAGCTCGCCGACGACGAGGTCCTCGATCTCGTCCGGATCGACCAGCACGAGGTCGGCGCCGGGCGGCTCGTCGGCGTCGGGGAGGTGGACGATGATGCCGTCGTCGGACCAGATCGCGTCGGACTCGAGCCCGTGCACCTCGCGGATGCGCGCGCTCAGCGCGAGCCCCCACGCGGCGTGGACGCGGCCGCCGTAGGGCGAGAGGATGCACAGCCGCCAGTCGCCGATCTCGTCGCGGAAGCGCTCGATGACGATCGTGCGGTCGCTGGGGACGACGCGCGTGGCCGCCTGCTGCTCGCGCAGGAACTCGAGCAGGTTCCGCGCGGCGCGCGCGTCGAGGTCGAAGTCGCTCTCCAGCGTCTCGGCGTCCTGCTCGACGGCCCAGCGCGAGAACGCGCCGATCGCCTCGCCGAGCTCCTTCGGGCGCCCGACGGAGTCGCCGCGCCAGAACGGCACGGCGCCCGGCGCGCCCGGCGCGGGCGTGACGACCACGCGGTCGCGGGTGATGTCCTCGATCCGCCAGGTCGACGCGCCGAGCAGGAACGTCTGGCCGGGGCGGGCCTCGTAGACCATCTCCTCGTCGAGCTCGCCGACGCGGCGGCCGTCCGGGAGGTTGACGCTGAACAGGCCGCGGTCGGGGATCGTGCCGGCGTTGGTGATGGCGAGCGCGCGGGCGCCCTTGCGCGCGCGGATCGTGCCGGCGACGCGGTCCCAGACGATGCGCGGGCGCAGCTCGCCGAACTCCTCGGACGGGTAGCGGCCGTCGAGCATGTCGAGCACGTTCTCGAGCTGGGTGCGCGAGAGCTCGCCGTAGGTGTACGTGCGCTTGAGCAGCGCGTGCAGCGCGTCGACGACGACCGGATCCTCCTCTCCCGCCGAGGCCGCGATGGCCACGATCTGCTGGGCGAGCACGTCGAGCGGGTTGCGCGGGACGACCGTGCGCTCGATCTTCCCCTCGCGCATGCGCTGGGCGACGACCGCGCACTCGAGCAGGTCGGCGCGGAACTTGGGGAAGATGCGGCCCTTGGAGACGTCGCCGACGTTGTGGCCCGCGCGCCCGATGCGCTGAAGGCCGGCGGTGACCGACTTGGGCGACTCGACCTGGAGCACGAGGTCGACGGCGCCCATGTCGATGCCGAGCTCCAGCGAGGAGGTCGCGACCAGGCACGGCAGCTCGCCGGCCTTGAGCATGTCCTCGATCACCAGACGCTCCTCGCGCGCGAGCGACCCGTGGTGCGCGCGCGCGATGTCCTCCTCCGCCAGCTCGTTGATGCGCAGCGCGAGGCGCTCCGCGCCGCGGCGGTTGTTGACGAAGACGATCGTCGACCGGTGTGACCTGACCAGCTCGACGATCTCGGGGTAGATCGCCGGCCAGATCGACTTGCGGGTCGCCTCGCCGCCCGCGAACGGATCGAGCTCGGTGTCGCGCGTGTCCGGTTTCTGCCTCGCTTCGCTCGTCACCGAGCGGACTTCGTCCGGCTCTCGCATCGACTCGACCGGCACGTGGATCTTGAGGTCGAGCGGCTTGCGCGCGCCGGTGTCGACGATCGTGCACGTCCGCTGGGGGCCGACCAGGAAGCGGCCGACCTCCTCGAGCGGGTTCTGCGTCGCGGAGAGGCCGATGCGCTGCACGTCGCGGCCGGCCTGCTCGGCGAGCCGCTCGAGTGTGATCGCCATGTGCGCGCCGCGCTTGGTCTGCGCGACGGCGTGGATCTCGTCGACGATCACCTGCTCGGTGTCGGCGAAGATCTCGCGCGCCTGGCTGGTGAGCATCAGGTAGAGCGACTCCGGCGTGGTGATCAGCACGTCGGGCGGGTGGCGCAGCATGTCGCGGCGCTCCTTCTGCGGCGTGTCGCCCGTGCGGATCGCGACCGAGATGTCGGCGCCGATCCCGCGCAGGGGCGCGCGCAGGTTCTTCTCGACGTCGTAGGAGAGCGCCTTCAGCGGCGAGACGTAGACCAGGCGGGTCTTCGCGTCCTCCGGGGGCGGGTCGGCGACGAGCCGGTCGAGCGCCCACAGGAATGCGGCCAGCGTCTTGCCCGAGCCGGTCGGCGCGGAGATCAGCGTGTGCTCGCCGGAGGCGATCGCCGGCCAGGCCTGCGACTGGGCGGGCGTGGGCGCCTCGAAGGCCCGCTCGAACCACTCTCGGACCTGCGGGGTGAACGACGAGAGCGGCATCTCATACAGGGTACGAACGGGGCTCGGCGACCGTGCTCCGGCGCGCGATCGCGATCACCGCCCCGAGCGCGGCGATGCCGCCCGCGGCCAGGAACGCGGGCGAGGAGCCGGAGTGCTGCACGATCGTCCCCGCCAGCGCGGCCCCGATCGCGATCCCGCCGACGAACGCGGTCTGCGGCCAGGTGAAGGCCTCGGTGCGCGCGTCGGGCGGCGCGACCCAGCCGATCAGCTCGTTGCGCGTGGCGAGCATCGGCGCGATGAACAGGCCCGCCGGGATGACCAGCAGCGCCATCGCGGCGAGGCTCGGCGCCGTCGCGAGCGGCAGCAGGCTGAGCGGCAGCAGGAGCGAGACCGCGATGTGCGCCTTCTGCAACGGCGGCCGGCGCATCGCGCCGTAGAGGATTCCGCCGACCGCGCTGGACACCGACCAGATCGCGAGCAGCAGGCCGGCGCGGTTGGCCGCCCCGTGCGCGCTGCTGAAGGCCGGGATCGCGACCTCGCAGATGCCCAGGCCGATGCCCGCCGGGACCGAGGTGAGCGCGAGCGTCAGCACGCCGGGGGAGCGCAGCGCGCCGGCGAGCCGGCCGCCAGCGGGCTTCGGCGTGCCGCCGGCGTCGACCCCCGGCTGTGCGACGAAGGCGACCGTTCCCACGAGCACGGCGACCGCGGAGACGGCGAGTGCCGCGGCCGGCGCCACGAGCGTCGCGAGCAGGGCGGTCAGCAGCGGGCCGAGCGTGAACAGCAGCTCGACGCCGACCGAGTCGATCGCGTAGGCGGCTTGGCGCAGGTCGTGCCGGTCGCCGAGCAGGGTCGGCCACAGCGAGCGCAGCACCGACGAGGTCGGGGGCACGCTGGCGCCGGCCGCGATGCCGAGGGCGATCAGCAGCGGCGCCGGTGCGCCGCCGACGCCGCCGGCGACGAGCGCGCCGAGCGACACCGCGTGCAGCGCGGCGACCAGCAGCAGCACCCGCGCGCCGAGCCGGTCGACGAGCCCGCCGACGAGCTGCGCGCCCGCCGCGCCGCCCACCGCCAGGCCGCCGGCCACGGCGCCCGCGACCGCGAACGAGCCGGTCTCGGCGCGCAGGAAGAGGATCACGGCGAGGCCGTTGATCCCGATCGGCAGCCGCGACAGCATCATCCAGACGACGAGCGCCGCGACGTGCGGCACCTTCAAGACCTCGCGGTAGCGCCTCATTCCGTCGAGAGCTCGCGGGCGCGGGCGAGCACCGCGTCGAGCATCGCGGGCGTCAGCCGGCCCGTGAAGGTGTTCTGCTGGGACGGGTGGAAGCAGCCGAGCAGCGTCACGCGCCCGGCGACGTGCTCGCCGCCGTGGGCGAACCGCGGCCGGGGCCGCGGCACAGGGGCGCCGAACAGCGGCAGCGCGCGCAGCGCCGCCTCCCAGCCGAAGGCGCCGAGGCACAGGACCACCCGCGCGCGCTCGAGCAGCGCGAGCTCGGCCGCCAGCCAGTGCGCGCAGTTGTCGCGCTCGGCGGGCAGCGGCTTGTTCTGCGGGGGCGCGCAGCGGACCGCGGCGGTGATGAAGCAGTCGCGCAGCTCGAGCCCGTCGCCGCGGTGGTGCGAGAGCGCCTGGTTGGCGTAGCCCGCGCGGTGCAGACCGGCGAACAGGAAGTCGCCCGAGCGGTCGCCGGTGAACATGCGGCCGGTGCGGTTGGCGCCGTGCGCGGCGGGCGCGAGCCCGAGCAGCACGAGCCGCGCCCGCGGATCGCCGAGCCCCGGCACGGGCCGGCCCCAGTAGGTCTCGTCGCGGAAGGCCGCGCGCTTCTCGCGCGCGACCTGCTCGCGCCACGCCACGAGCCGCGGGCAGCGCCGGCAGCCGGTCAGCTCCGCCTCGAGGGCGGCGAGGGCCCCGCTCACCCTGGTGGGAACCCGACCAGGCCGAGCGCCACGCGCTCGATGACCGGCTCGAGCTCGCGGATGTCCTCGGTGCGCCGTTTGCGCAGGTGGCGCGAGGCGAGCTCGACGACCGCTCCGACGATCGCGAAGGCATCGTCGAAGGAGGAGAAGCGCCGTGCCGCGCCGCGCTCCGCGTCGGTCTGGTTGTAGCCGTCGATTGCCGTCGCGATACGGTCGAGCGCGGCGTCGCGGCGCTGCATCGCGCGCGGGCCCGCGCCGACGATCTCGACCAGCAGCGTCTGCGACTCGTCGGGGTAGTCCGACAGCACCTGCAGGAAGGCGCGCACCGTCGCCTGCACGCGCGTGGTGAGGTCGGCGGCGGCCTGTGCCTCGCCCGCCGCGCGCATCGCGCCGTCGAGGACGCCCACCGCCGCGTCGAAGAGCGCGACGATGCAGTCCTCCTTGTTGTCGAAGTGCTCGTAGAAGGTCGCCTTCGACATCCCGGCCTCGCGCGCGATGGCCTCCGCGCTCGCGTCGGCGTAGCCCGAGCGGGCGAAGACCGATGCCGCCGCACTGAACAGCCGCTGCCGCTGACGGTCCTGACGGATCTCGAGCGGAGGCGCATGACGGCCTCGCGGAGCGGCTGGCGACGGGTGGGTCACCATCCCGATGGTAACCGTGGATAGGCTTCGGCGAGATGGTTCCCCGCTTCCTCACCGTCGTGCTGGTCGCGGCCGCGCTCGGCGTGGCCGGCTGCACCTCGTCGACCGGCACCACGTCCGGTCAGTTCAGCGGCGCGCAGGGCGACGTCGCGCAGGTCGTCTCCGACCTCGCCAAGGACGGCCAGCGCAAGGATGCGCAGAAGATCTGCTCCGACATCCTCGCGCGCGAGCTCGTCGACAAGCTCAACCAGGCGGGCACCTCGTGCGGGCAGGAGATGGACAAGGCGATCGCCGACGCCGACGACTTCGACCTCAGCGTGCAGAAGGTGACCATCAAGGGCTCGAGCGCCACCGCCGTCGTGCGCCGCGGCAAGGACGGCCCGACGGCGACCTTCCGGTTCGTCCGCGAGGGCGGGAAGTGGAAGGCGACGGACTTCGGCACGACGTAGTCTTCGGCTACGGCTCGCTGGTCGCGGCCCGGGGCCGTCGCGCCCGCCTCGACGGGTACCGCCGCGCCTGGGGCGTGGCGATGGACAACACGGTCGACCTCCCGGGCTACAAGCGCTACCTGGCACCGGACGGGTCGCGCCCGGCGCTGTGCGTCGCCTTCCTGGACGTCGTGCCGGATGCGCGGGCGAGCGTCGACGGCATCTGCGTCCCGGTCGACGATGACGCCCTCGTGCGGCTCGACGACCGCGAGCGCAACTACGAGCGCGTCGACGTCAGCGGCCAGGTCGACGTCGACATCCGCGCGCGCGTGTGGGCCTACGTCGGCCGCGCGGCCTCCCGCGCGCGCTTCGCCGCGGCCGTGGCGGAGGGCCGTTGCGCGATCGCGCGCGACTACCTCGCGGCGGTGGAGGCCGGCGTGCGGGCGTCGCTCGGCGACGGCGCGTGGGACGCGCCCACCGACGGCCTGCCGGTGCTCGACCTGCGCAGGGTCGACCTTCCCTAGCCCGGGACGCGCAGGGCGATCGCGAGCTCGAAGCGCCGCTCGGGATCTTCGAGCGCGTCGCCGAACAGCTCGCGCAGGCGCCGCACGCGGTAGCGCACCGTCTGCGGATGCACGTCGAGGACGGCGGCGACCGCCTGCACCTGCCCGGGCCGGTCGATCCACGCGCGCAGGGTCTCGACGAGCCGCTCGCGCGAGGCGGGCGCGACCGCCTCGAGCGGGGCGAGCCGCGTACGGGCGAGGTCCGCGGCGAGCTCCGGGTCGGCGGCCAGCAGCAGCGCGCCGAGGTGCTCGTCGGCGACGACGAGGCCGCCGGATCCCAGGCGGCCCGATGCGGCCAGCCGGAACGCGGCGCTCGCGCGCCGGGCGCTCGCGGCGGCGTGCTCCCAACCGACGCTCGGCCCCAGCGCGGCGACGTCCGTGCCCGCCAGCGCGGAGGTGAGCCGGCGGCGCAGGCCCGGGGCGTCGGGGTCTGGCACCAGGACGCAGGCCGCGCCGCCGACGGCGCCGCCGATCGCGCCCGGGCCGACGCGACGCGCGAGCCGCGTGGCGATCGCGTCGGCGATCTCCTCGCCGGGCAGCGCGCTGCCGTCGGCGGGCGGCTCCGGCGTCTGGTCGGTCGCGGCCGGCGCCGCCTTGGCCTCGGGATCGGCGACGACGAGCGCGGCGAGCGAGCGGGGGAGCGTCCAGGCGGCGGCCTGGGCGGCCGTGCGGATCACCTCGGCGCCGACCGGCGGCTGCTGGGCGAGCAGCCGCACGAGCCGGCGGCGGCGGCGCTGGCTCTCGCCCGCCGCCGCGGACTGCTCCTCGGCGTAGCCCTCGGCGGACTCGGCCGAGAGCTCGTCGATGTACGCGAAGATCGCCTCGCCCAGCTCGTAGAGCACCTGCGGCTCCAGGCCGCCCTCGGTCCCGGCCTCCACGAAGCGCCGCCACGCGACCCGTGCCCCGAGCCGGTAGGCCGCGAGCAGCGCGTCGAGGCTGCGGCCGGCATGGAACTCGCCGCGGCCCAGGTCGACGTAGGTGTCACGGCCGCCGCCGAGGTCGGCGCCCGGGTCGACGAGCAGGTCGATGAAGCGGTTGAAGGCGACCTCGACGCCGAGCCGCACGACGCGGCCGAAGGAGCCCTCCATGGCGCGGGCGTAGCCGGGGACCTCGCGGGCGATGGCGGCGATCGTCTCGTCGGCCAGGCCGGGCAGCACCGGGCGCAGCACGTCGGCGGCCTCGGGAGGCAGCGTGGCGAAGGGGCGGCCGACCGCGCTCATTTGTCACGAGGCTACAGAACCGGCGCATCCGACTCGCGCGGGCGTGCGATGCCCCGCACCCGCGCTGCGGGTAGGACTCAACCCATGTCCCCGGTGCATCGCGCGATGAACCTCCTCGGCGTCCTCGTCCCGTTCGCGGGCTTCCTCGCGGCGGTCGTCCTGCTCTGGGGCACGGACCTCGTCGGCTGGACCGACCTCGCGCTGTTCGCCGGCATGTACCTGCTGACCGCCTACGGCGTGACGCTCGGCTTCCACCGGCTGCTCACCCACCGGTCGTTCGCGACGCACAAGTGGGTCGAGTACGCGCTCGCCGTCGGGGGGTCGATGGCGGTGCAGGGCCCGGTCATGCAGTGGGTCGCGGATCACCGCAAGCACCACGCGCACACCGACCAGGAGGGCGACCCGCACTCGCCCCACGGGCACGGCTCCGGGCTGCGAGGCGCGATCCGCGGGCTCTGGTACGCGCACATGGGCTGGCTCTTCGACCGCGCCGGGCAGGCGGAGCAGAACCGCTATGCCCGCGAGCTCTACGAGGACCCGGGGATGCAGCGGATCAACCGGCTCTTCCCCGTGTGGGTGCTGCTCGGGATCGCCATCCCGTTCGCGATCGGCTTCGCGGTCGACGGCGGCGTGGGCGGCGCGCTGACCGCGGCGGTCTGGGGCGGCGCGGTGCGCGTGTTCATGCTCCACCACGTCACCTGGTCGATCAACTCGGTCTGCCACTTCTTCGGCCGCCGGCGCTTCGACGTGGACGACGAGTCGACCAACGTCTTCTGGCTCGCCCCGTTCTCGCTCGGCGAATCCTGGCATCACAACCACCACGCGTTCCCGCGCTCGGCCGTCCACGGGCTGCGCTGGTGGGAGGTCGACCCGACCGCCTGGGCGATCCGTTTGATGCGGCGCCTGCGGCTGGCCTGGAACGTGGTCGAGATCACGCCCGAGCGCCAGCGCCAGAAGCTCGCCTAGGGCTTGGCTGCGAAGCCCGGGTGCCGGCAGGTCGCCCGATGGCGCGTCGCGCCGTCGGAGCGGTGGAAGAGGCGGTCCTTGCAGATGGCCCCCGAGCGCATCCCGGCGATCGGCTTGCCGCCCTGGCGCACCTCGACCGAGAAGCCGAAGCGGATCGAGGTGCCGCGGAGGATCGACGGCGAGACCTCGACGTCGAAGCTGCCGTTCGGGCCGCCCGAGACGGCGAACATGATCCGCCTGCCGTTGATGTAGCCGCCCTTGGGGAGCGGGTGCCGCAGCGGGTGGACGGTGTAGGAGCGCAGCGGCTTGCCGTGCGGCCTCGGAGGCGTCGCGGCGTTCTCCGCGAGCCGCAGCGCGATCGTGACGGGGCGGGGGTCGACGGGCTTCTGCGGCTTCAGGTGCAGGAAGAAGCGCGTGTTGTCGTCGGCGGGAGTGCGCACGGTGGCCGTGCCCTTCAGCGGCAGGCCCGCGTCGACGGGGACTGGGAAGGCGACGTCCGCGCGGCAGGAGTCCTCGGCGGCCCCGTCGCGCAGCTGGATGACGAAGCCGAGCCGGAAGGCGAGCGTCGTGGCCTTCGCCGGGGCGGTGAACGTCGCGGCGGAGACGTCCTCGGAGCGGCTGAAGGCGCTCAGGTCCAGCCCGGGCGGTGGCGTCACGGTGACGCTTCCGCTCTCGACGTAGTTCGCGGAGCGGTCGCTCTCGAAGCGGTAGGGATCGACGACGATCGCGTAGGGCCGCCGCGCGGCGACGCGACGCAGCGCGGGGGAGTCGGAGCTGTAGCTCGACGCGCTTGAGGTGACGAACGCGGGCGCGTCGCCGGAGGCGCTCTCGGCGGGCGTGCACGCGCGCTCGCCGGGGGCGGCGGCGGCAGCCGAGCCGCCGGCGACGACGAGGGCGAGCGCAGCGGCGGGGATGAGGATCGTCGTTCGCACGGCGGGAACGCTATCCGCCGGCATGGCCGGCCGGCCATCGTGCTGGCTGCCGGTGCGACTGCGGGTTTCCCGAACGTGCACGTTCAGGCACAAGCGTGCTAAAACCCGCAGTACCATGCTGACGGAGGAACGGCGACGCACCATCCTCGAGCGGCTCGACCAGGACGGCAAGGTCGTCGCGGCCGAGCTGGTCGACCTGCTCGACGTCTCCGAGGACACCGTGCGTCGCGACCTGCGCGAGCTCTCGGCGCAGGGGCTGCTGCACCGCGTGCACGGCGGCGCGCTGCCGTCGCCGCCGCCGCTCGGCGGCTTCGCCGAGCGCCTTGCGCTCGCGCCCGAGCGCAAGGCCGCGCTCGCCGAGGCCGCGCTGCCGCTGCTCGAGGGCGCCGACGTGATCATCCTCGACGGTGGGACGACCGCCGCCGAGCTCGCGCGCCGGCTCCCGCGCGAGCGCGCCTGCACCGTGCTCACCAACGCGCCGCCGGTCGCGATCGCGCTCGCGTCGCATCCGCGCGCCGAGGTGGTGCTCCTCGGTGGCCGGCTGCTCAAGCGCGAGCAGGTGACCGTCGGCGCCGCCACCGTCGACGCCCTCCGGCGCGTGCGCGCCGACGTGGCCGTGCTCGGCGTCTGCAGCCTGCACCCGGAGGCCGGCGTCACCGCGCTCGAGCGCGAGGAGGCCGAGGTCGATCGCGCGATGGTCGATGCGGCCGGCGAGGTCGTCGCGCTCGCGACCGCCGACAAGCTCGGCACGGTCAGTCCCTGGCTCGTCGCCGACCTCGCCGACGTCACCCACGTGGTGACCGACGGCGACGAGGCCGCGATCGCGCAGCTCGAGCAGGCGGGCGTCGGCGTGGTGCGCGCATGAGCCCGCGCTTCGCCACCGCCGCGGTGTTCTTCGTCAACGGAGCCGGGGTCGGCACGCTGCTGCCGCAGGTGCCGTACCTGCGCGACCAGCTCGACATCTCCAAGGGCGTGATCGGCCTCTGCCTGCTGGCGATGACGCTCGGCGCGCTGATCGCCATGCCGATCGCCGGGCAGCTGCTCGACCGCCGACCCAGCCGCGCCATCGTGCGCGGCGCGATCGCCGTCTACCCGCTCGCGCTCGCCTTTCCGCTGCTGGCCCGGACGCCGCTCGTCCTCGCCGCGCTGCTGTTCGTCGTCGGCGCCGCGAACGGCTTCCTCGACATCTCGATGAACGCGCACGGCGCGGCGATCGAGCGCGACGAGCAGCGCCCGATCATGTCCTCTCTGCACGCCGGCTGGAGCCTCGGCGGCGTCGCGGGCGCCGTTGCCGTCGGGCTGAGCGCCGGCGCCGGCGTCGACCCGCGCGTGCACATGGTCGCCACCGCGATCGTCCTGTGGGTGCTCGGCGTGACCGTGGCGCGCTGGATCGGGCACGCCGACGTCGTCGCCGAGGAGCAGAGCGCCGGCTTCCGGCTTCCGCCCCGCGACGTGATCCTGCTCGGCGTCCTGTGCATCCTCGTGATGGTCACCGAGGGCGCGATGAACGACTGGAGCGCGCTCTACCTGCGCGAGGACCTCGGCACGAGCGCGGGCGTCGCGGCGACCGGCTTCGCGGCCTTCTCGGCGGGCATGGCGATCGGGCGCTTCGGCGGCGATGCGATCGTCGCCCGCTTCGGGGCCGAGCGCGTGCTGCGCGGCGGCGCCGCGCTCGCCGCGCTGGTGCTCGGGGCCTTCCTCGCCGTCGGCGAGCCGGCGGCGGCGCTGCCCGGGCTGGCGCTCGTCGGACTCGGCGTCGCCAACGGGGTCCCGCTGCTGTTCTCGGCCGCCGGGCGCACGGCCACGCCCGGGCCCGCGATCGCCGCGGTCGGCACGATGGGCTACGTCGCCTTCCTCGGCGGCCCGCCGTTCCTCGGCTTCCTCGCCGACGCGATCGGCCTCCCCACCGCGCTCGCGACGATCTGCCTCGCGGCCGCGGTCGTCGTCGTCCTCGGCGGCCGCCCGTACCACGAGGAGCGCGCCGCGCGGGCGCGCGCCCGGGTCGGCGCCGTGTGAACGTCGCCGGCCTACTCTGCGATCTCGACGGCGTGCTCGTCGACTCGGGCGACGCCGTCGAGCGCATCTGGCGCGAGTGGGCGGCCGAGCAGGGCATCGACCCCGACCTGGTCGAGCGCGCGAGCCACGGCGTGCCCACCCGTGAGGTGATCGCGCGCGTCGCGCCGCAGCTGGACGTCGAGCGCGAGAGCGCGCGCGTCGAGGCGCTGCACGCGGCGACGGGCGGCGTCGCGCTCCCCGGCGCGGCGGAGCTGATGGGCGACCCGCCACGGCCGCTCGCGGTCGTCACCTCGGGCAGCGCACCACTCGTCCACGCCCGGCTCGAGGCGGCCGGCCTCCCGCAGCCGGCGGCGCTGGTCACGGCCGACGACGTCGCCCGCGGCAAGCCCGCGCCGGATCCCTACCTCGCCGGCGCCGCCGTGCTCGGGGTCGACCCGGCGGCGTGCCTGGTCTTCGAGGACGCCCCGGCCGGGGTGCAGGCGGGCCGCGCCGCCGGCGCGACCGTGTGGGCGGTCACGACGACCCACACCGCCGCCGAGCTCGATGGCGCCGCGCGCATCGGCGCCGACCTCGCGGAGCTGCTCAGTACGTTCCGCCGAGCTTGCGATGGTCCCAGGTGACCACCTCGCGCAGGTGCAAGCGCAGCCCGACGCGCTTGGCCGCCTGCCTGTGCATGCCGGCCCGCTGCTCCTGGGTCAGCACGCCGCTGCCGTAGCGCCGCGCGAGCGCGGCGCCCACGGCGGCGATCTCGTCGAGGTCGCGCACGAGCTCGCACTCGGCTTTGGCCATCATCCCGCGCAGCTCGCCGTACTCGGTGCCGGCCTCGACCTGGATGGTGCAGCGCGGGTCGCGCTCGAGGTTGCGGACCTTCTGCGACTTCGCGTAGGTCCAGGCCCAGGGGACGCTCTCGACCACCGCGTACCAGAGCGGCATCAGGTGCGGCCAGCCGTCGCGGCCGAGCGTGGCGATGGTCAGCGTGCGCTGCTCGTCGAGGAAGGCCGCGAGCTCGCCCGCGTCCATGCGGATGGCCTCGCGCCGGCTCAACGACTGGGTTCGAGCAGTGCCTCGGCCGCCTTCTCGGCCGCGGCGAGCACCGCCTCGCGTGCGCCCGCCGGCTCGAGGACGGCGGCGTCGCCGGCCTCCTTGAGCACCTCGCGCACGAGGTAGTCGAGGCCCTTGAAGGTCAGCTCGACCACGACCGCCTCGTCTTCGAGGCGCTGCACGACCGTGGCGTCCTCTTCCGCCCAGCGCGCCTGCTCGGACGACACCCACACGTGCGCGACGCGCGAGCCGCCGACGCGGCCGGTGCGGGGCCAACCGGCGATGTCCGCGAGCGGTTCGAGGTCTTCGCGGCGCTCGAACGTCTCGTCGCTCAGCGTCGCCGACTTGATCCGATCCAGCCGGAAGTGACGCAGCCCGCCGCGAGCGGGATCGAAGCCGGTCACGTACCAGCCTTCGATCCCGTTCATCAGCGCGTAGGGCTCGACGACGCGGGTACTCAGGCGGCCTTCGTCGACCACGTAGTACTCCATCGTCATCAGCCGCCGCTCCTGCACCGCCCGCTCGACGGTGCGCGCGACGTCGTCGGTGACGGTCGGCGGCGTGATCTGCAGGCCCTCCTGGACGGGGTCGTGGCCGAGCGCGGCCACGACCTTGGCGCGGGCGGAGCCGAGCTCGGGCTGCCCGAGGTTGAGCAGGTCGATGGCGGCGACCAGCGCGTTGCCCTCGATCGGCAGCAAGCGGACCGGGCGGTCGAAGGTGTCCGAGTAGGGCTCGGGGTCGACCTCGATCTCGCCGGTGGGCAGGATCTCGGCGTAGATCACGTAGGCGCCGCCGCCGAAGTTGACGACGTTGAGCACGGAGATGTCCTCGCGCAGCTCGGCCTCGGACATCTGCAGCTGGTCGCGCACCGCGCGGACGGAGAGCCGCTCGCCCGCGCGGCCGGCGGCGATCAGCACCGAGGCGAGCGTGACCAGCCGCGCGAAGCGCTCCGGGCGGATCCCCGCCTCGGCACGCGAGCGGGTCGGCGGCTCGTCGTCGTCGGCGGAGGCCGCGGCGGCCGGCGGCGCGGGCGCCGCGACGAAGTCGGGCACGCCGCGGTGGCGCTCGACGATCAGCTCGACGCGGCGGCGCGCCTCCTGCACGAGCGACGGCGGCCCGAGCACGCGGGCGTGCTCGCCGAAGCGCAGCGCCCAGGCGATCAGCAGCCGCGGCAGCGCGTATGCCGTCGAGTAGATCCGCCCGCCGTCACCGGCGTCGCGCAGCGTCCCGTAGGCGCCGAACTGGCGCTCGACGTACCACGCGATCGTGTCCGAGACCCAGATCTCGCCGGTCTCGACCGGTTCGCCGAGCTGCCAGTTGATGCGTCCCGCGAACTGGCGTGGATCGAAGTCGGCCGGGCGCTGGAAGTCGTGCTCGGCCTTGGTCGCGTACGCGACCTTGCCGCGGATCCGCGAGAGCCGGAAGACGCGCACGGCCTCGCGCTCGTGCGACCAGCCGACGAGGTAGAACTGGCCGCCCTCGAAGAGCAGGTGGTACGGGTCGACCTTGCGCAGCGCCGTGTCGCCGCTCTGCATCGTGTAGTACTCGAACTCGATCCGCTTGCGGCGGTAGATCGCGGTGTCGATCTTCGCCAGCCGGGC
>DATBDM010000209.1:0-5924 GCA_036269915.1 Solirubrobacteraceae bacterium | reverse complement strand
TCGCTCTGCATCTTCTGATCGCCGACAGCCTTGCCCACGCCTTCCTTGACCGCACCCTTGGTCTGGTCCCAGGCGCCTTGGACGCGATTTTCGTCAACCATGACAGGTCCTCCTAGACGGCGACATGCCGCTGTGGGTGTTAACGGATGTTATGCGGTAGAGGTTTCAAGCCGCCGATAACGGGGGCGCGACCTCCTCCAGCGACCGGCGTTCCGCGTCCACCCCAAGCCAGAACGCCACGACCGCCGCGGCAACCATGAGTCCGCCGCCGAGCAGGTAACCCAGCAGCAGCTCGCTGCGCGATCCCGTCTGGATCAGCGCCCCGAAGATCGCCGGGCCGGCGATGCCGCCGACCGCGGTGCCGAATGCGTAGAAAATCGAGATCGCGACCGCGCGGACTTCGAGCGGGAAGGTCTCGCCGACGGTGAGGTAAGCGGAGGAAGCAGCGGCGGAGGCGAAGAAGAAGATCGCGGTCCACGCGAGCGTCTGTTCGGTGGCGTCGAACCACCCCGCCTCGAACGCCCAGCCCGAGAGCGCCAGTAGGACCCCGGACAGAGCATAGGTCGCCGTGATCATCCGCCGCCGTCCCAGGCTGTCGAACAGGCGCCCGAGCAGCAGCGGGCCGAGGAAGTTCGAGACGGCGAACAGCGCGATGTAGATCGGCACCTTGCCGGAGTCGATCTTGAAGAACTCGCTGAGGATCGAGCCGAGGTCGAAGGTGACGGCGTTGTAGATGAACGCCTGGCCGATGAACAGCGCGAAGCCGAGGATCGTGCGCCGTGGGTAGACCTTGAACGCCGTGCGCGCGACCTCGCGGAAGGAGATGGTCTTGCGCTGGTGCACGGTGATCGCGCCGTCGGGCTCGTCCAGCGGCTCGTTCGTCTCCTCCTCGACCTCGCGCTCGATCGAGTCGACGATCCGCTCGGCCTCCTCCTCGCGGCCGTGGATGAACAGCCAGCGCGGGCTCTCCGGCACGTGGCGGCGGACGAGCAGGATCGCCAGGCCGAGCACGGCGCCGATGCCGAACGCGACGCGCCACCCGACGTCGGCTGCGAAGAGGCTCGTGTTCAGCAGCAGCAGCGACCCGAGCGCGCCGAACGCGGCGCCGAGCCAGTACGAGCCGTTGATGATCAGGTCGACGCGGCCGCGCACGCGGGCGGGGATGAGCTCGTCGATGGCGGAGTTGATCGCGGCGTACTCGCCGCCGATGCCGGCGCCGGTGAAGAAGCGGGCGATGAAGAAGAACAGCGCGGTCGTGGAGAACGCGGTCGCGACCGTCGCGACGATGTAGACCAGCAGCGTCAGCAGGAACAGCTTCTTGCGTCCGAAGCGGTCGGTGAGCTGGCCGAAGAACAAGGCGCCCAGACAGGCGCCGCCGACGTAGAACGCCGCCGCAGTGCCGATCTGCGAGGTGCTCAGCGCCAGGCCGGAGTCCTTCTCGGTGAGCCGCGACGCGATCGAGCCGACGATCGTCACCTCGAGGCCGTCGAGGATCCACACGGTTCCGAGGCCGATGACGACCATCCAGTGGAACCGCGACCACGGCAGCCGGTCGAGCCGGCCGGGCACCTTGGTCTCGATCGTGCTCATCTCGACGTTCGCGCTCATGGCGCCTGGTTCCCCGCAGGCGAGCGGGGTCGAAACCAGGCGGCTACGCTCGGCGCATGCTCGCGTGCCGTGTGCTGGGACATCGCTGGCGCTTCAGCAGCGCCGGGACGGAGATGCGCTGGGCCTGCGGGCGCGGCTGCGGCGCGGGCGGGAGCAAGCGCTACGGCACCGCGAAGGAGGCGTCCCGCTACGCGCGGGCGTTCGATCGCGAGGACACCCAGGACCTCGGCAAGCGCCCCACGCTCTCGACGCTGCCGCTCTGGCTTGCGCGCCGGGCGGCGCGCAAGCGCTGAGCGGGCTGAGCGTGGGTCAGGCGACGGGCGCGACGGGCCCGCAGGCCTCGATGTCGCGCAGGAGCTCCTCGGCGCGCTCCTCGGTCCAGCGGCCGCTCGCGACCAGGTGCTCGGCGAGCTCCTGGACGTTCTCGAGGGCCGGGGGGACCTCCTCGGGGTGGGCGGCGAAGATCAGCGTGTCCGCGGCGTCACGGACCCGCTCCAGCTCGCCGGGCTGCAGCTTGCTCGGACCCAGGTCGTCCAGCGTCCTGACGACCCGTCCGTAGGCTTGGGTGCGTTCACTGTTCATGAATGGAATGCCTCATTCGGGTCATCGACAGTCTATGACCGCCCCTTGACGCATTCCGTACCAGCAGGTGCGATTGGAGACGTCTAGGGTTTTCGCCTCCATGGCCGCCCCGCCCGAGACCAGCGCGCCCCGTCCGGCCGACGCGTTGTTGCGCACGATCGCCGAGGCGACCGCGGGCGTCGCCGGTGAGGAGTTCCTCCGCTCGCTGGCCACGCAGCTCGCGTCGAGCTTCGGGGCCGAGTGCGCGTACGTCGCCGAGCTCGTCGCGCCCGAGCGGGCGCGGGTGCTCGTCTCCACCGACACGCGGCTGCGGGAGGGGCTCGAGCTCGACGCCGCCGGTCCGTCCGAGGCGCACGTCGCCGTCGAGCTGATCGGCGCCGCCGGCGCGCCGGTCGGGCACATCGGCCTCCTGGCGCGCGGGCGACTGGAGCTCGGCGCGGACGAGCGCTCCGTGCTGGAGATCTTCGCTGCCCGCGCCGCCGCCGAGGTCGAGCGCCGCCGCGGCGAGGCGGCGCTGCACGAGCGCGAGTCCGAGCTGACGGCATCGCGCGCCCGGGTGGTGCAGGCGGGCGACGAGGAGCGCCGCCGGATCGGCCGCGACCTCCACGACGGCACCCAGCAGCGGCTCGTCGCGCTCGGGCAGTTCGTCGACGTCGCGCGGCGCAAGCTCGAGCAGGGCGACGCCGAGGAGGCGTCGCGGCTGCTGGTCATGGCGCGCGAGCAGGTGGCCGAGGCGGGCGCGGAGCTGCGCGCCCTGGCCGGCGGGCTGCATCCCGTCGCGCTCGAGCGCGGCCTCGAGCCGGCGCTCGGCTCGCTCGCGATGCGGTCGACGCTGCGGCTCGACGTCGCCGCGCTGCCCGACCGGCGGCTCCCCGAGGTGATCGAGGCGACGATCTGGTTCGTCGTCGCCGAGGCGCTCTCCAACGCGGTCAAGCACGCGGGCGCGACGACCGTGCGCGTCGCCGTCGAGCTCGACGGCCGCTCGGTTCGCATGACCGTCGCCGACGACGGCGCGGGCGGCGCCGACGCCGAGGCCGGCACCGGGCTGCTCGGCCTGGCCGCGCGCGTCGAGGCGCTCGGCGGGCGGCTCGAGGTCGACAGCCCCGCCGGCGCCGGCACGCGCCTGGAGGCGACGATCCCGGTCGCCCCGTGGCGTACGGCGCGTGAGCCGTTCCTGGAGTTCGGCCACCCGGGCGACGGCGGGCTGGGCGAGCTCCTGCTGGCCGAGGTCCTGGCCGGCGAGCGCACCGCCGCGATCTCGTTCGCGCGCGAGTGGGACCTCGAGGGCGGGCCGCCGCGGCCCGGTCACCGGCTGCCGGTGCTCGACCACGCGGGCGTCCGCCGCGCCGCGGTCGAGGTGACGCGCGTCGCGGTCCTGCGCTTCGACGAGATCGATGAGGACGTGATCGCCACGCAGGGGGCGCAACCGCTCACGATGGACGAGTGGCACGCGCGCCAGCGGCGCCTGTACGCCGCCGTCCGCGACGAGGTCGCGCTGCTGCTCGGCGAGCCGGGCTGGCGGCTGACGGGCGACGAGCCGATGGCCGTCGTGCACTTCCGCCTGCTGGAGCCATGAGCGCCGCCGACGAGCTCGAGGCGCTTCACGCCGAGATTCGCGCGCACCACGGCTGCGGCTTCGAGCCCTGCGAGACCGCGACGCACATGGTCCCCGGGGAAGGCGCGCCGCAAGCCGACGTGCTGCTGCTGGGCGAGGCGCCGGGGGCGAGCGAGGACGAGCTCGGGCGGCCCTTCGTGGGGCGCGCGGGGAAGCTGCTCGACGAGTTGCTGGCCGAGATCGCGCTCGACCGCGCGGCCGTCTACATCACCAACGTGCTCAAGGCGCGCCCGCCGCGCAACCGCGACCCGCGCCCGGACGAGGTCGCCCACTCGATGCCGTGGCTCGAGCGCCAGCTGGCGCTGATCCGGCCGCGGCTCGTCGTCCCGCTCGGCCGCCACGCGCTCGCCCATTTCGTGCCCGGCGGCAGGATCTCGATGCTGCACGGCCAGGTGGTCCAGGCGGGGGAGCGGACGCTGTACCCGATGTATCACCCCGCTGCCGCGCTGCGCTCGCGCGGGCTGCGCGACACGCTGTTCGAGGACGCTCGCGCGCTGCCCGCGGCGCTGGCCGCCCTCTAGAGCAGGCCGAGCGCGCGCCCGAGGTACTCGTCGGCGCGCGTCGTGAGCCGCACGAGCCCGTAGGCCTGCAGCACGCCGCGCTTGAGCGCCGCGTCGCCGGACAGCCCGGTGCCGGCGAGCCGGCGCATGAGCTCGGCGATCTCGTCGAGCGGGACCTCCTCGAGCGTGCGCGGGCCGAGCTCGCGCACGTGCACCGGAGGCGCGTCCGGGCTGCGCAGCAGGTCGTCCTCCTGCCACGGGATGTCGTCGGCCGGCGTGAGCACGAGCCGCTCCTCGCGGGCGAGCCAGTAGGCGGCGCTCGAGAGCGGTGCGCGGGCGATCGTCGTCAGCTTCTTGCCACCGGCCGCGCGGTTGTAGAGCGCGTAGGCGCGGCTCGCGCGCATCGGGCCCTCGGCCTCGACGATCGACAGGATCGCGGCCATGATCCGCGGCCGCGGCGTCTCGCGCGGGTCGCCGGCGGGCTCCGGCTCCCAGGCGCGGTAGGGGTCGAGCGCGATCTCGCCGCGGGCCGCCGCTGCGCCGTCGGTCGCCACGGCCGCCTCGGTGCGGGCGCGCGGCGGCGTCGCGTCGAGCCATCCCGGCGCCTCCCAGCCGCGGTCGCCGGGAAGGGTGACGACGGGCACCGCGACGACCTCCTCGAGCAGGCGGCGCTCGTCGAGCAGCACGCGGCTCGGCGGATCCGGCCAGCCGGTCAGGACCACCGCCGCCACGGCGAGGCCAGCCGCGCGCGCCGACTCGAGCGACAGCCGGGCGACGTTGACGAGATCGGGCGCGGCGCTGACGGCGAGGACGACCGGCAGCTCCAGCTCGCGCGCGAGGTCGCGGGCGCTGTAGCGAGCCGTCAGCGGCGCGAGCAGGCCACCGGCACAGGCGACCACCACGGTGCGCGAGCCGGTCGCCTCGCGGACGCGCGAGACCAGCGCGCCCGGGTCGATCCGCGCGCCCTGGTGGGCGGCGGCGGTGTGGGGCGTCGCGCGGGCCGAGAGGGCGTGCACGGCGTCGCCGCCGCCGAGCGCGACCGCGGCGACCTCCGCGGGATCCTCGCCCGCGGCCCGCAGGCGCTGCGCGAGCCGCGCGGCCGTGCCGGGAACGTCGGCCGCGACGTCGGCGCCGATCACGAGCAGGCCGCGGCTCATCGGGCGCCCGAGCCGGCGGTGCGCAGGGAGCGGCCGGCGGCGCGCGCGCCGACCGCGAAGCGCGCCGGCAGCGCCTGCTCGCCGCGCAGCGCCGCGGCGACGCGCTCGGCCATCGCGGGGCCGTGCTTGAAGCCGTGGCCGGAGCCACCGCCCAGCAGCCAGGTGCCGGGCCGGCCGGGATGCTCGGCGGCGATGAAGTTCGAGTCGGGCGAGAGCTCGTAGCGGCAGGTGCGGATCTCCTTGAGCGGGGCGTCCGCGAGCCCTGGGAAGCGCTCGGCGACGTACGTGCGGACCGCGTCCTCGGTGCGGCCGCCGGGCGGTAGCTCGTCGTCGGGGCCCAGCGGCGGGCCCTCGGTGTCGAGCGCGACCTTCACGCCGAGCCCGTCGAGGTCGGCGGTGCCGTACATCGCACGGTCGTAGTCGACCCAGCCGGGGAGGCCGGGCTGCGCCCAGGCGGGGCCG
>DATBDM010000208.1:0-16875 GCA_036269915.1 Solirubrobacteraceae bacterium | reverse complement strand
CACGCGATGCAGGGCGCCGTGATCGAGCGTCCGGGCGTGGTCGCCAGCATCGTCCCCGCCGCGCCCGACTCCCCCACGCTCAACGCCGCCGTCGCGCTCGAGCCGGAGGAGGCCGTGCGGCACCTGGCCGAGATCGCGGAGCGCTGGCGCGACGCCGGAGTGCGCCGCTGGGGCATCTGGATCGACGGGGCGGCGGGGCACACGACGCGCGCGCTGCGCACCGCCGGCCTGACGCTCACCGCCTCCTCCCCCGGCATGGGCGCCGCGCTCGAGAACCTCTACATCCCGTCGATGAACGGCGAGGTCCCGCTGACCGACCTCAAGACCGTCGGGCGTGTCAACGACCTCGCCTACGGCAACCCCGACCAGCGGCTCGAGCGCACGCTGACGCCGCTGCCCAAGGGCGCCCTACGCGGCTTCAAGGCCGAGTTCCAGGGCGTCCCGGCGTCGGTCGCGCTGGCCATGCACCACGGCGAGGACTGCGGCGTGTCCTTCGTGGCCACCGCGCCGGAGGCGAGGCGCCGGGGCCTCGCGAGCCTCGTCATGCGCGGCACGCTGCACGACGCACTCGACCACGGCTGCACGAGCACGACGCTGCAGGCGACCGACGTCGGCCAGCGGCTCTACGACTCGCTCGGCTTCCGGCGCCTGTGCGACATGCAGCTCTGGGAGCAGCGCCGCTGAGCTCGCTCAACCCGGCGCTGGAAGACGTCCGCTTCTGCCCGCGCTGCGGACAGCCGGCGGACGTCGCCTTCCCCCGCTCGATCCGCTGCCGGCACTGCGGCTACGGCGCCTACTTCAACCCGAAGCCCGTCGCCTGCGCGATTCCGCGCGACGCCAACGGCGACATCGTCCTGATCCGCCGCGGGTTCGAGCCGCGGCGCGGCCACTGGTCGATGCCGGGCGGCTTCGTCGACCTCGGCGAGTCGGTCGAGGAGGCTGCGCGGCGCGAGTGCATGGAGGAGATCGGGGTCGAGGTGGAGATCGGCAGGCTGCTCGGCGTCTACTCGCACGCGACCGATCGCATCGTGGTCGTGGCGTACGAGGGCCGCACCGATCAGCCGCCTCAGACCACGGAGGAGGCGCTCGAGGTGCGAGCCTTCTCCGCCGAGGACCTGCCATGGCAACGACTGGCATTCAGAAGCGACGAGCTCGCGCTGCGCGACCTGCTCGCGCGCTCCGGCGCGCGCTGAAGCCGGCCGCGGCCGTCGCGCTCGTCGTCCTCGCGACGCTGGCCGGCGGCCTGCTCGCCCTGTCGACCTTCGAGCAGACCAAGCGGCTGAGCGCGGGAACGGTGCGGCTGAGCGTCGCCCCGCTGCACCACGGCGCGCTGGACCTCTACGTCCCGCTCGTGGACTGGGGCGTGCGCTTCGACGCCGTCCGCTTCCCCGCCCGCCTGCAGGCCGACCTGCGCGCCGTCGACCGCCAGGCGGTCAAGCGCTACGCGCAGGGCGGCTCGCTCGACCTCGCGGTGCTCAGGCGCGAGGCGCGCGACGCGATCGCGAGCTACCTCAAGCTGCTGATCGTCATCACGACGCTCTCCGCCGCCGCGCTCGGGACGCTGACCGCCCTCGCACTCAGACGCAACACGAGACGCCACGCCATGGTCGCCGCCGGCACCGCGCTCGCCCTCGGGATCGCGCTCGTCGTGCTGTTGCCCCCGCGCGGCACGATCGACGATCCCCAGTACTACGCGCTCGGCGCCGACATCCCGCGCGCGCTCGACGCCATCGAGTCGGTCGAGCGCTCCAGCCACGCGATCGACCAGGAGCTCGACGCGCAGCTCGTCGGCCTCGCCCGGCTGGTCGTCGACCCCGGCCGCCGCCAGGCGCTCGCGGGACGCCCGGAGGTCACGATCGCCTCCGACCTGCACAACAACGTGCTCGCGCTCTCCAACCTCGAGCGCGTCGCGGGCCGCGGTCCCGTGCTCTTCCCCGGCGACCTGACCGACCGCGGCACGCCGCTGGAGACGAGCCTCGTCAGCCGCATCGTCCACATCGGCCACCCGTTCGTCTTCGTCTCGGGCAACCACGACTCGGACACGCTGGAGCGCTCGCTCGCGCGCCAAGGCGCGATCGTGCTCACCCAATCCGGCCGGCTCGACAAGAACGGCACCTACGGTCCCGTGATCAACGACGTCGCCGGCCTGAAGGTCGCGGGCTACTCCGACCCGTTCGAGCGCCGCTCGCGCGAGGACTTCGCCGACCGCTACGACAACTCGCCGACGCCGGCGATGCAGGACGCGTTCACCGGCTGGCTGCGACCGCTGCTCGGCAAGGTCGACGTCGTGATGGTGCACGAGCCCGCGCTGATCGAGCCCGCGCTGCAGGTCCTCAAGGACAAGCCGCCGTCGCGTCCGGTCGTCTTCGTCGTCGGCCACACCCACATCGCGTCGATCGAGCACGAGCCGGGCTTCGACGTCATCAACGGCGGATCCGTCGGCGCGGGCGGCACCGGCAACCTCACCGAGAAGACCCCGATCGGCATCGCCCGGATGATCTACACGGCCAAGCCGAGCTTCCAGCCGCTCGCCGCCGACCTCGTCTCGATCGACCCGGGGACCGGCTCGGCGACCGCTCGGCGGCAGCGGCTCGACGCCGGGGGCAACGCGCCGTAGGCACCTGAGGCGATAGAACCCCCGGTCATGAGCACCGCCGTCGCCGTTCAGCCGCGCGTCCTCGCCGACGTGGCCCCGCGGGTCCGCGCCCGCGACCTGGTCCTCGTCCTCGCCGCCGTGGCGCTCACGGCCGCCTGCGCGCAGATCTCGATCCACGTCCCCGGGCTGACCGTCCCGATCACAGGCCAGACCTTCGCGGTGCTGCTGTCCGGCGCCGCGCTCGGCGCCAACCGCGGCGCCACGGCGATGCTGCTCTACGTCGCGCTCGGCATGATCGGCCTGCCCGTCTTCGCGAGCGGCACCCACGGCACCGACGTCGTGTTCGGCGCCACCGGCGGCTACCTGATCGGCTTCCTGGCCGCGGGCTGGGTCGTCGGCCGCCTCGCCGAGGCGCGCATGGACCGCACCCCGGTCAAGGCGCTGCCGCTGTTCGTGATCGGCAGCGCGATCGTCTACGCGATCGGCGTCCCGTGGCTCGCCGTCTCGGCGAACATGAGCGTCGGCACCGCGATCTCGCAGGGCTTCACGCCGTTCATCGGCGGCGACATCATCAAGGCGCTCGCCGCGGCCGCGCTGCTCCCCGGCGCCTGGGCGCTGGTCTCGCGCGGTAACCGCTAGCTCGCCGGCTCACCGCGCGGGCTGCAGCACCGGCGGCCAGCGGCCGATGACGGGGGCGTGGCACCCGTTGCGGGCTCACTTCCCCTGCCGCGCAGGCTGCGCGCCCTGACCGCCCTCGCGGTGGCGCTCTGCGGCGCCTTCGCGATCTCCATGATCCCCGGCGTCCGGCCGCATCCGGGCGCGATCGCCGGCTGGGACACGTGGATCTACGACGCCGTGTCGGTCACGTCGACGCTCGTCTGCCTCGGCCGGGCGATCGTGGTCAGGCGCGAGCGGCTCGCCTGGGTGCTGCTCGGGCTCTCGCTGTCGGCGAGCACGCTCGGCGACATCACCTACTCGGTGCTGAGCGCCCACGGGACGCCCGGCACACCGTCGCTCGCCGATCTCGGCTGGTTCGGCTTCTACCCGCTCGCCTATGCCGGCCTCGTGCTGCTCCTACGCGCGCGGGTCCTGCGCGCGCAGGCGTCGGGCTGGCTCGACGGGCTCGTGGCGGGCCTCGCGTGCGCCTCGGTCGTCGCCGCGCTGGCCTGGGACACGATCGCCGGCAGCGCGGTGGGCAGCACGGCGGCGGTCGCCACCACGCTCGCCTATCCGCTCGGCGACCTGCTGCTCCTGATCCTTGCGCTCGGCTCCTTCGGCCTGCAGGGGTGGCGCCCCGGCCGCTCGGGCCTCCTGCTCGGCGGCGGGCTCGTCGCATGGTGCGTGGCCGACACGCTCTACCTCTACGGCACCGCCCGCGGCACGTACGTCGAAGGCGGCCTCGTCGACCTCCTGTGGCCGCTGGGGATGGTGCTGATGGCGCTCGCCGCCGTCGCGCCGATCCCGCGCACCGACCGCCGCGAACACTGGTCGCTGCTCGCGCTCCCGACGATCGCGGCGATCGCCGCGGGCGTCGTGCTCGTGGTCAGCGCGATCGGCCACAGCCAGGATCTCGCGGTCGCCCTGGCCGGCGGGGCGATGCTCGCCGCCGTCGGCCGCACCGGCCTCTCGCTGCGCGAGAGCCGCACGCTCGTCGCCACCCGCCGGCTCGCCCACACCGACGAGCTGACCGGACTGGCCAACCGCCGCGCGCTGCTCGCGCACCTCACCGACGCCATCTCCGCGGGCGAGCCGATCGGCCTCGTGCTCTTCGACCTCGACCACTTCAAGGAGATCAACGACACCCTCGGGCACCCGACCGGCGACGAGCTGCTGCGCCGCATCGGCCCGCGCCTGGCCGGCCAGCTGCGCCCGCACGACCTGCTCGCCCGGCTCGGCGGCGACGAGTTCGCGGTCGCCGTCGCCGGCGCCGAGGACGAGCGCGTCACGCGCGCGGTCGCCGAACGGCTGCGGGCGTCGCTCGACGCCCCGTTCGAGCTCCCCGACCTGCCGGCGCTGATCGACGCGAGCTTCGGGGTCGCGCTGCATCCCCGCGACGGCGCGGACGCCACCGAGCTGCTCAAGCACGCCGACGTCGCCATGTATCGCGCCAAGCGCGAGCACACCGGCGTCGAGCTCTACCGCGAGCACGGCGAGGCCCGCCGCCGCGACCGGCTGCTGCTCGGCGGCGAGCTGCGCGCCGCGGTCGACGCGGGCCAGCTCGAGCTGTTCGTGCAGCCGATCGTCTCCCCTGGCTCCGGGCGTCTCGCCGCCGCCGAGGCGCTCGTACGCTGGCGCCACCCGACGCGCGGGCTGCTCGCCCCCGGCGCGTTCCTACCCGACGTCGAGCGCTCGCACCTGATGCGCACGATCACCGAACGGCTGGTCGCCGACGCGCTCGCGCTGCAGGGGCGCTGGGCGGACGCCGGGCTGCTCGACCTGCCGCTCGCGGTCAACCTCGCGCCCGCCAACCTGCTCGACCGCGCGCTGCCCGAGCGGCTCGCCTCGCTGCTCGACGCGCGCCCCGACGGCGCCGGGCCGCTGCAGCTCGAGGTCACCGAGACCGCGGTGATGGTCGACGTGGAGCGCACGCTCGCCGTGCTGAACGAGCTGCGCGAGCTCTACGTGCCGCTCGCGCTCGACGACTTCGGCGTCGGCCAGTCCTCGCTGGCGATGCTCAAGCGGCTGCCGATCCAGCAGGTCAAGCTCGACCGCGGCTTCGCGCAGGGGATGGCCGGCGACGAGCGCGACCGCGCGATCGTCGCCGCCGTGCTGGCGCTCGGCACGACGTTCGGGATCGACGTCGTCGTCGAGGGCGTCGAGGACGCGGAGGCCTATGACGCGCTCGCCCGCGCGGGTTGCGACCTCGTGCAGGGCTACCACGTCGCGCGCCCGATGCCGGGCGACGAGCTGCCCCTGTGGGCGGCCGACCGCGCGATGACAACGTAGTCTGCCGCGGGGTGTCGCCTCGCGCCTGGGTGCTGTTCGTCGCGATGTCCCTGATCTGGGGCATCCCGTACCTGTTCATCAAGATCGCCGTCGACGACGACGTACCGCCGTTGTTCGTCGCCTTCTCGCGCGTCGCGCTCGGCGCGCTGGTGCTCCTGCCGATCGCCTGGCGCACGGGCGCGCTGCGCGGCATCCGCGAGCGCTGGCGCTGGGTCGTGGCCTTCGCGCTGTTCGAGATCGCGATCCCCTTCCCGCTGATCTCCTACGGCGAGCTGTACGTCTCCTCGTCGGTGACGGCGATCCTGATCGCCTCGCTCCCGCTGGTGGTCGCGGGGATCACGCTGCGGATCGAGCCCGAGGAGAAGGTCAGCCCGCGGCGGCTGGCCGGCCTGCTGGTCGGGCTCGCCGGCGTGGTGCTGCTGGTGGGCGTCGACATCGCGGGCTCCTCGAAGGAGCTGCTCGGCGCGCTGTGCATCTTCGGCGCGACGCTCGGCTACGCGGTCGGGCCGATGATCATCCGCCGCCGGCTGTCGGCCTACGACCCGCGCGGCGTCTCCGCTCTCGCGCTGCTGGCGGGCACGGTGATGCTCTCCCCCGCGCTGGTGCTCACGCCGCTGCACGAGACGCCGACGACCAGGGCGGTGGTGGCGATCGTCGTGCTCGGGATCGTCTGCTCCGCTCTGGCCTTCGTCGTCTTCTTCGCCCTCATCGTCGAGGCCGGGCCGACGCGCGCGACCGTCGTCACCTACCTCAACCCCGCCGTCGCGGTCCTGCTCGGCGTGCTCGTGCTCGACGAGACGATCAGCGCGGCGTCGATCGCCGGCCTTGGCCTGATCCTGGCGGGATCCTGGCTCGCGACCGGCTAGAGCCGGGCGCTCAGCCGCGCCCGCACACGCGGCCACTCCGGAGCGAGGATCGAGAAGTAGACGGTGTCGCGCAGGCTGCCGTCGGGCCGGATCATGTGCGCGCGCAGGACGCCCTCGCGGACGCCGCCGATGCGCTCGATCGCCGCCTGGGAGCGCTCGTTGCGGATGTCGGTCTTGAGCGCCACGCGGTTGAGCCCGAGCGTGTCGAACGCGTGGGAGAGCAGCAGCAGCTTGGCCTCGGAGTTGATCGCCGTGCGCCACCACGGCCGCCCGATCCAGGTCCAGCCGATCTCGATCCGACCCTCCTCGAGCGCGATGTCGAGATAGCTCGTCGCGCCGACCGCGCGGCCGGTCGCGACGTCGACCTGCGCGAACGGGAACTGCGCGCCGGCGGCGGCACGCGCGCGCAGCGCCTCGACGATCGCCGCCATCTCTGACTCGCCGGACGGGGCGGCGACCGGCATCCAGCGCCAGACCTCCGGATCCGCGCCGGCTTCGGCGAGGTCCGCGACGTGCCCCGGGGCGAGCGGCTCGAGGCGCACGTGCGCGCCCTCGAGGACGAGGGATTCGAAGCTCATAGCGCGGGAGCGCCCGCGAGCCGCCGCTGGAACCAGCGGACGTCCCAGGCGTGGCCGTGCTTGACGCCGACGCCTTCGAAGACGCCGATCTCCGTGAACCCGTGCGCGCGGTGCAGGCGCTCGGACGCGTCGTTGGGGAGCGCGACGCCCGCGACGGCGAGCCGGCGATCGGATGCGTCGAGGCGCTCGAGCAGCGCCGCGTAGAGCGCGTCGCCGACGCCGCGGCCGCGATGCTCGGCGTCGACGTACACCGACGTCTCCACGGTGGTCGCGTAGGCCGCCTTCTCCTTGTGCTGCCCGCTGCGGGCGAAGCCGAGGACGGTCGTGCCGTCGACGGCGACGAGCAGCAGGTGCCCGGCGGCGGGATCGACCTCCTCGAGGCGGTCCTGCCACCAGGCGATCGAGCGGCCCTCGAGGTCGAAGGTCGCATGGCTGGTGGCGGCCGCCGCCGCGTAGATGGCGGCGATGGCCGGGAGGTCGGCGGCGCCGGCGTCGCGGATCTGCATGCTCCAAACCCTAGGATGACGCGCTTGCGACGCGCCCTCGAGCCGGTCGTCGCGCTGGTGGCCTGCCTGGCGGGGGCGCTGGTGCTGCGGCTGCCCACCCTCGACATGCCCCTGGACCGGGACGCATCGGTCTACGCCGTGATCGGCCGCTCGCTCGCCGGCGCGCTGCCGTACCGCGACCTGATCGACCACAAGCAGCCGGTCGTCTATCCGGTCTACGCGCTGCTGGAGGCGCTCGCCCCGCGCAGCGAGGTCGCCATCCGCCTGGCCTCCGCCGTCGCCGCCGGCCTCGCCGCGTGGCTGCTGTTCGTCGGGCTGCGGCCGTTCGCCGGCCGCACCCGGGCCGCCGTCGCAGCTGCACTCGCGCTCGGGCTCGGCGCGTCGCGCTTCGTCCAGGGGTTCGAGCTCAACACGGAGCACCTGCTGGTGCTGACCGGGACGCTGCTCGTCGTCGCCGCGCTGCGGCTGTCGGGCGTGCGCGGCTGGTGGCCGCCGTTCGCGGTCGGGCTGCTGTGCGGGCTGGCGATCCTCACCAAGGCGATCGGTGTCCTCTTCGCCCCCGCGGCGCTCGCGCCGTTCCTGCTCCGGCGCCCGGCGATCGGAGTGCTGGTGCCGTTCGCGCTTGGGACGGCGGTGCCGCTGCTGGCGGTCGCCGCGCTGTGGGCGGCGCACGGCGCGCTCGGGGACCTGACCACGTGGAACTGGACCTACAACCGCCAGTACACGGCGGCGCTGCCGTTCTCGGACCGCATCAGCGCGCTGAAGACCTACCCCGCCGACCTGCTGCTGATCGCGGTCGCGGCGGTCGCGGGCGTCTTCGCGCTGCGGAGTCGCGGGTGGCGCGATCCCCTCGCGCTGACCCTCAGCCTGTGGCTCGCCGGAGCCGTGATCGGGGCGCTGCTCGGCGGCTACGGCTACGCGCACTACTACGCGCCCATCGTCCCGCCGGCGGCCGCGCTGCTCGCGGTTCCGACGATCCGCGCCCGCGCCCTCGCGGCGGCCCTCGCGGTCGTCGCGGTGGCGCCGTTCGCGATCGACTACGCGCCCGGCATCGGCCGGTCCGCGCAGACGCTCTCCGTCCGCTACTACGGACCGCAGGCGCAGCTGTGGGCGACCTACGAGCCGGTCGGCGCCCTGCTGCGCCCGCGCTCGCGCCCGGGCGACCGGCTGTTCGTGGCCGGCAACGAGGCCGGCTTCTACTGGCAGGGCGACATGCGCCCGGCGACGCGTCTGCTCTACGACTCGCCCCTGAACCTGCGCCCGGAGCTGACGAGCGAGGTGACGCGCGACCTCTGCGCGCGGCCACCCCGCTTCGTCGTCCTTCCCCTGGGCACGCTGCCGCCGTACGCCGCCTGCCTCGGCGGCGCGGGCTACCGACCGATCGGGACCCTCGGCCCGTCCGTCCGGGTCATGCAGCGCGGCTGATCAGTCGTCGCCGCCGCCGTCGCCCGAGCCGTCGTCGCCGCCGCCGTGGTGCTCGCCGTCGTCGGCGACGTCCTCGGCGTCGTCGTCGACCGTGTCGTCGCCGCGGTCGCCGTGCTGCTCGTCCGCACCCTCGTCGCCGCTCAGGTCGTCGTCGCCTTCGCCGCCGCGCATGTCGTCGTCACCGCGGTCGCCGTGCTCGACGTCGTCGCCGGCGCCGCCGCGCTCCTCGTCGTCGCCGTCGCCGCCGCGGATGTCGTCGTTGCCGCGCTGACCGAGGATCACGTCATCGCCCCGGCCGCCGCGCGCCTTGTCGTCGCCCGCGCCCGCGCAGATGACGTCGTCGCCGCCGCGGCCCTCGACGACGTCGTCGCCGCCCTCCGCGACGATCACGTCGCGATGGCGCGTGCCGACGATGTGATCGCGATGGCTCGAGCCGACGATCGTCGCCTTCAGCCCATGACACGAGGCGGAGCCGTGGTGGTCCGACGACGCCGAAGCGGCGGCCGGGAACGCGAGCGCGACGACCGCGACCGCGGCGCCCGCCAGGCGATGGGACTGCGACATGAGTGGACCTCTCTCCAGCTGGGAGTGCGTACGGGTGAGAGACACGCCCCGGACGCCCGCGTTACGGTCGCTCCATGGACACGCTCCGGGAAGGCCACAGGATCTGGGTCGAGCAGGCCGACGGGTCGCAGCGCGCGGCGATCTTCGTGGGCGAGGCGGAGGCGACGTGGTTCGGCGGTCCGCCCGGCGCCTACGTCGTCTACCCGGACACGCGCTCGGGCGAGGAGGTCGCGATGACGAGGATCATCCTCCGCGAGGAGAGCGACTGACGATCGCGCCGCTCGAAGGTGGTGGGGGCAGGATTCGAACCTGCGAAGGCTGAGCCAACGGGTTTACAGCCCGTCCCCTTTGACCGCTCGGGAACCCCACCAACGCGCCCGCCAGTCTAGCGACGCCCGCGTCCGGGTAGGTCCCCCGGCGCCATGAGCGCACTCACGATCGTCGACATCGGCGAGCACGGTCTCGACCGCTTCGCCGAAGTCCTCTCCGACGAGCAGTACGCGCAGGTCCGGGACGCCGTCGGCGAGGCGCAGGAGCTCTTCGAGGGACGCGTGATCTGGCACGTCAACTCGACGGCGCGCGGCGGCGGGGTCGCCGAGATGCTGACGCCGCTGCTGCCCTACGCGTGCGGCTCCGGCGTCGACGCGCGCTGGGCCGTGATCGACGGCGACGAGGGCTTCTTCGAGGTCACCAAGCGCGTCCACAACCGGCTGCACGGCGTCGAGGGCGACGGCGGTCCGCTGGGCGACGAGCAGCGCTCCAGCTACCTCGCCGCACTCGAGGCCAGCGCCGATGCGCTCTGCGACGCCGTCGAAGGCCGCGACGTCGTCGTCCTGCACGACCCGCAGACCGCCGGGCTGATCCCGCGCCTGAAGGCGTCGGGCGCCACGGTGATCTGGCGCTGCCACATCGGGCTCGACACGCCCAACGACATCGCGCGCGACGCCTGGGCGTTCCTGCGCGAGTGGGTCCAGCAGGCCGACGCCTGCCTGTTCTCGCGCGAGCAGTTCATCTGGGAGGACCTCGACCGCGACCGAGTGCACGTCATCGCCCCCACGATCGATGCCTTCGCGCCGAAGAACCAGGAGCTGTCCGGCGAGGTGGTCGCCGCGATACTCGCCACCGCCGGACTGGTCGAGGCCGAGGCGGACGCCGTGCCGGAGTTCGAGCGCCAGGATGGGTCCAAGGCGCGCGTCGAGCGCGCGGCCACGACGATCGAGGACTCGCGCCTGCAGCCCGGCGACGCCTACGTCCTGCAGGTCTCGCGCTGGGACGCGCTCAAGGACCCGATCGGTGTCCTCGACGGCTTCGTCGAGCACGTCGCGCCGCACACCGACGCCCATCTCGTGTACGCCGGCCCCGAGGTCGAGGCGGTCTCCGACGACCCCGAGGGCGCGCAGGTGCTCGAGCAGGCCAAGGCGCGCTTCGAGGCGATGGACGCCGAGACCCGCGCCCACGTCCACCTCGTGCTGCTGCCGATGGAGGACCTCGAGGAGAACGCGGTGATCGTCAACGCGCTGCAGCGCGGCGCCTCGATCGTGGTCCAGAAGAGCCTCGCCGAGGGCTTCGGCCTGACGGTCGCCGAGGCGATGTGGAAGTCGCGGCCCGTCGTCGCGAGCCGGATCGGCGGCATCCAGGACCAGATCGAGGACGGGCGCTCGGGCGTCCTGCTCGACGACCCGGAGGACCTCGAGGCCTACGGCAAGGCGCTGCTCGAGCTGCTCGAGGACCCCGACCGCGCGCGGGAGATGGGCGAGCGCGCGCATGACCGCGTGCGCGGGCGGTTCCTCGGCTCGCAGTCGCTGCTCGAGTACCTCGCGGTCGTCAGGCACGTGCTCGAGGGCGACCCGCAGGCCGCCCCCTCGGCGGACTGACTACTCGCCGTCGCGGAGCCGCTGCGCCTCGGGCAGCGACTCGAGCTTCTTCAGCGTGTGGTTCTCGATCTGGCGGATCCGCTCGCGCGTGACGTTGAACGCGCGGCCGACCTCCTCCAGCGTGTACGGGCGCGCGCCCGTGAGCCCGAAGCGCATCTCGATCACCTCGCGCTCGCGCTGCGGCAGCGCGTCGAGCGCCCGGCGCACGTTCTCCTTGCGCAGGTTCTCCGAGGCGACCTCGAACGGCGATTCGGCGGCGTCGTCCTCGACGAAGTCGCCGAGCTCGGACTCCTCCTCCTCGCCGATCGGCTTCTCGAGCGAGACCGGCTGCTGGGCCATGCGCAGGATGTCGCGCACCTCGCGGGGCGTGCACTCGAGCTCGGCGGCGATCTCCTCCGGCAGCGGCTCGCGGCCGAGCTGCTGGACGAGCTGGCGCTCGACGTGGACGACCTTGTTGAGCTTCTCCACCATGTGGACGGGGATGCGGATCGTCCGGCCCTTGTCGGCGATCGCGCGGGTCACCGCCTGGCGGATCCACCACGTGGCGTAGGTCGAGAACTTGTAGCCGCGGCGGTAGTCGAACTTCTCCACCGCGCGGATCAGGCCGAGCGAGCCCTCCTGGATCAGGTCCAGGAACGAGAGCCCGCGGCCGAGGTAGCCCTTGGCGATCGAGACGACGAGGCGCAGGTTGGCCTCGACCATCTCCTGCTTGGCCGTGAGGTCACCGCGCTCGATGCGCTGCGCCAGCGCGACCTCGCGGTCGGCGGTCAGCAGCTGCACGCGGCCGATCGAGCGCAGGTACAGCCGCAGCGAGTCCAGGCTCGGCTCGACGGTGAGGTCGATCTCGGGCCGGCGTGGGGCCTCGACCTCCTTCGCGGACCCCGTGCGCGACTCGCGGGCGAAGCGCCCGCCCTCCGTCGGCGCGGCGCCGAGGATGTCGATGCCCTGCTCGTCGAGGTACTGATGCAGCTCGACGACCTGCTCCTTGGTGATCTCGACGTCGTCGAGCGCACCGGCGATCCGCTCGACGGTCAGGAACCCGCGCTCCTGGCCTTCGGCGATCAGCGGTCGGAGCTCCTCGATATCGAGGACGGTGAAGACCATGGCCGCTTTGTAGCACGCGATACGCGATCTGTCGTGCACGATTCAGGCATTTCCATCGGACGTTCGTCCAGGTCAGGTTTGTGGTTCATGAGCCCGGCGTGTGCGCAGGAGGGACCTGAAGTTGAAGAAGTACACGACCCCCGACGCAACGGTCACGAAAACGGTCACATAGATCAACGCGTCGACCCAGACGGTCCGATCGTCGACCGCGATGAGCACCAGGACCATCGCGATCTGGGTCACTGTCTTGAGCTTGCCCCAGATACTCGCCGGGATGACGTGGCCCTCCTCCATCGCCAGCTGGCGCAGCCCGGTGACCGCGAACTCGCGCGCGATGATGACCATCGCCACCCACGCCGACAGCCGGTCGAGTGAGACGAGCGAGACCAGCGCGGCGACCACCAGGAGCTTGTCGGCGAGCGGGTCCATGAGCTTCCCGAAGGTCGACTCGGACTTGCGCCGGCGGGCGATCCAGCCGTCGAGGGCGTCGGTCACCGACGCCACCACGAAGACGACGGCCGCGAGCAGATCGCCGCTCCCGGTCGCCGACAGCAGCGCCGCGACGAGCACCGGCACCAGCAGGATGCGCACGACCGTGAGGACGTTCGGCAGGTTGAGCTCGAACATCCGAGCGCTGAGCCTACGGCTTCAGGCGCCGGCCCGTGGCGAACAACCACGCGCTCCAGGCGGCGAACAGCGCCGCGAAGACGGCGGTGATCCCGAGGGCGAGCCCGATCGGCACGTCGGCGCGGCCGAGGAACCCGTAGCGGACCGCGCTGATCATGTAGAAGATCGGGTTCGCGTGCGAGAGCTCGTGCCACGGCGACGGCAGGCGGTCGATCGAGTAGAAGACACCGCCGAGGAACGAGAGCGGCAGGATCACGATGTTCTGCACGAAGGCCGACTGGTCCCAGGACTCGGCGTAGACGCCGACGACCACTCCGAAGGTCGAGAAGAGCACGAGCAGCAGCCCGACGGCGAGGACGAGCACGAGCGGCTCGTGGATCGGCGCGCCGGTGATCGGCAGCGCGATCGCCATCAGCCCCGCGCCGATCAGCAGCGCCCGGACCACGCCGCCGAGGTTGAGCGCGAGGTTGACCTCCCACCCGCGCATCGGGGCGGCGAGCACGTCGTTGAGGTAGCGGTCGAAGCGCGCCTGGAAGACGCTCGAGGCGTTGTTGGCGTAGGCGGCCTGGGCCATGCCCATCGCGATCAGGCCGGGGACGATGAACTCGCGGTAGGGCACGCCGTCGATCGCGCGGATGCGCCCGCCCAGCGACAGCCCGAAGACGAGGATGAAGAGCGCGCTCGAGAGCACGGGCGCGACGATGGTCTGCGACCAGAGCTTGAGCACGCGGGCGATCTCGCGGCCGGAGAGCGCGATCAGACCGCGGCGCGCGACGAGGAGCGACGACACGCGCACCGACCTTATCCACCGGCAGCGCCGGCGGCGGCCCCGGCGCTGGCGGCCATCACCAGCGCGATCGCCAGCCAGTCGCGCGCGGAGAGGTCCTGGCCGAGCACGATCAGACCGGCGAGCGCGGCGACCGCCGGCTCGAGCGACATGAGGATCCCGAACACGCGCGCGGGCAGCGTCCGCAGCGCCTCCATCTCGAGCGAGTAGGGCAGCACCGAGGAGGCGAGCGCGACCGCGGCGCCGGCGGCGAGCAGCTCCGGCCGCAGCAGGGCGTCGCCGGCCTGGGCGATCCCCAGCGGGGCGGCGACGACCGCGCCGACCGCCATCGCGATCGCGAGTCCGCTCGCCCCGGGGAAGATCCGGCCCGTGCGCTGCGACAGCCCGATGTAGGCGGCCCACGCGAGCCCCGCCGCGAGCGCGAAGAGCACGCCGGCCGTGTCGAGGCTCCCGCCCGAGCCGCGGTCGGCGAGCAGCACGATCCCGGTCGCCGCGAGCACGACCCAGACCGCGTCGAGCGCCCGCCGCGAGCCGGCGATCGCGACGCCGAGCGGACCGACGAACTCGATCGTGACGGCGATGCCGAGCGGGATCCGGTCGAACGACTCGTAGATGAAGACGTTCATCGCGCCGAGCGTCACGCCGAACAGAACGGCGGTGGTCAGGTCGGCGCGCGAGCGCCCGCGCACCCGCGGGCGCCACGCGGCCAGCAGCACGACCGCGGCGACGGCGAGGCGGACGAACGCCGCCCCGCCGGGCCCGAGGTCGTCGAACAGCGTCGCGGCGAAGCCGGCGCCGAACTGGAGCGACGTGACGGCGACGACGACGAGGCCGACCGCCACCGGCACGCCGCCACGGTTCACCGCTTCTGACTCACCACCATGTGCGCGTACTGCGGATCGGCCTTGATCTGCTTCTGCGTGAAGCGCATCGGCAGCCACTGCTTGCGCGAGAACAGCTTCGTCTGGTCCGCGTAGTGCTTCGAGGCCGGGTTCTCCGACTGCGAGTAGGACAGCAGCGCCTCAGCGTGCGGCTTGCCCTTGCCCGCGAACGCGGCGGTCATGATGAACGACGAGCCCGTGTACGGGTCGTAGTGGCCGCTCGCGTCGCGGTTGGTGGAGATGACGTTGAAGCACCCCTCGGGGTCCTCGCAGCCCGGGACCGGGATGCTCGTCGTCCCGCGCGGCTCGCGCTGGAGCGTGCCCAGCGCGACGTTGAGCGGGATGTTCTTCGCGCGCAGGTCGGTCACCGCCGCCGTCAGCGCGTTCAGCACCGCCGGATCGGAGCCGTTGAGCTTCGCCGGGCCGGCGAGCGGCTTGCTCGGGTCGAACGGCTGCGTCCACGGGATCGTCCCCGCGCGCAGGTTCGTCCAGAACACACGCCACAGCACCTCGCCGCGAGAGGCGAGGTCGGCGCGGCCGTTCCACTTCGCGAGCACGTCGCAGGCCTCCGCGAGGTCCGGCCGGCCGCTCGCGCGGCAGCCGTCGACCACGCTCTGGCGGGCGAGCTCGGCCGACTGGTTGCGGTCCGAGAAGAACATCTTCTGCATCGTCCGCACCGTGAAGCCCTTCGGGCCGAGCCCGTCGCTGCCCTTGAGCCGCTCGCGGATCATCTGGAAGCCCATCCGCGCGCGCAGCCCGGGGGTCACGCCCTCCTGGCCGATGATGCGCGCGTACCCGTCGAGCGGGTGCGCCGGGTTGGCGATCCAGTAGGAGTTGTTCGAGTTCTCGACGTAGTCGCGGCGCTCCAGCCGCGGCTGGCCCTTCGGGCCGATGATGCCCTTCGCGACCGCGTCGGAGTCATTGCCCCACTTGCACGACGCGCGCGAGCCGTCGAGCAGGATCACGCTGCCGGCCGAGAGCAGGATCGGCGCCTTCGGCGAGTTCGAGCAGCGTTGCATGAGCTTGGCGTCGACGTTCGGCGTCACGGACTCGTCGGCGTAGTACGCGTGGCCCGTGTCGTCGACCGCGATCGTGTTCGTCCATGGATTGCCCTGCACCCGCGCGTTGGACTTGCGGATGTCCTTGACCGAGCGGGCGAGGTCGTAGCCCGGCCACTGGTTGGTGAGCCGGAACTCGTCCGCGTTGACGTCGGCGAGCGCGTACGCGTGCTCGGTGTCCCAGGTGAGCAGCGCGCCCGGGTAGGACAGCACCGGCCCCCAGATCGTCTCGTAGAAGGTGTGCGACGCGGTCTTGCCGCCGGGCAGGCCGATTGTGACCGCGCGCTTGACCATGTCGCGGACCTTGCCGTCGACGGAGTACTGCGTCGGGTGCCCCGGCACCAGCTTGAGCTCGTACGGCGTGAAGCGCCGCGCGGTCGAGATCGTGTGCGTCCAGGCGACGTGGTGGTTGAAGCCGATGTTGACCACGGGCGCGAGCTGCAGCGCGGCGCCGGTGACGTCGAGCTTGCCCGGGATCGTCATGTGGACCTCGTACCAGCGGTCCGACCCCTGCCATGGGAAGTGCGGGTTGCCGAGCAGGACCGACTTCCCGTCGCGCACGCCCTTGGAGCCGACGGCGACGCCGTTGGAGCCGAGCTGGTCGTGGGTGTCGCCGAGCACCGGGTCGTGGCGCAGCTGGCGCCGGACCGTGCCCGCGCTGGGCAGCCGGTGGCTCGCGGCGGTCGCGGCCCCCGGGGGCGCCGCGTTGACGATCTCGTGCAGGAAGTTGCCCGAGGAGGCGCGCAGGCCGAGCTGGTAGAAGCGCAGCCACAGGTCCATCGGCGTGATCTTGCGCACGTACGCCTTGCCCTTGCAGGTGGGGTCGGAGACCTTGTGGCGGGCGAGGTAGGCGTTGACCCCGGCGGCCATCCCGGTGACGGTCTGGCGGACCAGCTTCGACGGGCCCTCCGGGTAGGGCCGCTCGAGCAGCTTCGGGACGGTCTTCTCGTCCTTGATGCGCTGGTAGAAGAAGTCCGACGCCTCGTTGTCGGCCGTGTCGGCGATCAGGCGCGAGCGCTGCGCGCGCAGCGTCGTGACGATGTCCGACAGCTCGCAGGTCTGG
>DATBDM010000207.1:0-21004 GCA_036269915.1 Solirubrobacteraceae bacterium | reverse complement strand
TCGGTCGTCGGCGTGATGCGCGCGAGCAGCGCATCGCCCTTCTCCTGCGTGGTCTTCCCGCGCTCGACGCCCTTGGCGACGAGCTTCTCCGAGTAGCCCTTGCCGCGGTCGGCGGCGGCCTGGTCGACGTCCTTGAGCACGACATCGATGCCGGACTTCGCGCACACGTACGCAATCGCGGCGCCCATCATGCCGGCGCCGAGCACGACGACCTTCCTGGAGGCGAACGTCTCGATGTCGTCCGGGCGGCCGCGCTTGCCGTTGACGCGCTGCAGGTCGAAGAAGAACGCCTGGATCATGTTCTTCGCGACCTGGCCGGTCACGAGGTCGACGAAGTAGCGCCCCTCGATCTCGATCGCGTTGTCGAAGTCGACCTGCGCGCCCTCGACCGCCGCGGCCATGATGTGGTGCGGCGCCGGGTAGTTCGCGCCCTTGAGCGTCTTGCGCAGGTTCGCCGGGAACGCGGGCAGGTTCGCCGCGAGCTTCGGGTTCGACGGCGTGCCGCCGGGGATCTTGTAGCCCTCGGCGTCCCACGGCTGCACCGCGTCCGGGTTCGCCTGGATCCAGGCCTTGGCGGCCGGGAGCAGCTCGTCGCGCGAGCCGACGACCTCGTGCACGAGCCCGAGCTCGAGCGCCTCGGCCGGCTTGTAGCGCTTGCCCTGGAGCAGCAGCGGCATCAGCGCGGCCACGATCCCGAGCAGGCGCACGGAGCGCACGACGCCGCCGGCGCCGGGCAGCAGGCCGAGCTGGACCTCGGGGAAGCCGAGGACCGCCTTCGGGTCGTCGACGACGATCCGGTGGTGGCAGGCGAGCGTGATCTCCAGGCCGCCCCCGAGCGCCGCGCCGTTGATCGCCGCGACGACCGGCTTGCCGAGCGTCTCCAGACGGCGCAGCAGCTGCTTGCCCGCGCGGACCTGCTCGGCCATCTCGGCCGCCTGGTCGGGGCCGACCTTCTTGAGGTCGTTGAGGTCGCCGCCGGCGAAGAAGGTCTTCTTCGCCGAGGTGATGACGACGCCGGCGATGTCGTCGCGCTCGGCCTCGAGGCGGTCGACCGTGGCCGCCATCGAGTCGCGATAGGCGGCGTTCATCGTGTTTGCCGACTGGCCCGGATCGTCGAGCGTGAGGACGACGACGCCGTCCCCGTCGCGGTCCCAGCGGATCGTGGAGCCGGCCATCAGACGCGCTCCACCACGGTCGCGATGCCCATGCCGCCGCCGACGCAGAGCGTGGCGAGGCCGTAGCGGCCGCCCGTGCGCTCGAGCTCGTCGATCAGCGTGCCGAGGATCATGCCGCCGGTCGCGCCGAGCGGATGGCCCATCGCGATCGCGCCGCCGTTGACGTTGACCTTCTCCATGTCGAGTCCCATGTCGCGCACGAAGCGCAGCACGACGGCGGCGAAGGCCTCGTTGATCTCGACCAGGTCGAGGTCGTCGACGGTGATGCCGGCCTTGGCCAGCGCCTTGCGCGAGGCGGGCGCGGGACCGGTCAGCATGATCGTCGGGTCAGAGCCCGAGACCGCCGTGGCGAGGATCCGCGCGCGGGGCTCGAGGCCGAGCTCGGCGCCGGTCTTCTCGTTGCCGATGGTCACGAGCGAGGCGCCGTCGACGATGCCGGACGAGTTGCCGGCCGTGTGCACGTGGTCGATGCGCTCGACCCAGTGGTACTTCTGCAGCGCGACGGCGTCGAAGCCGCCCATCTCGCCCATCATCGCGAACGACGGCTTGAGCTTCGCGAGCCCGTCGACCGTCGTGCCCGGGCGGATGAACTCGTCGTGGTCGAGCACGACGTTGTCGTTGAGGTCGAGCACCGGGATCACCGAGTTCGCGAACTTGCCCTCGGCCCGGGCGGCCGCGGCGCGCTCCTGCGAGCGGGTGGCGTAGGCGTCGACGTCGTCGCGGGAGAACTCCTCGACCGTGGCGATCAGGTCGGCGCCGATCCCCTGCGGGACGAACGAGGTGTCGAAGTTGGTCTCGGGATCCATCGCCCAGGCGCCGCCGTCGGAGCCGATCGGCACGCGCGACATGGACTCGACGCCGCCGGCGAAGACGAGGTCCTCCCAGCCGGAGGCGACCTTCTGGGCGGCGATGTTGACCGCCTCGAGGCCCGAGGCGCAGAAGCGGTTGAGCTGGACGCCCGCCACGGTGTCCGGGAGCCCGGCCTTGATCGCCGCGGCCTTGGCGATGTCCCCGCCCTGGTCGCCGATCGGCGACACGACGCCGAGGACGACGTCGTCGACCCGCTTGGGGTCGAGGTCGGCATGACGCGAGAGGGTCTCGTGCATCAGGCCGACGACGAGGTCGATCGGCTTCGTCGCATGCAGCGAGCCGTTGCTCTTGCCCTTGCCGCGAGGGGTGCGGATCGCGTCGAAGACCAGCGCGTCCGTGGATGACATGGCCAGGTTCTCCTCTTTGAAGGTGCTGCGGGGGCGCAGAGCCTAGTCGGTTGCTTTCCCGAACTCGTCCAGTCGGGGAGTATGGTCGCTGCGTGGCGAGCGCGATGGACCGGACGAAGCGCCTGAGCCTCTTCGCCGCGATCATGGGCTCGTTCGTCGTCGGGCTCGACGCGACGGTGGTCAACGTGGCCCTGCCCGCGATCGCCTCGGACCTCGGCGGCGGCCTGGCGGGCCAGCAGTGGGTCGCCAACGGCTACAGCCTGGCGCTCGCCTCGCTGATCCTCATCGGCGGCTCCCTGGGCGACGTCTTCGGCGAGCGCCGGGTGTTCTCGCTCGGCGTCCTGGGCTTCGGCGTGACCTCGCTTCTGTGCGCCATCGCACCGAGCATCGAGTTCCTGATCGGCGCCAGGGTCCTGCAGGGCGTGTTCGGCGCGCTGCTGACGCCGAGCGCGCTCGCGGTGATCGTCGCGGCGTTCCCGCCGAACGAGCGTGGAGGCGCCGTCGGCTCATGGACGGCGTGGTCGGGCATCGCCACCGTGCTCGGCCCGTTCGTCGGCGGCCAGCTGATCGACTCCGCGTCCTGGCGCTGGATCTTCCTGATCAACGTCCCGTTCGTGGTCATCACCCTGGTGGTCGTCGCGGCCGCGGTGCCGCAGCGCCCGCGCGTCGGGGCGCGTCCGCCCGTCGACTGGCTCGGCGCGCTGCTCTCGTTCCTCGGGCTCGCGGGCCCGACGCTCGCGCTGATCCGCCAGCCCGACTCGGGCTGGACCGCCCCGGACGTGTGGCTCCCGGGCCTGGCCGGGATCGCGATCCTCGGGGTGTTCCTCCTGCACGAGGCGCGCACCCCGTACCCGATGGTCCCGCTCAAGCTGTTCAGGCGGCGCAACTTCGCCGCCGGCAACGTCCAGACGTTCGCGATGTACGCGGGCCTGGCGATCCTCTTCTTCTACCTGGTGCTGTTCCTCCAGCAGGTGGCGGGCTACACCGCGCTGGAGGCGGGGCTCGCGACGCTCCCGACCACGCTGGTCATGTTCGTGCTCTCCAAGCGGGCGGGCGCGCTGGCCGACCGCTTCGGGCCGAGGCTGTTCATGGGCGTCGGGCCGCTGGTGGCCGCGGCCGGGCTGCTTCTCCTGCTGCGCGTCGACGCGCAGGCGGACTACGTGACGCAGCTGCTGCCCGCGCTGCTGGTGTTCTCGCTCGGGCTCTCGGCAACGGTCGCGCCGCTCACGGCGACGGTGCTGGCCGATGCCGACGAGGAGAACGCCGGCATCGCGTCCGGCATCAACAACGCGATCGCCCGCGCGGCGGCGCTGCTCGGCGTCGCCGCGATCGGCGCGGTGATCGCGGCGCAGTTCACGAGCGGTGTCGACGCGCGGATCGACCCGTCGACGCTGACCCCGCGCGGGCGCGTCGCGCTCGCGCGGGCGCAGCAGCGCACGCTCGCGGTCGCCGACGTCCGGGGGCTTCCGCCGGGCGAGGCCGTCCGGGTGTCGGCAGCCACGGCGTCGGCGTCGGTCCGCGCGTTCCACGTCGGCATGGGCATCTCCGCGGTGCTCGTCGCCAGCGGCGGCCTGCTCGGCCTCGCGTTCATCCGCAACCCGCGCCGCTCGGTCCCCTGCGCGAGCTGCCCCGGCGGCGCGATCGCCGGCGCCCCGCTGGACGCGGCGCGCGACCGCGAGCCGGTCGCGGTCCCGGCCTAGCCGGGCTTCGGCGGGCCCGACGGGGTCAACACCGGCCGGGCAGGGAGGTGGCTCTGCGCGGCGCTGGGCGCTTTTCCGTTCATATGGAACGGAAACGCGCCCAGCGCAATGGGTCCTCTGACGTTCGTCGGCCTAGGCAGCCGCGGGGCGGGGCACGCGCAGCACGCCGTGCCAGGCGATCAACAGCTCGTCGTCGCGCTCGACGATCGTCGCCGCGAGCGCCGCGCAGCCCGGGCAGCGGAGCACGACGCCGGCGCCGCGGTAGGCGCGGTGGTTGCCGATCGCGTACTCGTTGCCGCAGGACTGGCAGTGGCGGATCGCCGAGGTCAGCTCGGCGCCCGTCGCCTCCGCCAGCAGGCCGGCCATCCCGTTCCCGTCGAGGCAGTCGTCGGTCATCTCACCCTCCAGTCGGTCCGAATCGCTCGGCATGGATGCTCGCCGGGTCATAGCCGGCGTCCACGAGCAGGTCGCTCACGCTCTCCACGAACGGGGTCGGCCCGCAGACGAAGACGCGCGCCCCCGCCGACGGCCCGGGGCCGACGGCGGCGAGCATCTCGGCGTCGACGCGGCGGGCGAAGCCCTTCCAGCCCGCGGGCGTCGCGCGTGTGTAGGTCCAGTCGACGGCGAGGCCCTCCTGGGGACGCAGGGTCTCGATCTCGCGTCGGTAGAGCGCGTCGGGCTCGCTGCGCGCCGAGGCCAGGAGCCTCGCCTCGACCGTGCTGGCGCGCGCGGCGCGGTGGCGCAGCATCGCCATCAGCGGCACGAGCCCCGAGCCGCCGCCGATCAGCAGCACCCGGCCGTCGTCCACCGACCAGGTGAAGTGGCCGCCGACGGGTCCGCGCACCTCGATCACGTCGCCGGGGATCACCTCCTCGATCAGGTACGGCGAGACCTCGCCGTCGTCGACGAGCTCGACGGTCAGCTCGACCGCGTCGAGCTCGGGCGCCGAGGCGATCGAGTACGAGCGCTCCGCCTGGTAGCCGTCCTCGGCCGTCAGGCGCACGTCGAGGTGCTGGCCGGCGCGGTGGCCGGGCCAGCCCGGGACGTCCAGGGCGAGCGTGCGCGCGTGGGCGGTCTCCTCGATCGTCTCGCGCACCGTCGCCTCCCGCCAGATGACGGGAGCCGCCACGCTCAGTCGCTCCAATACCGTTGCTCGCGCCACGGGTCGCCGTGGTTGTGGTAACCGGCTGCCTCCCAGAAGCCGGGCTCGTCCTCCTCGGTGAAGCTGAGCCCGCGCACCCACTTGGCGCTCTTCCAGAGGTACAGGGCGGGAACGAGCAGCCGCGCGGGGCCGCCGTGCTCGACCTCGAGCGGCTCGCCCTCGAAGGTGTGCACGATCCACGCGCGGCCGTCGGAGACGTCCTCGACCGCGAGGTTCGTGGTGTAGCCGCCGTCGCTCCAGGCCGTCAGGTAGTCGGCCTCGGTGCCGATCTCCTCGAGCAGAGCATCCAGCGGGACGCCGGTCCAGGTCGTGCCAAGCTTGCTCCACTTGGTGACGCAGTGGATGTCGACGGTGAAGGTCTCGGTCTCGAGCGCCCGGAACTCCTCCCAGGTCCACGACTTCGGCTCGTCGACCGCGCCGTGGATCGTCAGGCTCCACTCGTCGAGGGGCGAGTGCGGCGTCGGTCCCGCCGTGAGCACCGGGAAGTCCTCGACGAGGTACTGGCCGGGTGGGAGCCGGGCGGCGTCGGCGGCGTCGCGCCGGCGCCCGAGGAAGCCGCGGGAGACGGGTGGCATCGCCACCTGATCTACCGGGTGCCGGGCGCCGGCGCAAGCGCGAGCGTGATTTCTAGGCCGCCACGAGCTCGGCCGTGGCGGGCTCCGCCTCGGCATGTGGCTGCTTCGCCTTGCGCGGGACGAGCAGGGCGATCAGCGCGCCGGCGGCGAGCACGCCGGCGCCGATCGGCAGCGCGGCGCCGATGCCGTCCGTGAACGCCTGCGGGTCGCCGTAGCCCCCGTGCGCCGAGAACACGCTCGCCAGCACGGCGACGCCCATCACGCCGCCGACCTCGCGGATCGCGTTGGTCGCGCCCGAGGCCTGGCCGGCCTCGCTGGGACGCACGCTTCCGAGCACGGCGTTCGCGCTCGGGGCGAAGACGAGCGCCATGCCCGTGCCCGCCATCACGAACGGGGCGATCAGCTCGGCGAACGGCGTCGACGGGGCGCTGATCACCGCGAGCCACGCGAGCGCGCCGGCCTGCAGCGCGAGCCCGGTCGCCATCAGCGGCCGCGAGCCGATCCGGTCGCTGAGGAGCCCCGCGAGCGGCGCCACGATCATCGGCATGCCCGTCCAGGGCAGCGTGCGCAGGCCGGCCTCCAGCGGACCGAGGCCCTGCGCGACCTGGAAGAACTGGCTCAGGAGGAAGATCGAGCCGAAGGTCCCGAAGAACATCGCGAACGACACGCCGTTGGTGGCGGAGAAGCCGCGCGAGCGGAAGAACCGCAGCGGCAGCATCGGCTGCGGCGCGCGCGCCTCCCAGGCGAGGAAGGCGGCGAGCAGCACGACGCCCGCGCCCATGCTGGCCAGGACGGTCGAGCTGGTCCATCCGAGCGAGTCGGCGCGGACGATGCCGAAGGTGAGGCCGAGCAGACCGGCGCCCGCGAGCGCCAGCCCGGGGAAGTCGAGGCGCGAGTTCGGCCCGTGCGACTCGGTCAGCATGCGCATGGCCAGCGGGATCAGCGCGAGGCCGACCGGCACGTTGAGCCAGAAGATCCAGTGCCAGGAGATCCCCTCGACGATGGCGCCCCCGACCAGCGGCCCGAGCGCCACGCCGAGGCCGGAGACGCCGGCCCAGATGCCGAGCGCGGCGCCGCGCCGCTCGGGCGCGACCGCCTCGTTGAGGAGCGTCAGCGTGAGCGGGAGGACGATCGCGGCGCCGAGGCCCTGCAGCGCGCGGGCGGCGACGAGCGCATCGATGCTCGGGGCGAGCGCGGCCAACGCGCTCGAAGCGGTGAAGAGGGTGAGCCCGGCGGCGAACATCCGCTTGCGGCCGAAGCGATCGCCGAGCGCCGCGCCGCCCAGCAGGAAGACGGCGAAGGCGAGCGTGTACGAGTTGACCGTCCATTCGAGCGACTCGAGCGAGCCGCCGAGCTCGGCGCGGATCGACGGCAGCGCGATGCCGACGACGAGGTTGTCGAGCGAGGTCATGAACAGGGCGATCGACACGATCGCGAGGGTCCAGCCTGCACGCGGCCGGGTCGAGGCGGTCATGAGGTCCTCCAGTGGACTTGTGAGTGATCACTCAGCATTGGTTGTGAGTATGCACTCACAACCCCAGCCTGTCAACCACTCGGCCCAAATCCAATGATTGGACCAGTGCTCATCTCCTCACTATTTCTTGAGATGATCACCGGGGTCACATTCGAGACCCCGGTTCGAGGCCATTGAGACCGATCAAGAGCATTGACGACCCGCGCTACGTGAAGGCGATGAGCCACCCGCTGCGGGTGCGCATCCTCGCGATGCTGCGCGAGCGCAAGTCCAGCCCGCGCGAGCTCGCCGAGCTGCTCGGCGCCACGCTGGGCACGACCGCGTACCACGTGCGCACGCTCGAGCGGCTCGGGTTGATCGAGCTCGTCGACGAACGCCCCGTCCGCGGAGCGATCGAGCACTACTACCGCGCGACCGCGCGGCCGGGGCTCACCGGGGCCGACTGGTCCCAGGCGTCGCCGATCGCGCGCCAGGCCGCGGTCGGCTCAGACCTGCAGATCATCGACGAGTACGCGCGCAGCTCCGCCGCCGCGGGCGGCTTCGACCGCGAGGACGCCCACCTCGAGCGGCGCTCCGTGCGGCTCGACGCCAAGGGCTTCGCCGCGCTCTCGAAGGCGTGCACGAGGCTGCTCGAGCAGGCCGACAAGATCGCCGCCGACTCAGCCGCGCGGCTCGCGAAGGACGGCGACGAGCCGGTCGACGCCGGCATCGGCGTGCTGCTGTTCGAGGCGGTGCGGCTAACCGAGGCGGCGGGGGAGGAGCGCCCGGCGCCGAAGAAGCGCCGGCGGAGCACGCGCTCGACCTCGAGCTAGGCCGCGGACTCCTCCGCGGCACCCCGCAGCGAGCGCAGCGGCGGGCGCTCGTCGAGCATGACGAAGCGCGGGACGAGATCGGCGCCGTCGGGGACGAGCAGCGGGCCGGGCGCCGCGGCGTCGACGGCGTCGGCGCCGTGCACGCGGCGCTCGGCGGCGGCGAGGACCGCGAGCGCCATGGCGCTCAGCTCGCGCAACGGCTGGTGTCGGTTCTGGCGCGTCCCGAGGTCGACCTGGGCCATGCGCTCGAGCCCGACTTCGCGCAGCGCATCGATCAGCATCGCGATCTCGATCCCGTAGCCGACGGGGAAGGGCAGGCGCTCGAGCAGCGACCGGTCGGCGGCGATCTCGCCGGCCAGCGGCTGCCGGAAGACGGCGAGCTCCGGCACGTGCAGGTTCAGGAACGGGCGCGCGACGAGCTCGGTCACGCGGCCGCCGCCGTCGGCGACGACGGTGTCGCCGATGCGCAGCGGGCGCCGGAACGCGCCCTTGACGAACCCGACCTCCGGCTCGCACAGGATCGGGCCGAGCAGCCCGAGCACGAAGCCGGCGTGGAAGTCCTCCGTGTCGGTGTCGAGGAAGGCGACGACCTCGCCGCGCGTGGCCGACACGCCGCGCCACATCGCGTCGCCCTTGCCGAGCGCGGAGCCGTGCTCGGGCAGCACGGTCGACTCGTCGAGCACGCGGGCTCCGCGCGCCGCCGCGATCGCCGCAGTGCCGTCGCGCGATGCGGCGTCGAGCACCACCACCTCGTCGACGAGCCCGGCGGCCGACAGCGGGCCGATCGCGTCGAGCACGGCCCCGATCGTGCCGGCGACCTCGCGCGCCGGAAGCACGAGCGAGACGCTGCGCCGCTTGGCGGCGAGCAGGCGCTCGAGGGTGAAGTCGACACCGCGGTAGGAGCGCTCCGCCTGCCACCACGAGCGCCGCAGGTCGACGGCCAGCCCGCGGACGGCGCGCGCCTCGCGCCGGCCGGAGGTCGTGACGCGGACGTCGGCGAGCCGCTGGATCGCGATGCCGTGACGCTCGAGCAGGCGCTCGAAGCCCTCGTCCTCGAGCGCGATCCGCGGCGGCATGCGCCCCACGGCCTCGTAGACCGCGGCGGTGACGCCGAGCGAGGCGCCGGAGAACTGGTGGTGCTCGACGCGCGCGTGCGCGTCCGCGCGCTCGCGGGCCCGCGCCAGCCGCTCGCGCGCCTCGCGCTCGCGCCGGGCGAGCGCGAGCGGCGGCAGCGCGGCGCGGTCGGCGCCGGAGAGCTCGACGCGGCCGCCGATCGCCCGGGCGCCCTGCGCGACGGCGTCGAGCTGGACGCGCAGCCAGTCGGGGTCGGGCTCGGAGTCCGCGTCGGTCGAGGCGATCAGGCCGTCCGGACGGTGCACGGCGAGCAGCCGCGCGCAGGCCAGGTCCATGCCGGCTCGGCGCGCGTGGCCGACGCCCGGCGTCGGCGCGTCGAGCAGGTGCAGGCGCAGGCCGGGGTGCCGGTCGGCTGCGGCGCGGGCGGCCTCGGCGGTGCCGTCGGTGCAGCGGTCGAGCACGAGCAGCACCTCGTAGACCGCGGGGGCGACGCCCCGCTGGGCCGCGAGCGCACGCACGCAGCGGCCGACGAGCGCCTCCTCGTCGCGCGCCGGTACGACGACGCTCGCGCGCAGCCGTGGGTCGGGCGGCGGCAGCGCGGTCACGGCAGCGGCGCTCCGCTCTCCACGAGCTCGCGCCCGTGCTCGTAGTCCTCGTCGGCGTCGTGGGCGAGCACGCCGACCGTGACGCCGTCGCGGCCGTACCAGACGCTCCAGCCGCCGGCCGGGCGCTGCGCGAAGCGCGCCTCGTCGTAGCCGTCGCCCCAGGCCGCGTACTTGAGCGTGCGGGTGCCGATCGTCGACCAGAAGCCGGGGGCCTCGGCCCAGGTGGCGTCCGCGCCGGCGGCGGTGCGCCCGGCGACCTCGCCCATCGCCAGCGCGTCGCCCCAGTGCTCGACGGCGAGGTGGCGGCCCGCGGCCGCGTTGCGCGCCCACGCGACGTCGCCGGCGGCGAGCACGCCGTCCGCGCTGGTCCGCATGCGCTCGTCGACGACGATCCGGCCCGCGTGCGTCGCGAGCCCGGCGGCCGCGGCGAGGTCGCCGCGGGGCGTGACGCCGGACGCCATCAGCACGAGGTCGGCGTCGGGCAGCGTCGTCGCCGGCGTGCGCACGGTCACGCCCCGCTCGATGGCGTCGACGCCGTGGCCGAGCTCCAGCTGGACGCGGTGCTCCTCGAGCCAGCCCTGGATCCGCCGTCCGGCCTCCTCGCCGAGGCGCGTCGCGTGCGGGATGTCCTCGTCGGAGACGAGCGTGACGGCAACGCCGCGCATCGACAGCGAGGCGGCGGCCTCGCAGCCGATGAAGCCCGAGCCGACCACGACCGCGCGCTCGGCCGTCTCCGCCCGCTCGCGCAGCGCGCGGGCCTCGGCGAGCGAGCGGAGCACGCGGATCCGGCGGTGCTCGGCCCCGGCCACCGGCAGCCGCGCCGGCGCGGCGCCGGTCGCGAGCACGCAGGCGTCGTAGCGCAGGAGCCCGCCGCCGGCGAGCGCGACCGTGCGGGTCTCGGGGTCCAGCCGTGCGGCGGCGTCGCCGAGCCGGACCTCGACGTCGTGCTCGGCGTACCAGGCCTCGGGCTCGATCGGCAGCTCGGACTCGTCGAGCGCACCACGCAGGTAGTCCTTGGAGAGTGGCGGGCGGCGGTAGGGGACCGAGAGCTCGGGCGTGACCAGGACGACGTCGCCGTCCCCGCCCGTGTCGCGGTAGCCGCGTGCCGCCGCGAGCGCGGCCGGCCCGCCTCCCGCGATGACGAGCCGTCGCGCCGCGCTCACGCCGGCCGGTCGAAGCGGTCGAGGGCGTACTCGTCGGTCCGTCGCGAGACGGCGGCCGGGCCGAAGCGCTCGGCGAGCGCCGCATGGACCTCGTCGCCGCGCAGCGGATAGGTCTCGGTCGCGGGCCGCCAGTGGACGGCGAGCAGCACCCCGCCCGCGGCGAGCTCGCGGTCGACCGCGTCGAGCGTCGCGGCGAAGGCGGGCTCGTCGAGGTAGTAGAGGACCTCCGAGGCGACGATCAGCTCGAACGGGCCGGCCGGGAACTCCTCGGGGATCTCGCGGCGCTCGAAGCGCACGTTCGCCGCGCCGGCGAGCCGCTCGCGGGCGCGCTCGAGCGCGGGCTCGGCCACGTCGATCGCCAGCAGCGCGTCGCAGAGCGGCGCGAGCCGGGCGCTGAGCACGCCGATCGAGGCGCCGAGCTCGAGCGCCGAGCCGAAGCGCCGGCTGTCCAGCGCCGCGATCGTCGCGTCGTACTTGGCCGCCTCGTACGGGCTCGAGGCGAACGACCAGGGATCGGCGTCCTGCGCGTACAGGCGCTCGAAGTAGCCGGGCCGGATCCGCTCCCTCACCGCGCCGCCTCCACCGCGGCGCGTCCCGTGCGGGCGAGCAGCGGGTCGAGCCGGTGCTGGAGCACGAACAGCTCGAAGTCGCGGCGCGCGCGGTCGAGCGCCGAGCCGGTCGCGAACGGGCGCGAGCCGCAGGCGCGGCCGGCCTCCTCCAGCACCGTGCGGCCGGCGTCGGCGACCGCGCTGCGCAGCAGCACGGCGGTGGTGGCGAGGTCCTCGTCGGGACCGGCGGCCGCGGCGTGCTCGAACCAGCGGTCGATCGTCGCGAGCGCGGCGGCGATCCGGCCGGCGGCGAGTGCGCGCAGGTCGTCCGTCTCGGGCTTGGCGGCGAGGTCGGCGAGCGCGGACCGCGCCGCGGCGTCGATCAACCCGGCCCAGGCGGCGGCGGTGCGGATGGCGTCGCGCGCGAACCAGGGCTCGCGCACCAGCTCTCCCGGCCCGCCGAGCAGGGCGAGGACCGGCGCATCGTGGAAGTGCACGCGATGGCTCTCGGACGCGCGCATGCCGCCGCCGCGGTACCAGGAGCGGTCGATCTCGACGCCGCCGGTGAGGTCGACGTACGCGAGCCGTGGCGCGCCGCCTTCGGGATGCCCGGCCGTGACCAGCGCGCGGTCGAGGCCGCCGGCGCCCGAGCAGAAGACCTTCGTGCCCCGCAGGGTCCAGCCGTCGCCGGCGGGGGCCAGGGCCGCGGGCTCGCCCTCGCCTGCCGCGGGGTCGGCGCCCCATACGCCGAGGCGGCGCTCGCCGCGGGCGACGGCCTCGAGCTCGGCGGCGCGCAGGGGGTCGGAGAGCGAGATGGCGAGGCGCTCCACGGCGTTCAGGTGCCCCTCGTAGATGCGCCCGACCGAGCCGTCGGCGGCGGCGACGGCGCGGACCGCGCCCCACTCCTCGGCGCGGGTGGCGGCCAGCGGCAGCGTCAGGGTGAGGGCGCCCGCGGCGGCGAGCCGGTCGAGCGCCTCGCGGGGGAACGCCGGGGCGGCGTCGCGCTCGGCGGCGCCGGCGGCGACCGCATCGAGCAGCGCACCCGTCAGCGGGAGGCGGACACGCGGGAGCGCGGGTGACACGGACGCCACGGGTGCCCTGCTACCCGGGCGGCGAACGCTCACGCGTCCGGGTTGTCCGGCCTGACCGGCCAGTCCGCCGTGAGCGGCCCCGGCTCGAGGCCGCGCCGGCGGGCGGCGCGGACGAGCGGGCCGACGAACGCCGCCGTCGCGGCGGCGTCCTCGCGCAGCGCGCCCGGCCCGACGCCGTCGTGCGCCAGCACCACGCCGCCGCCGGCGAGGCCCCGCACGACGCGACCGAGCAGCGCCTTCGCGGAGCCGCCGTCCCAGTCGCGCGTGTCGAGCGTCCAGCCCGTCAGCGTCAGGCCGCTTGCCGCGGCGAGCTCCGCCGAGAACGGGGCGAGCATGCCCCAGGGCACGCGCCAGCGCGAGGGGGCGATGCCGACGGCGCCGAGCGCGCCGAGCGCCCGCTGGAGGTCCGCGGCCACGAGCGCCCGGTCGCAGTCGCGGTGGCGCAGGTGCGCGAAGCCGTGGAGCTGCACGTCGTGCCCGTCCGCGCGGATCTCGGCGAGCAGCGACGGGTGCTCGGCGGCGCGCTCGCCGAGCACGAAGAACGTCGCGGACGCGCCGGCTCGGGCGAGCGCCTCGAGCACGGCGGGCGTCCCGCGGGGATCGGGACCGTCGTCGAAGGTGAGCGCCAGGCGCGGCACGCATGCAGGGTGGCAGGCGCGACCCCTTCACACCCCTGACCCGGCGGGCGTTGTACCCTCGCCCCGCATGCCGTCCGAGCTCGAGGCCATGGAGGCCGCCCGCCGGTACACGCTGGATCTGATCGGGCATCTCGACACCCGCCAGCTCGAGACGTCGATCGTCCCGTTCCTGAGCCCGATGGCCTGGGATCTCGGGCACATCGCCGCATTCGAGGACCTGTGGATCGCGCACCGGCTGGGCGGGATGCCGCTGCTGCTCGAGGACCACGCCGCGCTCTACGACGCCTTCGAGACCCCGCGCGAGGTCCGCGCCGGCCTGGACTTCCTGCGCGGCGAGGAGCTGCGCGAGTACATGGACGCGGTCCGCGACCGCAGCGGGCAGGTCGATCCCAGCGACGACGGCACGATCTTCGAGCTCGTCGTCCGCCACGAGTACCAGCACACCGAGACGATGCTGCAGGCGATGGCGCTCGCCGGGCTGCGGCCACCCGGCTTCCGGGACGGGGGTCCGGCCGGCGGCGACGGTCTCGAGCTGGTCGAGATCGGCGCGGGCGAGGCCGAGCTCGGCGCGCCCGCGGACGGCTTCGCCTACGACAACGAGCGCCCGCGGCACGCCGTCGATCTCCCGGCCTTCGCGATCGGCCGCTCGCCGGTCTCCAACGCCACCTGGCTGACCTTCGCCGAGGGCGGCGGCTACGAGCGCCGCGAGTGGTGGTCGGCCGAGGGCTGGTCATGGAAGCTCGACCAGGACATCGAGTGTCCCCAGAGCGCCTCGACAGGAGACCCCGCCGCCGCCGTCGTGCACGTCTCCTATCACGAGGCCGAGGCCTTCGCGCGCTCCGTCGACGCCCGCCTGCCCACGGAGCTCGAATGGGAGAAGGCCGTCCTGCAGGGCCGACTGGCAGGCGTCGGCAGCGTCTGGGAGTGGACGCAGAGCCGCTTCGGGGGCTACCCCGGGTTCCGCGCCCACCCGTACCGCGAGTACTCCGAGGTGTTCTTCGACGACGGCTACCGCGTGCTCCGCGGCGCCTCGCCCGCCACCCACCCGCGCGTGGCGTCCCCGCACTTCCGCAACTGGGACCTGCCCGAGCGCCGGCAGCTCTTCGCCGGAATCCGGATCGCACGGTGAGCGCGCGCGTGTAGTCTGCGCCCCGTGGCCCCTGGCGCCGTCCCTGCCGCCCCCGATGCCGAGGTCCAGGCGGCCATGCGCCGGCTGTGGCGCTTCTACGACGGCATCCACGAGGAGCTCTCGGGCGTGCTGCGCGAGCGGCTCGCCACGCACCCCGACTTCGGCCCGCTGATCGCGGCCACGCCGCCGGACAGCGAGGAGGACGCACGCTCGCACGCGCTGCTCGGCGGCGCGATGGACCGCGGCGAGTGGGAGCCGTACTGGCAGAACGTGCGCAACCAGGCGGTCGGCTACGCCACGGCCGAGATCCCGTTCGCCGCCTGGGTCGAGCTCGTGCAGATGTTCCGGCTCGACCTGATCGAGCGGCTGTTCGCGATCGGCGGCGAGCACCTGCGCGACAACGTCGCCGCGCTCGACCGCTGGCTCGACGACGCGCTCGCCGTGTTCGGCGGCGCCTTCGTCGACACGAGCCGCGAGGTGATCGCGCGCCAGCAGCAGGCGATCCGCTCGCTCTCGACCCCGGTGCTGCAGCTGCGCGCCGGTCTGCTGCTGCTGCCGATCGTCGGCGCGCTGGACCCCGACCGGCTCGCCGGGCTGCGCGCCGCGCTGCTCGACGGCATCCGCGGGCGGCGCGCGCAGGCGGTCGTGATCGACGTGACCGGTGTCCCCGACATCGACTCGATGGTGGCCAACGGCCTGATCGGCACCGTCGACAGCGCGGGCATGATGGGCGCTGCGGTGATCGTCTCCGGCCTCTCGGGCGAGATCGCGCAGACGCTCGTGACCGCGGGGGTCGACCTCAGCCGCATCGAGTCGGCCGGCGACCTCGAGAGCGGCATCGAGCGCGCACAGCGACGGCTCTGAGCCCGGCGTCCGTGTACCTGTAAGGTACGCGCGGTGGCGGAGGTGACCACCACGACGCTCGACCAGCGGGCGCGCCTGCTGTCGGCGATGACCGAGGTCGTCGCCGACAAGGGCTTCGCGGGCGCGACCGTCACCGACGTCGTAGGCGCCGCCGGCGTGTCGCGGACGACCTTCTACGAGCAGTTCGCCTCCAAGGAGGACTGCTTCCTCGAGGCCTACCGGCATGGCGTCGACGTGCTGCTCGACACGGTCCGCTCGGCGGTCGCCGGCGCGCGCGGCGACTGGCGCGCGCAGCTGCGCGCGGGCATCCGCGCCCACCTCGAGGCGCTCGCGGGCGAGCCCCGCTTCGCGCGCACCTACCTGCGCGAGATCCACGCCGCCGGGCCGGGCGCGATGCAGGCCCGCGCCGACGTGCTGCGACGCTTTGCCGAGCGCTACCACGCCGCCTTCGAGCAGGCGCGCGCGCAGGGCGACGCGCGCCGCGAGCCGGCGCCCGACGCGCTGTTCATCCTCTGCGCCGGCACAGAGCAGCTCATCGCCGAGCGGCTCGCGCGCCCGGGGGACCCGGACCTCGCCGAGCTCGAGGACGTCTTCTGCGACTGCGCCGAGTCCGTGCTGCTGGGCGCGGCGAACCCTGATCCCGAGGAGACCTGACACCGTGGACCTGACCTTCAGCGACACGCAGCTCGCGTTCCGCGACGAGCTGCGCGCGTGGCTGGACGCGAATCCGCCCGGCGACGCGCCCGAGGGCGACGACGCCCGCTACGCCTGGGCGCGCGACTGGCAGCGCCGGCTGCACGAGGGCGGGTGGGCGGGGGTGCACTGGCCGAAGGAGTACGGCGGCCGCGGCGCGTCGCTGATGGAGACGGCGATCTTCTTCGAGGAGCTCGGCCGGGCGCGCGGGCCGCTGCCGGCGAACGTGCTCGGCCTGCTGCTCGGCGGCCCGACCGTGATGGTCTGGGGCACCGACGAGCAGAAGGATCGCTACCTCGAGCCGATCCTCTCCGCCGAGGAGATCTGGTGCCAGGGCTTCTCGGAGCCCGACGCCGGCTCGGACCTGGCCTCGCTCAAGACCCGTGCGGTCCCCGACGGCGACGACTGGGTCGTGACCGGGCAGAAGGTCTGGACGAGCGGTGCCCAGTACTCGAAGTGGTGCATGCTCGTCGCGCGCACGGACACCGAGGCCGCCAAGCACAAGGGCCTCACCTACTTCCTGATGGACATGGAGCAGGACGCGGTCCAGGTCCGGCCGCTGCGCCAGATCACCGGCGAGGCGGAGTTCAACGAGCTGTTCATCGACCAGGCGCGGATCCCCGGCGAGAACGTCGTCGGCGGCGTCGGCAACGGCTGGAAGGTCGCGCTGACCACGCTGATGAACGAGCGCGCCGGCCTCGCGTTCTTCCTGCAGGTGCGCCTGCGCCAGCACCTCGACGACCTGATCGGGCGGGCGACGTCGAACAGCGCGCTCGACGACGCGCGGCTCGCCGACACGCTCGCCGACCTCCACGTGCGCACGGAGATCCTGCGGCTGCTGGCCTGGAAGGGGCTGTCCACGATCGAGCGCTACGGCCAGCCCGGGCCGGAGGGCTCGCTGACCAAGTGGCTGTGGTCGGACACCAACCAGCGGCTCTCGCAGCTCGCGGCCGACGTGCTCGGCGCCGAGGCGCTGACAGCGGGGACGCCGTGGGCCTACGAGCTGCTGCGCTCGCCCGGCAACTCGATCGAGGGCGGCACCACCGAGATCCTGAAGAACATCGTCGCCGAGCGGGTCATGGGCCTGCCCCGGGCTCGCTAGGAGGCTGGCATGCGGTTCGACCTCTCCGAGGACCAGCAGGACATCAAGCGCACGGCCCACGACCTGCTCGCCAGCCGCTCGGGCTTCGAGCAGGTGCGCAAGGCGGCCGAGGCGGCCGCGTACGACGACGCGCTCTGGAGCGAGCTGTGCGAGCTCGGCTGGCCGGGCATCGCTATCGCGGAGGAGCACGGCGGGCAGGGCCTCGGCCTCGTCGAGCTGTGCGTGCTGCTCGAGGAGCTCGGCGCCGCCTGCGCGGTCACGCCGCTGCTCGGCTCCGCGCTCGCCGGTCTCGCGATCGAGCACGCCGGCTCGGACGCGCAGAGCGAGCGCTGGCTCGGCGCGCTGGCGAGCGGCTCCGCCCGCGGCGCGCTGGGCGTGGTGCGCGACGGCGTCGCCGAGCTCGTCCCCGACGCGGAGGGCGCCGACGTCGTCGTCCTCTTCGAGGCCGATGGCTCCCGCGGCGAGGTGGTCGAGGGCGGGGCGGAGGCGGTCATCGCGATCGACCCGACGCGCCGCCACGGCCGCGTGAGCGCCGGCGGCGAGCCGCTCGCCGGCGACGCGGGCGAGGCCCTGGCCCGTGCGCTGGTCGCCGTCTCGGCGGAGCTCACCGGCGTCAGCCAGCGCGCGCTGGACATGACCGTCGCCTACGTCAAGGAGCGCAAGCAGTTCGGCGTCCCGGTCGGCTCCTTCCAGGCCGTCCAGCACCGCGCGGCGCAGATGCTGCTCGACACGGAGGGCGCGCGGGTGGCGACCTACTTCGCGGCATGGACCGCCGACGCCGAGCCGGAGCGGCTGCCGATGGCGGCGGCGATGGCCAAGGCGTGGGCGTCGGACGCGGCGCAGGCGACGACCGCGGGGGCGATCCAGCTGCACGGCGGCATCGGCTTCACCTGGGAGGCCGACGTGCACTGGCTGTTCAAGCGCGCGCAGGTCGGCTCGCGGTTCCTCGGCGGCGGCGGGGCGCATCGCGCGGCGGTCGCGTCGCTGCTGCGCGCGGGCGCGGAGATCGCGGCGTGAGCGGGGTCGAGGGCAAGGTCGCGCTCGTCACAGGCGGCGCCGGCGGGCTCGGCGCGGCGACGTGCGAGGCGCTCGCGGCGGCGGGCGCGCGGATCGTCGTCGCCGACGTCGATGTCGAGGGCGGCGAGGCGGTCGCCGAGCGCGTCGGCGGCGTCTTCGTGCGCACCGACGTCGCCGACCTCGAGTCGAACCTCGCCGCCGTCGCCTCCGCGACCGAGGCCTACGGCGGCCTCGACCTCGTGCACCTCAACGCGGGCATCGCGAGCTTCTGCAGCCTCGGCGAGGACTTCGACCCGCAGCTCTACCGCCGCGCGATCGGCGTGAACCTCGACGGCGTCGTCTTCGGCGTGCACGCCGTGCTGCCGGCGCTGAAGGCGCGCGGTGGCGGCGCGATCGTCGCGACCGCCTCGCTCGCCGGCCTCACCGGCGTCCCGCTGGACCCGATCTACGCGGCGAACAAGCACGCGGTCGTCGGCCTCACCCGCTCGCTCGGACCGGCGCTGCTCGCCGACGGCATCCGCATGAACGCCGTCTGCCCCGGCTTCGCGGAGTCGGCGATCGTCGACCCGATCCGTGAGTACCTCGCCGAGCAGGGCTTCAAGATCATCCCGGCCCCCGCGGTCGCGGCCGCCGTGATGTCGCTGTTCACCGGCGACATGAGCGGCGAGTGCTGGTTCGTGCAACCCGACCGCGAGCCGGAGGCGTTCCGCTTCCGCCGCGTCCCCGGCCCGGGCAAGGAGGTGACGGCGTGAACTTCGAGCCCTCGGAGCGCGCGACCGAGTTCCGCGAGCGGCTGCTGGCGTTCATGGACGAGCACGTCATCCCGGCCGAGCCGGTCTACGCGGCCGCGGTGCGCGAGGCCCAGGCCCGCGGCGAGATGCACCCGCACCCGGAGATCATGGAGGACCTCAAGGAGGAGGCCCGCCGTCGCGGGCTGTGGAACCTGTTCCTCCCGGGCTCCGAGGAGGGGCCCGGGCTGACCAACCTCGAGTACGCGCCGCTCGCCGAGATCATGGGGCGCGTCTACATCGCGTCGGAGGCGTGCAACTGCTCCGCGCCCGACACCGGGAACATGGAGGTGCTGCACCAGTTCGGGACCGAGGTCCAGAAGGCCCAATGGCTGCGGCCGCTGCTCGACGGCGAGATCCGCTCGGCATTCGCGATGACCGAGCCGGACGTCGCCAGCTCGGACGCGCGCAACATCGGGCTGCGGATCGTCCGCGACGGCGACGAGCTCGTCCTCGACGGGCGCAAGTGGTGGACGTCCGGGGCGATGAGCCCGCGCTGCCGGATCCTGATCGTGATGGGCAAGACCGATCCGGACGCCGCGCCGTACGCGCAGCAGTCGATGGTCCTGGTCCCGATCGACACGCCGGGCGTGACCGTCGTGCGCAACCTGCCGGTGTTCGGCTACGTCGACGTCGAGGGGCACGCCGAGGTCAGCTTCGAGGGCGTCCGCGTGCCGGCCGAGAACCTGATCGCAGGGGAGGGCGCCGGGTTCATGATCGCCCAGGCGCGGCTCGGGCCGGGGCGCATCCACCACTGCATGCGCGCGGTCGGCGCCGCCGAGCGGGCGCTCGAGCTGATGTGCACGCGCGCCGACGCGCGCGAGACGTTCGGCGAGCCGGTGTCGTCGCGCTCGAACGTGCGCGACTGGATCGCCGAGGCGCGGATCGAGATCGAGATGACGCGGCTGCTGATCCTCAAGACCGCGTGGCTGATGGACACGGTCGGCAACCGCCACGCGCGCACGGAGATCGCGGCGATCAAGGTCGCGGCGCCGTCGATGGCGCTCAAGGTCATCGACCGCGCGATCCAGGTGCACGGCGGCGGCGGCGTCTCCGACGACTTCCCGCTCGCGTCGCTGTACGCGCACATGCGCACGCTGCGGCTCGCCGACGGGCCCGACGAGGTGCACAAGATGTCGATCGCGCGTCAGGAGCTGCGCCGGCACCGGCCGTCTGCGGCGAGCGAAGCGGTGACGAGCGCCAGCGAGGCAGGATGAGGGCCGCGCGGATCGTCTCGCTCGACGGGCCGGGCGCGATCGAGGTCGGCTCCGACGTCGCCGAGCCGGACCCGGCCGCGGGGCACATGCTCACGCCGGGCTCCGGGGTCATCGTGGACGTGCGTGCCGCCGGCGTATCGTTCCCCGAGGTGCTGCAGAGCCGCGGCGAGTACCAGCTCAAGCCCGAGCTGCCGTTCGTCCCCGGCTCGGAGGTCGCGGGCGTGGTGCGCTCGGCGCCGGCCGACAGCGGCCTGTCCGCTGGGGACCGGGTCGCGGCGTTCCCGATGCTCGGCGGCTTCGCGGAGGTCGCGGTCTCGCCGACCTGGATGACGTTCCCGCTGCCCGAGGCGCTCGACTTCGCGCAGGGCGCGGGGCTGATCCTCAACTACCACACGGCCTACTTCGCGCTGAAGCTGCGCGGGCGCCTGGCCGAGGGCGAGCAGGTGCTCGTGCATGGCGCGGCCGGCGGCGTCGGTACGGCCGCGCTGCAGGTCGCCCGCGGGCTTGGCGCGCGCACGATCGCGGTCGTGTCGAGCGACGAGAAGGAGGCGGTCGCGCGCGAGGCCGGCGCGGACGCCGTCGTCCGCTCGGACGGGCCGTGGCGCGAGCAGGCGGTCGAGGCCTCCGGCGGTGGCGTCGATCTGGTCCTCGACCCGGTCGGCGGCGATCGCTTCACGGACTCGCTGCGCGCCCTGCGCGAGGGCGGCCGCGTGGTCGTCGTCGGTTTCACCGGCGGCTCGATCCCGGAGGTCCGGGTCAACCGCCTGCTGCTGCGCAACACGGAGGTCATCGGCGCGGGCTGGGGCGCCTACGCGCTCGGCAAGCCCGACCTCAACGGCTCGATCGGCGCCGCCATCGACGGCCTGATCGAGTCGGGCTTCGTGCGCCCGATCGTCGGCGCCCGCTTCCCGCTCGACCGCGTCGCCGACGCGCTCGAGCTGATCGACGGCCGCGGCGCGA
>DATBDM010000206.1:0-6818 GCA_036269915.1 Solirubrobacteraceae bacterium | reverse complement strand
GAGCCCGCCATCTCGCTGATCGGACCGGGCGCGACGACGCCGCTTCCGAACGCCGCGCACTGGCTGTCGGCCGCCCCGATGACCACGGGAAGCCCGGGGGCGAGCGACGTGCGCTCCGCCGCGGCGGGCGTCACCTCGCCGGCCTGCTGCCACGGCGCGAGCACGGCCGGGAACACGGACGGGTCGAGGTCGAACGCGTCGAGCAGCTCGCCGGCCCAGTCGCGCGCGCGCAGGTCGTAGAAGACGGTGGCGTTGGCGTGCGTCTGGTCGGTGGCGCTGACTCCGGTCAGGGCGTGGAGCACGATGTCGCGCGGTTGCGCGAAGCGGTCCGCGGCCGCGAACACCTCCGGCTCGTGCTCGCGGACCCACAGCACCTTCGGGCCGACGTGGAACGCCTCCGCGACGTGGCCGGTGCGCGCGTGCAGCTCCGCGTCGCCGATCCGCGCGCGCATCTGCGCCGCCTCGGCCGTCGCGCGGTTGTCGCGGTAGAGCATCCCCGGCCCCACCGGCTCGCCGGCACCGTCGACCGGGGCGACCGTCGGGCACTGGCCCGTCAGGCCGATCGCCCCGACGCGCGTGCCCGGGCCGAGCCGGCGCATCAGCTCCGCGACGCTCTCGAGCGAGCGCTCGCGCCAGTCGCGCGGGTCCTGCTCGGCCCACCCGCGACGCGGCACCGACAGGGGATAGGGGCGCCTGACCTCCTCGAGCACGCGGCCGTCGAGCGAGACCGCACACGCGCGCGCGCCGGTGGTGCCGGCGTCGATGGCGACGAACACATCGCCCTCGGGACGCATCAGCCGCGGACCAGCTGGTGGGCCTTCAGCTTGTCCTTCGAGAGCGTCATCAGGACGCCGTTGAGCGCGCCGGTGCCGTAGTCGCTGCCGGGGTTCACCGCCATCGTGCGCCCGAGTCTGCGGAATCCCGCCGACTCGTGCACGTGGCCGTGGAGGCTGACGATCGGCTGGTAGCGCTCGATCGCGTCGCGCACCGCCGTGCTGCCGACGGGCCCGAGCTTGACCTGACCGGCCTGCTGGCGGACGGTCAGCCGCTCGTCGAGCATCGGGGCGTCGTCGAGGCCCGTGCCGTACGGCGGCGGGTGGGCGTTGAACACCGCGCGTCCGGGCTCGGCGACCGCGGCGAAGAGCTCGTCGTAGTGGCGTGCGAGCTCCTCCTCGGGCACCTCGCGGTAGCTGTCCCACGGGGTCGGGTTCGAGTAGCCGTAGGAGACGAGCGTGTAGTCGCCGAGGTCGAGGACCCGGCCCTCGGCGTGCTCGCCCCACGGCGCGCGATCGAGCACGGCCGCCAGCTCCGGGGGATCGTCGTTACCGAGCATCCAGTAGGCGGGGATGCCGCGCGGGCGCAGGCGCTCGTCGGCCAGTTGCATCCACTCCTCGAGGCGTCGCAGCATGAGCGTGTCGAGGAGCTCGTCGATGGATCCGTCGGCCACGCGGGCGTCCAGCTCGCCGGGCTCTGATCGCCAGGGGTAGTAGCCGAGGTCGGAGATCATGCGCTCCACCCGCGCGAGCTCCTCGCCGCCGTCCATCTCGTGCGCCGTTCCGCGGAAGACCGTGCGGTAGCGGCCGCCGCCGAGGTCGTCGATGGCCTGGACCGCCTTGCCGGCGACGTCGCCGCCCAGGATCATGACGTCGGGGCCGTAGGCCACCCCCGCGTTGAGGAACTTGCGGAAGCACTGCTCGGAGCCGTGGATGTCGGTCGCGAAGTAGAGCTTGGTCTTCGACGCCATCCGTCAGCGCCTCGCGACCGCTCCGCGCGCGGCGGCGACCTTCTCGACCATCGCCGCGACCCGGTCCGGGTCGACGGGCTTCCACGTGTTGCCGTCCTGCTTCATGCTCGTGCCCACGATCGCGCCGTCGGCGACGGCGAGGACGTCCTCGGCCGTCTCGGGCTTGACGCCCGTGTTCGCCAGCACCGGGGTGTCGGTCACCGCCGACTTCGCCTCGCGCAGGTCCGAGAGGCTGGCGTCGACTCCCGCCGCCGGCCCGGAGATCAGCAGTGCGTCGACGCCCAGGTACGCGGCGCCGGCCGCCCGCTCGGCGACGCTGCGGCCGCCCACCGAGCGGCTGAACTCGGGCGTGATGTTCGCGAAGACCTTGACGTCGCCGCCGCCGATCGCGTGCTGATAGCCGGCCACGGCCCCGAAGTCCGGCGCGAACAGGCCCATGTCGCTGTCGTAGACGCCCGTGAACACCTCGCGGACGAACGACGCCCCGGCCGCGACGGCCACCGCGATGCTGGCCTTCGCGTCCCACAGCAGGTTGACGCCGTAGGGCACGCGGATCTCGCCGCGCAGCTGCCCGATCACCGCGGCCATCGTCGCGGCGGCCTCGACGCCGACGGCGGTCGAGTAGGGGAGGTCGTTCTCGTTGCAGAAGAGGATCGCGTCGACGCCGCCGTCCTGGAGCGCCCGCAGGTCGCGCCCGGCGGACTCCACGATCCGGTCGACGCCCCCGCGCGCGTCGTAGCGCGGCCGTCCCGGGAGGCCGTCGAGGTGGCACATCGCGATCAGGGGCTTCTCGACGCCGAAGATGGCGCTCAGCTCGGTCATGGCTCTCCTTGTCGGGCAGTGGGCCGCGTCACGTCGCGCTCCGTCTCGCCCTCGGCGTCGAGCACGACGACCTCGATGCCGAGCGCCGCGAGCGCGCGGAGCTCGTCCGGCGGCGCGCCCGCATCGGTCACCAGCGTGTGGATGGCGCTCGCCGGAGCCACGCCCGCCATCGTCGTCGCGCCGATCTTCGAGCCGTCGGCGACGATCGTCAGCCGTGCGCTCTGCTCGATCATCAGCCGCTGGATCTCCGCCGCGGAATCGTCGAGCTCGGTGATGCCGTTCGCCGCCGACACGCCGGCGGCGCCGAGCACGGCGACATCCGCGTGGTAGCGGCGCACCGTGGCCGCGGCGACCGGCCCCACGCAGGCCAGGTCGTCGTTGAGCACGGATCCGCCGAGCACGACCACGCGGGCCTGCCGCGTGCCGAGCAGGCTCGCGACCGGGAGCGAGCCCGTGATGACGGTCCGCTCCGCGCTGGCCGGCAGGAACATCGCGAACTGCTCCGCGGTGCTGCCGATCCCGATGAAGATCGTCGCCGCGGTCTCGAGCGTCTCGGCGACCCGCATGCCCAGCCGGCGCTTCATCGGCGCGTTGGCCAGCGCGCGCGCATTGAACAGCAGCTCCATCGAGCGGGTGATGTGCGCCGTCGCGCCGCCGTAGGTCCGGCGCAGGAAGCCGTCGCGCTCGAGCCGCCCGATGTCCCGCCGGATCGTCATCTCCGACACGCCCAGCTCGGAGGCGAGCTCGGTGATGTGGATGGTCTGCTCCTCGGCCACGCGCTCGAGGATCCGATGACGGCGGTCAACCGCGTGCACGACCAGCATGTCTATCACACAGAATGTTCGATGCTGTTAGTCGGGCGCGCTGGCGCGCCTCTCTGGTCCAAATCACATCTATCTGTTGCTTCTGTTGTGAGATGATGTTATAAGCCGCCACGACGCCCGACGAGGAGGATCGTGATGTCCAGCGCCACCGAACCGACCGCGCCCAAGGGCGGTCAGCTGTTCGTCCGCCGTAGCACCGGCCTCGTCCGCGAGGCGTCGGCGCTCGACGCGACGATCTTCAACGCGGTCTTCTCGGCGCCGGTCGGCGCGACGCTCGCGTGGGGCGTGTTCTTCGCCCTGTCGGCGTTCCCGGGCGCCGATCTGGTCTCGGCCACGCTGTGGGCGCTCGTGCTGAACGTCCCGATCCTGGTGATGATGGCGCTGCTCGCCTCGTCGATGCCGAAGACGGGCGGCGACTACGTGTGGGTCAGCCGGATCCTCTCCCCGCCCGCCGCGCTGGTCTCGAACTTCGGCGCGGCGTTCTCGGCGATCATCGGCGCGACCTTCTGGGCGCGCTACTTCCCGGTCTTCGCGCTCGGGCCCGTGCTCGTCACGCTCGGGACGATCTTCGACAGCAACAGCCTGATCAGCGCCGGGACGCATCTGCAGACCGACAAGGGCTGGATCTTCCTCGGCGGCCTCGCGATGATCCTGCTGATGACGGCGATCCTGATCGCCGGCACGCGGGCGACCTTCCGCTGGCAGAACACGTTCTGGATCATCGCCTCGCTGGGGACGCTGCTCGCCTTCCTCGTGCTGCTGTTCAGCTCCAAGGGCAGCTTCATCAACCACTTCAACGAGCTGTCGGCCAAGTTCGGCGGCAAGGGCGACTCCTACAACAACGTGATCGCCACCGCCCACGCGCAGGACATACACCCGAAGGCGTTCGGCTCGGCGACCACGCCGGCCATCTTCGTGGTCATGACCTTCATGATCTGGAACTGGTGGAGCGTGTACCTCTCGGGCGAGCTCAAGAGCGCGTCCAACCGCAACCGCCAGATGGGCATCATGTTCGGCGCGCTGGGCTGGAACGTGCTCGGCCTGATCGCCGGCGTGCTGCTGATCTACAAGGTGGCCGGCTACCAGTTCATGGTCGGCGCGAACACGTCGCCGAACGCCGGGTACCTGCTGCCGACCGGGCCGTTCTACCACTTCTTCGCCGGCCTCGCGGTCAACAGCAACGTGCTGACCACGATCATCGTCGCGTCGTTCTTGTTCTGGTCGCTGCCGGCCATGGTCGGCAACACGTTCATGCCCGTGCGCAGCGTCTTCGCGTGGTCGTTCGACCGGCTGCTCCCGGAGCGCTTCGCGAACGTCTCCGAGCGCTTCCACTCCCCGGTCCCCGCGATCCTGCTCGTGATGGCGCTGGTGACGTTGATGCTGGCCTGGAGCGTCGTCGCCACGACCTTCCAGACCCTGCTCGCACTCGGCGTGCTGGCCGGCATCGTCTGCATCGCGATCGTCTGCGTGGCGGCGTTCCTGTTCCCGACCCGGCGGCGCGAGCTCTACATGGGCTCGCCCGCCAACGTGAAGCTGTTCGGGATCCCCGTGCTCCAGATCACCGCGGTCGGGTCGTTCCTCGTCGTGGCGTTCCTCACCTGGGAGACGCTGCATTACCCGGCGCTCGCGCTGAGCGGCAATGCCGGCCACCGCTGGTACGTGCCGGCCTTCATGCTCGGCATCGTCGTCGTCGGGCTGCTGATCTACTACGTCGCGCGCGCGGTCCGGCGCAGCCAGGGCGTCGACATCGACCTCGTCTACCGCGAGCTGCCGCCCGACTGAGCATGGGCACCTTGGAGGGCAGGGCGGCGCTGGTCACCGGCGGGACCGCCGGGATCGGGCTGGCGATCGCCGAGCGGCTCGCGCGCGAGGGTGCCCGCGTGGTCGTGACCGGCCGCGACGAGGAGCGCGGCCGCGCCGCGGCTGCCCGACTGGGCGAGGCCGGCGACTTCGTTGCGGCCGACGCCGCCGATGCGGACGCCGTGGAGCGGTCGGTGGCCGCCACGCTCGAGGCGATGGGACGCCTCGACGTGCTGGTCAACAACGCCGGCATCGCGCTCACCGAGCGGCTGATCGACACGCCCGTCGAGCAGTTCGACCGGCTGATGGCCGCCAACGTGCGCGGGTGCTTCCTCTACGCGCGCGCGTGCATGCCGGCGCTCACCGAGACCCGCGGCTCGATGGTGCACATCGGCTCCGACGCGGGCCTCCGCGGCGAGCAGCCGATCGGCGCGTACTCGGTCACGAAGGCGGCGCTGGTGATGCTCTCGAAGATGCTCGCGCTCGACGGCGCGCCGGCCGGAGTGCGGTCGAACTGCGTGTGCCCCGGCGCGACGGCGCCGGGCATGCTCCACATCGGCCCGGCGAGCGATCCCGAGCGCGGAGACGACTCGTCGGCCTGGCCGTTCGCGCCGCTCGGGCGCGTCGGACGCGCCGAGGACGTCGCCGAGGCGGTGGCGTTCCTCGCCGGCGACGCGGCCGCCTTCGTCTCCGGCGCCGTGCTGCTCGTCGATGGGGCGAACGGGGCGGGCCTGGCCGCCTGACGCCGGATCCGGCGCGCATGGTCGCGATTCCCCGCGAGGTCGTGCGCGGGTGCTCTACATTGCGGCGGCGACGTGACCTTCCGGCTCCTGATCGCGCTCGTCGCGGCGCTCGCCGCCACGGCAGCCGCCCCGGCGACCGCCGGCGCGGCGGTCGACCCGACCCTGACCGCCGACGGTGGCTTCGCGACGCGCACCGACGCGGGCGCGCTCTCCGGCGCCCCGCACGCCGTCGCGGTGAGCGGCGACCGGATCTACCAGCTGGGCGAGACCGCCGGGGCGGGCGGCGGCCTCGACATCGGCATCGTCGCCCGGCACGCCGACGGGACGCTCGACACCGGCTTCGCCGGGGACGGCCGGCTGACGCTCTCGGTCGCCGCCCCGGCGCGCAACGACCGCGCGGCCGACCTCGTCGTGCTGCCCGACGGGCATCTGCGGATCGCCGGCTCGACCGACGTGGCGACCAGCGGCGCCGAGCGCGACGACGTGCTGCTCGCCGGCCTGCGTCCCGACGGCTCGCGGGACCCGGCCTTCGGCGCCAACGGCATCGCGACCTTCCCGGCCACGGGTGGCACGGCGGACGACGCCGCGACGGCGATCGCGCTCGCCCCCGACCGCCGGCTCGCGGTCGCCGGCAACACCGGCACGAGCGACGCCTTCGTGACCGTGCGCGACGCCGACGGTTCCCCGGCAACGGGCTTCGGCGGCGTCCGCTCGCTCGCCGGCGCGCGCGCCGCCGGCATCGCGTGGCGCCCGGACGGGACCGTCGCGGCCCTGCTCCAGCGCGCCTCGGGCGCGGTCCTGCACGCCTTCACGGCGGCCGGGACCGACGACAGCGGCTTCGGCGCCGCGGGCGGCGAGCTCGTCCTGCCGCTCACGCCGCCGGCG
>DATBDM010000205.1:0-13673 GCA_036269915.1 Solirubrobacteraceae bacterium | reverse complement strand
CTTCAAGGATCACGACCGGTCGGCGCGGAGCCTGCTGCTGTTCGGCTGGGGTGACGGCGGCGGCGGGCCGACGCCCGACATGCTCGAGACGCTCGCCCGCGTGGCGGACCTCCAGGGCGTCCCGCGCACGGCGATCGGCGCTCCCGAGGCGTTCTTCGAGGCGCTCGCGGAGGAGACCGACGACTGGCCTGAGGTGCTCGGCGAGCTCTACCTCGAGTACCACCGCGGGACCTACACGAGCCAGGCGCGCACGAAGCGCGCGAGCCGCCGCGCCGAGCGGCTGCTGCACGACGCGGAGCTGCTCGGCGCGCTCGCCGACCGCCTCGGGGCCGCGCCGTGGCCCGGCGAGCCGCTCGCCGGCGCGTGGCGGACGCTGCTGCTCAACCACTTCCACGACATCATCCCGGGCTCCTCGATCGGCGAGGTCCACGCCCGCGCGGAGCGCGACCTGGCCGGCGTCGGCGAGGCGGCGTCCGCGCTGCGCGACGCCGCGCGCGGCGCGCTCGGCGGCGGGCTCTGGAACACGACGGGTGTCGCCCGGCGCGAGGTCGTGGAGACCGAGGCCGGCCTGCGGCTCGCCGAGGCGCCGCCGTGCGGCACGGCGGGACTGGTCGAGCCGGGCGACGCGGTCTCGGTCGACGAGGACGGCGACGGCTTCGTGCTCGCCAACGCGCAGCTGCGCGCCGTGCTCGGCCGCGACGGGACGCTGCGCTCGCTCGTGCACCGCGCGAGCGGCCGCGAGGCGCTGTCGGCGCCCGGCAACGTGCTCGAGCTCTACGACGACCGGCCGACCGACTTCGAGGCCTGGGACCTCGACCCGTTCCACCTCGAGACGCGGACCGACTGCCCGCCCGCGACGCACGCCGCGATCGCCTCCGCCGATCCGCTGCGGGCCGAGCTCGCGTTCGAGCGCCCGATCGGCCGCGCGAGCCGGATGCACCAGGTCGTCCGGCTCGACGCCGACGCGGCGCGGCTCGAGTTCCGCTGCACGGTCGACTGGCGCGAGGAGCGCCGCGCGCTGAAGGTCCGCTTCCCCGCCGCCGTGCGCGCGCCGCGCGCGACCTACGAGATGCAGTTCGGAGTGATCGAGCGCCCCACGCATCATTCGACGCGGCGCGACCTCGCCCAGTACGAGGTCCCCGGCCACCGCTTCGCCGACCTCTCCGAGCACGGCTTCGGCGTCGCCCTGCTCTCCGCCGCCACCTACGGCTGGTCGGTGCTGGGCGAGGCGATGCGGATGACGCTGCTGCGCTCGCCGCGTTGGCCCGACCCGGCCGCCGACGTCGGCGAGCACGAGCTGGCCTTCGCCGTGATGCCGCACGCTGGGGGCTGGGCCGAGGCGGGCGTCACCGCGGAGGCGCTGCGCTTCGGCGCGCCGCTGGTCGGCGCGGCCGACACCGATGCGGCGCCGCGCTCATTGCTCTCGGTCGACGCGCCGGGGCTGCTGATCGACACCGTCAAGCGCGCGGAGGACTCCGGCGCGCTGATCGTGCGCCTCTACGAGGCCCACGGCGGCCGCGGCAGCGCGCGCCTACGCGTCGGGGTGCCATTCGGCGCCGCGCGGTTCACCAACCTGCTCGAGGACCCGCTCGCCGACGCGCGCGTGGAGGGCGACGAGGTGCTGATCCCCTACCGCCCGTTCGAGATCGTCACGCTCGCCGTCGACCCCGCGTGACTCACCGCACCGCGTAGCGGCGGACGATCGGGTTCAGGCCCTCCGGGACGGTGAGGAACGCGCGGCCGTTCGCGGTCAGGGCGAGCGCCTCGCCCTGACCCTCGCGAGCGAGCGAGACGCGGCCGGCGCACGGGCTGCGGCGCATCGCGCGGGCGAGCGAGTCGCCGCGGCGACGCTCCCAGGCGACGAAGCCCGTGTAGGTGCGCACGACGATGACGCGACCGTCGGCGCTCACGTCGCCGGCGGTGGCGAGCCCGCCGAGGCCGAGCCGCAGCCGTGCGGCGCGGTGCAGCGTGGTCGTCGCGCTCGCGCTCGGATGCGCCGCGACGTAGACGCCGGAGTTGCCGTCGAAGGCCTTCGTGACGATCGCGAGGCTGCCGCTGCGCGGGTCGACGAGCAGCGTCTCGGCGTCGTGGGCTCCGTCGGGGTAGCGCAGCCGCAGCGCCTGCGTGGGCGCGCTCGTCGTCGCGCCCGCCGCCGGCTCCGGCACGCGGTAGACGACGACGTCGTCGCGCTCGGCGTCGTTGTCGCCGATGTCGGCGAGGTAGAGCGTGCCGCCGCGGAGCGCGATGTCCTCCCAGTCGGTCGCCTCCGCGCCCGCGATCGCGACGTCGCCGGCGAGCGTCCCGCTCGCGCGCACCGCGAGCACCCGCGGCCCGTCGCCCGAGTCGTTGTGGGTCCACAGCACGCCCGGCCGCCGGCGGCTCGCCACCAGCCCCGACAGCTCCGTCGCCTGCGAGGCGTGGATCGTCCCGGTCCGGCGCGCCGTGAGGCGCCCGCAGATCGCCGGCACGACGCGTGGGGACGCGCGCACGCCCTTCGCCTGCCCGTCCGGGCCGGGTGGCGGCGCACCGCCGCCGGCTGACCCGCAGCCCGCGAGCGCGAGCACCGCGGCGATCGCGGCCGGCGCGCGCATCTCAGCCCAGCTCGTCGACGAGGTCGGCGATCGAGTCGACGATCCGCGAGGGACGGTAGGGGTAGCGCTCCGCGGCGCCGCGCGCGGTCACGCCGGTCAGCACGAGCACGGCCTCGAGCCCGGCCTCCAGCCCGGCGACGACGTCGGTGTCCATGCGGTCGCCGATCATCACGGCGGACTCCGAGTGGGCGTCCAGTGCGTTCAGCGCCGAGCGGATCATCAGCGGGTTGGGCTTGCCGACGAAGTAGGGGTCGGCCCCGGTCGCGCGGCTGATCAGCGCTGCCACGGAGCCGGTGGCCGGCGTCGGACCGTCCGGGGAGGGGCCGGTCGGGTCGGGGTTCGTGGCGATGAAGCGCGCGCCGTCGCCGATCAGCCGGATCGCCTGGGTGATGCGCTCGAAGCTGTAGGTCCGCGTCTCGCCGAGGACGACGTAGTCGGGCGCCCGCTCGGTCAGCGTGTAGCCCGCCTCGTGCAGCGCCGTCGTCAGGCCCGCCTCGCCGATCACGAAGGCCGAGCCGCGCGGGCGCTGGTCCTCGAGGAAGCGGGCGGTGGCGAGCGCCGAGGTCCAGATCGCGTCCTCGGGCACGTCGAGCCCGCTCGCCGCGAGCCGCGCGGCGAGATCACGGCGCGTGTAGATCGAGTTGTTGGTCAGCACGAGGAACGGCAGCCCGCGCTCGCGCAGGCGGCCGATGAAGCGCGCGGCGCCGTCGATCGCGCGCTCCTCGTGCACGAGCACGCCGTCCATGTCCATCAGCCAGGCGGTGATCTCGCGGCTCATGGCCCAGAAGTCTGGCGCACGACGGCCGCGCGGCGACCCGCGGCTAGCGCTGCCTGCGGAACGGCCCCTGGATGGCGTAGACGACGCCCGGCGTCTGGACGTTCGCGAACAGGATCTTCTTGTCGTGCGAGAAGGTCGGGCCCGTGAACTCCGAGTCCCCGGGCTCGTCGTTGCGCGCGAAGAAGAAGGCCTCGCCGCGATCGGTCGAGCCGACGAGGTGCTGCTTGCCCTCGCCGTCCTCGGCCATGATCACGCCGCCGTAGGCCGAGACCGTGATGTTGTCCGGACCGTCGGGGTCGTCGTCCTGGTCGTCCGGAGTGTAGGCGAACCAGAGCTTGAGCTCGATCGTCTGGCTGTCGGGATCGATGAACCAGACCTGCCCGTCGTGCTGCTTGGCGCTGCCGTCGGAGGTGCGCGCGAACGAGGCGGTGAAGTAGGCGCCGCCGTCGCCCCACCACATGCCCTCGAGCTTGCGGCTGCGGGTGATCTCGCCGGCCCCGAACTGCTTGCGCGTCGACGTCGTGTTCGCCTCGCGGTCGGGGACCGGGACCCACTCGATCCGGTAGGTGGTGCCCGGCTGGGTGGCCACGGACAGGTCGGCGACGAACGTGCCCGAGCGCGTGAAGGCCTTCATCGCGTCGAGCTCGCCGGCGTCGTCGGCGAGCTTGCGCAGCGACCCGTGGCGCAGCGGCAGCGCCGACTCCGGCGGGGTCCAGCGGTAGAGCAGCCCGTTCGGGTTGCCGGCGTCCTCGGTCTGGTAGATCACGCCGGTGCGCGGGTCGACGACGACCGACTCGTGCGCGTAGCGGCCGAGCGCCTTGATCGGCTTCGGGTCGCGGTTGGCCCGCTGGTCGTAGGGGTCGACCTCGAAGACGTAGCCGTGGCGCTTGGCGAGGATCGCCTCGGTCTCCTCGCAGGTCAGCCACGTGTCCCACGGCGTCTTGCCGCCGGCGCAGTTGGTGTGCGTTCCGGCGAGGCTCACGTACTCGCGCACGCGGCGGCCGTGCTTGTCGACCTCGATCGTGGTCGTCCCGCCGGTCGCGCTCGCGTCGTAGACGTAGCCTCCGATCGCGGGGACCGGCCACGGCTCCTCGCCGGAGTTCTCGTGGTTGTTGACCAGCACGCTGCCGTTGCCGCCGCGCCGGACGAAGCTCGCGGTGCCGTCGGGATCCGAGGGCGTCGGCTCGCCGGTCTCGAGCCGGGTGACGCCCGACTCGGCGACGATCGTGTAGCTGAAGCCCTCCGGCAGCGCGAGGCGCCCGTTCGGGTCGGGGACGAGCTCGCCGTAGCCGGCGCCGCCGGGCTTGCCGCGGCCCGGCCCCGCCTGCGCCGTCCCGGTGCCGAAGATCCCGGCGAGGTTGCCGGCGAGCGCGATGCCCACGCCGGTCGCGGAGCGGCCGAGCAGCGAGCGGCGCGAGAGTCCTTGGTCGGTCATCGGCCGGAGGCTGCCGCCACCGGGGCGCGCGCAGGTGAGAATCCCGTGAATGTCAGTCGTCGAGGGCGCCGAGGATCCGCTGGACGGATTGCTCGATCGGCTCCGCGTGGCCGTGCAGGCGCACGTCCGGGCTCTCGGGCGCCTCGTACGGCGCGTCGATGCCGGTGAACGCCGGCAGCTCGCCCGCGCGCGCCCGGCGGTACAGGCCGCGCGGGTCGCGCCGCTCGCAGACCTCGAGCGGAGTGTCGACGTAGGCCTCGACGAACTGCAGGTCGGCCTGCTCGTGCAGCTCGCGCGCGGCGTTGCGGTCGGCGGCGGCGGGCGAGACGATGGCGACGATCGCGATGTTGCCGGCGTCGGCCAGGATGCGGGCGACCGCGGCGACGCGGCGGGCCTGCTCGTGCCGGTCCTCGGGCGTGAACCCGAGGTCGGCGCTGAGGCCGTGGCGCACGTTCTCGCCGTCGAGCAGGTACGCGGGGCGGCCCGCGGCGACGAGCCGGCGCTCGAGCTCCTCGCCGATGCTCGACTTGCCCGAGCTCGGCAGGCCGGTCAGCCAGACGGTCGCGCCGCGCGTGCCGAGCACGTCCCAGCGCTCACGCCGCGGCATCGGCGGCTCGTGCCAGACGACGTACGGGCTGTGCGGGTTGAACGGCGCGCCCGCCTCCTCGCTGGGCGTGATGATCATGCCCGCGCCGACGGTGTCGTTGGAGCTCTCGTCGATGAGGATGAAGGCGCCCGTCGTGCGGTTGCGCTCGTACGGATCGGCGAGCACCGGGAGGCTCGTGCGCAGGCGCACGCGGCCGATGTCGTTGAGCTCGAGCTCGGCCGGCGACGGGACGTCGTCGAGCGTGTGCATGTCGACCTTGGTGTCGAGCCGCTCGATCGTCGCCCGGACGCGGCGGGTGGTGTGCTTGAGCTGGTAGCGGGTGCCGGGACGCAGGGGCGCATCGGCCATCCAGCAGACCGTGGCCTCGAGGTGGCGCGCGACGACGGGGCCGTCGTCGGCGCCGGCGATCAGGTCGCCGCGGCCGACGTCGACGTCGTCGGCGAGCAGCACGGTGACCGACATCGGCGGCGCGGTCGCGTCGACCGGTCCGGCCGGCGTGTCGATGCCGGCGATCGTCGAGCGCTCGCCGCTGGGCAGCACCCGCACCGGATCGCCGACGCGCAGGACGCCGCCGGCGACCTGGCCCGCGTAGCCGCGGTAGTCGGTGTTGCGGACCGTCCACTGCACGGGGAAGCGGACGTCGGCGACGTTGCGGTCCTGCGCGAGCTCGAGCGTCTCGAGCTGGCGCAGCAGGGGCTCGCCCGTGTACCACGGCGACTGATCGGTCCGCTCGACGACGTTGCCGCCCTTGAGCGCCGAGATCGGGATCGCGCGGGCGTCCGGCACGCCGAGCCGCGCGGCGACGCGGCGGAAGTCGGTCTCGATGTCGCGGAAGCGGTCCTCGTCCCAGTCGACGAGGTCCATCTTGTTCACGCAGGCGATCAGGTGGCGGATGCCGAGCAGCGACGACAGGTAGGCGTGGCGGCGCGACTGCTCGACGATCCCGTTGCGGGCGTCGACGAGCACGAGCGCGGCCTGGGCCGTGGACGCGCCGGTCACCATGTTGCGCGTGTAGCGGACGTGGCCGGGAGTGTCGGCGATGATGAACGAGCGGCTCGGGGTCGCGAAGAAGCGGTAGGCGACGTCGATCGTGATGCCCTGCTCGCGCTCGGCGCGCAGGCCGTCGGTGACGTTGGCGAGGTCGGTCTCGGCGGCCGGCATCTGGTCGGCCATCAGCGCCTTCGCGTCATAGAGCAGGCGCCCGATCAGGGTGCTCTTGCCGTCATCCACCGACCCGGCCGTGGCCAAGCGCAGCAGCTCGGCGGGGCGTCCGTTCGTCTCGATCACGCCGGGCATCCTGGCAGACGCGCGCCGCGCCTCCGGTTCAGCGGCACGGCCCGGCGGGCATGGTCGCACTGTGGGAGCGGACGGGCTGAACGCCACGGCCGAGCGGCGCGCCGACGTCCTCGTCGCCGGCGGCGGCGTCGGCGGGGTGGCCGCCGCGCTCGCGCTCGCCGACTCGGGGCTGGATGTGGTGCTCGCCGAGCCGACGGCCTGGATCGGCGGCCAGCTCACGAGCCAGGGCGTGCCGCCGGACGAGCATCCGTGGATCGAGCGGCTCGGCTGCACGGCGAGCTACCGCCGCCTGCGCGACGGGATCCGCGCGCACTACCGGTCGCTGTTCCCGTTGACGCTCGACGCGCGGATGGCCTCCGCGCTCAACCCGGGCGCGTGCTTCGTCTCGCGGCTCGGCCACGAGCCGCCCGTCGCGGTGGCGGTGCTGGCGTCGATGCTCGCGCCCGCGCTCGCGGCCGGGCGGCTGAAGCTGCTGCTGCGCCACGAGCCGGTCGCCGCCGTGGTCGACCGCGACCGGGTGGCAGCGGTCGAGCTGCGCGATCGCACCTCCGGCGACGTCGTGACCGTCGCGGCCGATTGGGTCGTGGAGGCGACCGAGACCGGGTCGCTGCTGGCGCTCGCGAGGGTCGAGCACGTGACCGGCTCCGAGTCGCGCAAGTCGACCGGCGAGCCGCACGCGCCGGAGCGGGCGCAGCCGGGCAACCTCCAGCCGGTCTCGGTCTGCTTCGCACTCGAGCACCTCGACGGGGAGGACCACACGATCGACCGGCCCGACGGCTACGAGCGGTTCGCGCCGCGCTTCTCGTGGACGGCGCCCGACCCGCGGACCAACCGGCCGGTGGAGCGGCGCCTGGAGCCCAACCCGGACGACGACCCGCTGCGGACAGGGCCGGACTTCGACGATCCGAGCCTCGATCGCGACCTGTGGCGCTTCCGCCGCATCGCGGCGCGGCGGCTGTTCGCGCCGGGCGCCTACCCCAGCGACATCACGACGGTCAACTGGCCGCAGATCGACTTCGCCGACGCGGTGGTGCTCGACGGCGGCGGGCCGGCCGCGGCCGACGCGCGGCAGCTGAGCCTGAGCTTCCTGCACTGGATGCAGACCGAGGCAGGATGGCCCGGGCTGCGCCTGCGCGGTGACGTGATGGGCGGCGCGCCGGACGGGCTCGCGCTGCACCCGTACATCCGCGAGTCGCGCCGCCTGCGTGCGCTGAGGACGGTGCGCGAGCAGGACGTGGCGCTCGCGGTGCGCGGCGACCACGGGGCGGTCGAGTACCCCGACTCGGTCGGGATCGGCGCCTACCGGATCGACCTGCATCCGTCGACGGGCGGCGACGGCTACCTCGACGTCGCCTGCTGCCCCTTCCAGATCCCCCTGGGCGCGCTCGTCCCCGAGCGCGTCGAGAACCTCGTCGCGGCGGGCAAGGCGATCGGGACGACGCACATCACCAACGGCGCCTACCGCGTCCATCCGGTCGAGTGGAACGCGGGCGAGGCCGCCGGCCACCTCGTCGCGCTCTGCGCCTCACGGTCGACGACCCCGCACGCGGTGACAGCGAGCGCGGAGCTGACGGCCGAGCTGCAGGCGCGGCTGGTCGCCGCGGGGGTGGAGCTGCGCTGGCGGGAGGAGATCAGGGCGCCGGCCCGCTAGCGCAGCCCCGGCGGGTCGACCTCGTCGACGAAGAGGTCGACCTGCAGATCGGCGTCGGCGCCGGCCGCCGAGTAGCCCGACAGGTCGGTGACGCCGGCCTCGACGAGGACGTCCTCGCACAGCAGCGCGCGCCCGGTGAGCTCGCGGCTGGGGGACGTCAGCACGCGGTACGCCGCGTCGGCGTAGAGCTCGGGCGTGCGGGCGCGGCGCATCGCCTCGTCGCCGCCGAGCAGGTTCTGGACCGCGGCGGTGGCGATCAGCGTGCGCGGCCAGAGGGCGTTGGAGGCGATGCCGGCCTCGCGCAGCTGCTCCGCGAGCCCGAGTGCGCACAGCGTCATGCCGTACTTGGCCATCGCGTAGGCCGTGAAGGGGGAGAGCCACTTCGGCTCGAGGCTAATCGGCGGCGAGAGCGTGAGGATGTGCGGGTTCTCGCGCCCGCGCAGGTGCGGCACGCACGCGCGCGAGACCGCGTAGGTGCCGCGGACGTTGATGTCCTGCATCAGGTCGAAGCGCTTGAGGTCGACGTCCTCGACCCCGCCGAGGTTGATCGCGCTCGCGTTGTTGACGCACAGGTCGATCCCGCCGAAGCGCTCGACCGCCTGCGCGACCGCCGCCTCGACCTGCTCGCCGTCGCGGATGTCGCCGACGATCGGCAGTGCCGTCCCGCCCGCGGCCTCGATCGCCTCGGCGGCGGTGTAGATCGTGCCCTCGAGCTTGGGATGCGGCTCGGCGGTCTTGGCGATCAGCGCCACGTTGCCCCCGTCCCGGGCGACGGTCAGCGCGATCGCGAGGCCGATGCCCCGGCTCGCGCCCGAGATGAACAGGGTCTTGGCGGCGAGGCTCGTCGTCATCGGCGGCAGGCTATTCGGCACGCGGCGCCGGCGGCTCCGCCCCCGCCTGGGCGAGGATCCGCTCGCGCAGCGCGTCGCCGCGGCCGGCGGCGACCGCACGGGCGGCCCGCCGCTCGTCGAGCTCCACGCCGTGCGACGCCGCCAGCTCGCGCAGCCCGTCGCGCTCCTCGCTCTCCTGCGCGGCGCGCAGGAACAACCAGCCGAAGAGGACGATCGTGACGATCGAGCCCTCGATCATCATGATCGCGCCCGCCGCGGTCTGGTCCTGCAGCGCGGTCACGCCCCACTTGCGCTCGCCGGCCGCGTACTGGGGATAGAGCACGGTCCCCGACCACAGCAGCACGTTGGCCAGCACCGACTCGATCAGCCGCACGAGCACGATGTAGACGATCTTCGCCAGGTTGCCGAACCAGGCCGGCTTGGGCAGCGGTCCGAGCAGGGCCATCCAGATCGCCATCCCGCAGGCCAGGAACAGCAGGTGCTCGAGCGCGTGCACCCAGTCGTTGGTCAGCGTCGCCTGGTAGAGCGCCGGCAGGTGCCAGAGGTAGAAGTCGATCGCCCACAGCGGCAGCGCCACTGCGGGGTGGGCCAGCGCGCGCAGCCAGCGCAGCTCGCGCACCCGCAGCACGGGAGCGAGCATCGGCCCGGTGAGCCCGAGCACCAGCAGCAGGGCGCCGAGGTCGGCGATCAGCAGGTGCTCGACCATGTGGATCGCGAAGAGCTCGTCGCTGATGATCGCGATCGGCGAGCTGAGCGTGACGACGATCAGCGCCACGCCGGAGTACCAGCACCACTGCCGCCAGGCCGGCACCGGCGCGCCGCGCTCGGACAGCGTCCGCGCCCGGCGCCAGTAGCCCCAGGTCGCGACGGCCGGTCCCACCAGCTGCAGCGGCGCGATCGTGACGACCGACATGGGCTAGCCGAAGTCGGGGAGGACCAGGGCGTCGTCCTCCGCGAGGGTGAAGCCCGGGTTGTGCGCGATCTCCCACACGTGTCCGTCGGGGTCGCGGAAGACGCCGGCGTAGCCGCCGTAGAACGTCTCGGACGGCGGTCGCGTCACGGTCGCGCCGGCCGCTGCGGCCGCGGCGACGATCGCGTCGACCTCGTCCCGCGAGCGCACGTTCTGCGCGAGCGCCATGCCGCCGAAGCTGCCGCCGTCGTCCTCGATCCCGCAGTCCTCGGCGAGCTTGGCGCGGCCCCACAGCACGACGGCCAGCGGACCCGCCTGGACGAAGACCGTCTCCTGTACCTCCGTGCCCTCCCAGCCGAGCGCCGCGTAGAACGCCTTGGCCCGCGCCAGGTCGGCGACGCCGAGCGTGACGAGGCTGACGCGAGGCTCCATCGGCTCAGGCTACCGCCGCCTCCCCGCCGCGGTCGGCGATCCGGCCGTGGTCGATCACGACGAGCTCGTCGGCGCGGGCGACGGTCGAGAGCCGGTGGGCGATGATCAGCGACGTGCGGCCGGCCAGCAGGCGGTCGAGCGCGCGCTCGATCAACAGCTCGGTCGGCCGGTCGATGTTCGACGTCGCCTCGTCGAGGATCAGGATGCGCGGGTCGGCGAGCAGCGCGCGGGCGATCGAGATGAGCTGGCGCTCACCCGCCGAGAGCCCCGAGCCGCCCTCGTGCACGGGATGGTCCAGGCCCTCGGCGAAGCGGCGCGCGAGGCGGTCGAGCCCGAGCATCGCCGCGGTCTCGCGGACGTCCTCGTCGCTCGCGTCCGGGCGCGCGAAGCGGATGTTGTCGGCGATCGTGCCGGTGAACAGGAAGGGGTCCTGCAGGACGACGCCGAGCTGGCGGCGGTAGCGGTGCAGGTCGAGCTCGCGCAGATCGACGCCGTCGACGCGGACGGCGCCGTGGGTCGGGTCGTAGAAGCGCGCGAGCAGCTTGGCCATCGTCGACTTGCCGCCCCCGGACTCGCCGATCAGCGCGGTGCAGGTGCCCGCGGGGATGACCAGGTCGATCCCGTGCACGACCTCGTTGGAGCCATAGGCGAAGCGCACGCCGTCGAAGACGACGTCGCCGTCGATGCGGCCGGGGTCGCGCGGATGCGCCGGGGACTCGATGTCCGGCTCCGCGTCGAGCACGGCGCTGATCTTGATCATCGCGGCGCTGGCCGATTGCAGCTGCCCGTAGACGTCGGAGAGCTCCTGCAGCGGCTGGAAGACGAGCCCGAGCAGGAAGTAGGCGGCGGCGAGCGTGCCGATCTCGGTCGTCGGCAGCAGGCCCGAGCCGAGCGCGAGCACCGCGATCGTCGCGATCACTCCGAGGAACTCGATCGACGGGAAGAACAGCGAGGAGATCCGCTGCGCCGTGAAGTTCGCGGCCCGGTTGTCGTCGTTGAGCGAGTCGAAGCGGGCCCCGAAGCCGCGCTCGCGCCGGAAGGACTGGACGATGGCCATGCCCGCGACGGACTCGGCCAGGTGCGCGGTGACCGCGCCGATCCGGTTGCGCACCTCGAGCTGCGCGACCGACGACCGCCGCTGGAACCAGCGCGTGAGCACGATCGCCGGAGGCAGCACGACGAGCGAGATCAACCCGAGCCGCCAGTCGTTGATGAACAGCGCGGTGATCGCGGCGGGCAGCAGGACCGCGTTGGTGACGAGGGTTGGCAGGCCCTGCGAGAGGACGTCGGAGATCGCGTCGACGTCGGAGGTCAGCCGCGCGATGATCCAGCCCGCGCGCTGCTCGGAGAAGTAGCGCAGCGACAGCGAGGTGAGGTGGTCGAACAGCTCGCGGCGCAGCCCGAGCACCAGTTCCTGACCGAGCTGGGCCAGCCCGCGGATCACGATCCCCATCAGCACGAAGCCGGCGACGGCGACGGCCGCGTAGGCGACGACGCTCCAGCGCAGCACCCCCTCGTCGCCCTTGACGATGCCGTCGTTGATCGCCAGGCGCACGAGCAGCCACGAGCCGCTCTGGGCGAACGCCTCGCCAATCGCGCAGAGCGCGAGCAGGATGAGCCAGCCGCGGCGGCGCCGTGCGTGCTGGCGCAGGCGGCGCAGGCCGCTGGGCGCGTCAGAGGACAGGGGTCTCCTCCCCGAACAGGGCGGTGAACGCCTCGCCGCGCTCGAGCAGCTCGGCCGGCTCGCCCGTCTCGGCGACGCGGCCCTCGTCGAGCACCGCGACGCGCTCGGCGAGCGCGAGCGTCGACAGCCGCTGGGTGGCGAGCAGCACGGTGCGGCCCGCGAGCGCGTCGCGCAGGCGCTCGACGATGCCCTCCTCGGTCGTGGTGTCGACGGCCGAGAGCGGGTCGTCGAGCACGAGCACGCGCGCGTCGGTCAGCAGCGCGCGGGCGAGCGCGACCCGCTGGCGCTGGCCGCCGGAGAGATTCACGCCGCGCTCGCCGATCAGCGTCTCGTGACCGTCGGGCAGGTCGTCGAGGAACGGGGTGACGCCGGCCAGCTCGCAGGCCGCGTCGAGGTCGGCCTGCGACGCGCCGGGGCGGCCGACGAGGAGGTTCGCGCGCAGCGAGTCGGAGAAGAGCACCGGGCGCTGGGTGACGACCGCGACGGCGCCGCGGGCCTCGGACAGCCGGACGTCGCGCAGGTCGATGCCGCCGACCTCGACCGAGCCGGCGTCGGGGTCGTAGAACCGGGGCAGCAGCTGCAGCAGCGTCGACTTGCCGCTGCCGGTCGACCCGCAGACGGCGAGGATCTCGCCGGGGGCGACCTCGAGGTCGATGCCCGCGAGCACCTCGCTGCCGCCCGGGTAGCCGAAGCGGACCCCGCGCAGCGTGATGCCGAGGCCGCGATCGGCGGGCAGCGCGCGTGGCCGCTCGGGCTCGGGCAGGCAGGGGATGCCCTCGATCCAGGCGAAGGCGCGGCCCGCCGAGGCGGTCGCGCGCTGGGCGAGGTTGAGGATCCAGCCCATCGACTCGAGCGGCCACACGAGCTGCAGCAGCAGCTGGATGAACAGCGCGAACTCGCCGTAGGAGAGCGTGCCGTCGATCACCTGCTGGCCGCCGAGGCCGAGCACGATGGCGACCGACAGCGACGGCAGGAAGAACAGGCCGGGCAGGTGGTGCGACTCGACCTGCGCCTGGCGCAGCACGACCTCGCGCACCGCGCCCGCGCGCTCGGCGAAGCGCGCCTGCACGTCGCCCTCGCGGCCGAAGGCCTGCACCATCTCGATGCCGACGACGGCCTCGTCGGCGGACTCCGTGACATCGCCCTTGCGCGACTGGACCTCGCGCGAGATCGGCGTGACGAGCCGGCCGAAGTGCCAGGCGACGATGCCGATCAGCGGCAGCGGGATCGCGCTCAGCAGCGCGAGCTTCGGGTCGGCGAGCCCGAGCACGATGCCGGCGCCGACGATCATCATCACGCTCTGCGCGCCCTGCACGAGGCCCCAGCCGACGAAGTAGCGGATCGGATAGAGGTCGTTCGTCGCGCGCGAGACGACCTGGCCCGTCGCGTGGTGGTCGAAGAAGCCGCGCGGGAAGCGCAGGTAGGAGTGGAAGAGCAG